>NZ_JARWCR020000123.1:0-12767 GCF_029846695.2 Bradyrhizobium nivariense | reverse complement strand
AGACACGCTATCGGACGCGAGTGATCAACAATTTGCACCGACGTGCCAAGGCATTCGGCTTTGTCCTGCACCCCTTGGAACCGGGAGCTGGTGCCGTTTCTTAGGAATCGTTCTCCAGCGTCAGCTCGCCGATCTTGGCGTGCAGCGACTTCACGTCGATCGCAGGCGTGGCCGGCGCAGCGCTGCCAGGTCCAAAAACTCCGGAAGCTCCGCCCTCCAGCTGCGCCTTCCACGCCGTAATCTGATTGGGGTGGACGTCGAACTGCTCGGCCAGCTGAGCTATCGTCCGGTCGCCCTTGACGGCGGCAAGCGCCACCTTCGCCTTGAAGGCCGGTGTGTGATTCCGGCGTGCTCGTCTGCTCATCGTCGCTCCTGATTCGCAGGCACCAGCGTGCCCGCTGTCAGGCAGAAACTCCACTTATCGACCTGTTCAGATTTGCGGAGCCGGCTCTGATCGATAAGCCAACAACAGACGGAATGGCGAGCCGCAGGATAAGGCTCGAGAGATTGGGATCCGATAGATCGATGTGCTGCTTTTTCTTTGGCATCACATCGCGATCGCTCTCGACGGTGAATTTCGCATCCGGCTCATTCATGGATGAAGGTGTCCCCAGCTCTTCCGAATTCGCTGATCGTCTGCAACAGCTCCTGTTGCAACACCATGCAAAGATTACGGGTCACCTCATAACCGACGTGGGTTGGATCATACCTCGTTTCGATCTGTAGATGGCCGGCTTGATATCCGACATCGAACCAGAAGAGGTGAATCACGGCCCCTTCATCCATGTCTTCGCCGATCCAAAGTGGAGAAGGATCCTTGGCTAGGAGACGGCGTGGAAAATGGCGCTGCAAACCCGCTCGATAATTCAATCCAATCCTGGGTAAGGGCAGGCGATCGATCCGGCTCCGCACGGCTGGATCTCGGTTTAGGAATTTCATGGCCCGAAAGCCTATTCCTCCGCGCGGCAGGGCATTGCGCTGGCGGTATATTGAACGAGCACGATCGGGACGGGGCTCCGTTCCGGTGAGACTCAAGGGAAGCGGAACGAGCTCGCTGATATGGCCGATGATCTGAGATGGATCGAGATCGTCAAACAGCCGACCTCGGGTTGAGGTAAGGCTATCAATCCAGAGCGAATAGTTGCCGAAAACGCGTCCAAAGGCGCCAGAAATGGCGGCAAGAAACACATCAAAGTCCTGACAATGCGCCAATCTGGCTGAAATATTGAGGAGATCAGCTGTCGCTTCTTCGTCAATCTCAAGATGGTACTTGCCCTGATCTTCCCAAAGGGATCGGCAATTCGCTTCATCCATGCGACCTTCAAGGCGTGCATAGTGAAGCTCTCTCGCGGTCACTTTCGAAACGCTCGCGCCGCCCGATGAGGTGGCGCTGACGTGCAAATTGAACTGATGGTAGTCAATCCTCTCCCAGTAGTTGAGTTCGGCTGGCGCTTCGCTGTTCGCGTAGTGCTCAAGGCGCTTCAACCATGCAGAGAGCATTTGTATGTTCTCGGGACCACTCACGGCGTGGCCTGAGGCAAGGGCGTACGCCGCATCCAATGCTTCCAGGAACAGTCGATAGCCTATCCCGTCCGCTACAAAATGATGCATCAGGACCAGCAGATAGTAATCGCCGCTTTCCGATGTGCGGAACACCGTGACGTTAACAAGAGGCGTCTGGCCGTCAAACCGAAACATGTGCTGACGTCTTGCTGAGATGCTCTCGATTGCCTTACGCTGCTGTGGGTCGGTCATTCCGACAAGATCGATCTCCTCCACGAGGCGTTCGGCCACGGAAGGCCCGATTGTCAGACGTAGACCATCGCCGGTTCGCGCAATACGGAGTCTGAGGCCTTCGTGCCTATCCATGACATGGGCAAGAGCGCGTTCCAGCGTTCGGATATTCAGGATGGCGCCGGGCAAGAAGAACAGATCGCCGATGTTGAAATGCTCATCGAAGCCGACAAGACGGTTCCAAGATGAGATTGCGGGGGTAACTGGCAATGAGCCATCCCCGGAAAGGAAGGTATCGCGTGTAACTGCCGCTCCGTCTGTCGCCAATTCCCTGATGGTCGGTGTTCGATAGAGTTGGTCGACAGTGAGATTCAGCCCGGCTTTGCGCGCCAGCGTGACGCAGCGCACGCTCAGAAGAGAGTCGCCGCCGATATCAAAGAAGCTTTGATCGAATCCGACCCACTTGGCGCCTAATAGATCCTGCCAGATCCCAGCAAGAATACGCTCCTTCCTCGTGCAGAGCTCAGCAGATGGAACAGGCCCGACCTCGCAGTAAGGAACGGACGACAGGCGAGCACGATCTATCTTTCCGCTCGCCGTAAGGGGGATACTATCAACCAAACGAAAGGCGGCTGGAATCATGTAGGACGGCAATGTGTGGCGCAAATGGGTGACAATATCTGCAGAGCTTAGACCGTCGCGAGCCGGAACCAAGCTGGCCGTCAAGCGACGATGGTCATCGATGTCTTCTGCGACGACCGCGGCCTTTGCGATTGCCGGATGAGACTCAAGGGCCGCTTCGACCTCCTCCAGCTCGATGCGAAAGCCCCGTACTTTGATCTGGTTGTCCGATCGGCCGCAAATCTCGAGAAGGCCGTTTGTTGAGATGCGCGCGATATCGCCACTTCGATAAAGAACGCCGTATTGCCCGCCGTCGTACGGATTCGGCACGAAACAGCGGTTGGTCCGATCTTGATCCCGCCAGTACCCAGCGCTCACGCAGCGTCCCGCGATGCAGAGTTCGCCGGCGGCTCCGACCGGGACTCTCTTCAACTGGGCATCGAGCACGTAGAGTTTGACGTTATCGATTGGGCGTCCAACGGGGACGTGCGACGTGCCGTCGCAGGTATCCGATGTTTCGTAGACTGCCGCATTGGATGCACATTCCGTAGCACCATAGAAGTTCCACAACGGCACGTCCGGGAAATACTCACGCCAGCGAACAGGGAGCGAGGACGGCATCGGTTCGGCGCTGCTTGTGACCAAGCGCAAGGCGGTCGGTCGCGAGCGCCGTTCTTGGGAAGCAATGAGCCCGGACAGGAGTGGCGGCGAGGCAAACAAGTGTGTCACGCGATGTCTCGCCAACGTGCACAACAACAGATCTGGATCCAGCAACTGCTCTTGGGTTAGGATCAGCGCGGGCACGCCTCTCAAAAGGCCCCCAAAGTACTCCCAAGCGGACGCAACAATTGATGCGGACTTCTGGACAACCATCACGTCGGTACTATCGAACGGAAAGCGTCGCCACATCCAGTTCAGTCGATTGAGAATTGCCGATTCCGGTATAAGAACTCCCTTCGCCTTCCCGGTTGAGGACGAAGTGTATATAAGGCTCGCAATTCCCTGATCTGGTGGTTTGTCGCTGCACTCAAAATCGCGCGCGGGCGCGCCGCACGCTTCTAGAGTCAATAAACATCTCGACGTCACTCCAAAAGCAGGCTCAGAGGTATTTGCGTGAACCAAAAGCTTTGCTTGACTATCTCGCAGGATATGTTCGATCCGATCACGCGGATAATCCGGCGATATAGGGACAACAATGGACTGCAAAGCTCGTGCGGCAAGAATAACAGCGGCAACGTCAGGCGACCGGTCGACCAGCATTGCGACCATGTCGCCAGCCCCCACGTCAGAAGTCTGCAGTAACGACCTGATAGCTGTTACGCGCTCACGCAACTGGCCGAATGTGACCTCACCGAAATCACCACAATAAGCCACCTCGCTGCGATTAGAGACGCTGATTTGCTCGAACGCTCGGACAAGCGGACATTCGGTCTCATATGACTGCGCCGAGCCCTCTAGCGCGTCCAGCATAGTGACGTCTGACTCACTGAGGCAGCTCAGATCTTGAATGGGCGTAAGCGGCTTCTCAATGCACGCTGCAATCAAACGGCGCAGATTGTCGGCCATGCGGATAATCAGATCACTGGAAAATATGTCTTCCGCGTACGCTAGCTGGAGGGCAATTTCCTCGCCCTGATCTTGTGCGTACAATGTCAGATCGAATTTTACGTAGCCGGTCTCGTATTCGCGGAATGTCAGATCCAACTCATGTTGGCCACGTGGCTCCGCCGCCTCGGAGTACATGTTGAACATAACCTGGAAGATCGGTGATCGTCCCGCTTCGCGATGTAGCCTGGTATCCCTTACTATCCAGCCGAACGGATATGCCGAATTTGCGATGGCATCGCTGACCACAGCCTGGATCCGCAAGGCATGAACCGCAAAGGACTGGCCCACATCGATCGCGGTGCGGATTGGCAGCATGTTCAGGAAGAAACCAACAATTTCGGCACTGCCAGGTTGATCCCGTACGACGTGCGGTATGCCAACGATGATATCATCCTGACCGCTATACATCCGCAGCAGAAGCTTGAAACATGCGAGGAGTGCTGTCGACGTGGTGCACCTATGTCGGCGCGCAAACTCCCTTATCTGATGGGATAGATCGCTGCCAAGTAGCACCGCATGCGATGCGCCGCGAGACGAATTTGTCTGCGGCCGCGCCCGTGCCGTTCCAAGCGAAAGCACCGGCGGATCATCACCAATCTGACGACGCCAATAGCTACATTGGTTGGCAAGCGCCTCCGGAGTAGCGTGTTGTGTTTCCCAGACCGCGTAGGTCGAGAGTGACACTCGGTTCTCTGGCAGAAACGCCGCGGCATCGACGTACCTTTGTCGAAGGTCCCTGAGCAGAACAGAGATCGACCAGGCATCGATGATAATTTCGTGAGCGGTGATCAGTATGAGATAGTTGTCAGGGCCAAAACTGATCATGCGCGCGCGAAAGAGATGACCTTGGCTGAGATCAAAGCTGCCGTTCAGCTCTGTTCGCCTTAGCTCTGCGATCAGCTTCTCAGCCTCCTGCGACGTGAGATTAGATGCATCAGTCAATTCGAGACTTGCGCAGTGCGGAGCATCAAAAAGCTGAACCGGACCGTCCTCGTCGATAAAGCGTGCCGAAAGTGCCTGATGGGAATGAACGACATCGGTCCAGGCGCGATTGAACGCGGCCAGATCGATGATGCCCCGCATTCGCAGGCCGCCCTGAATGATGTAGTTCCTGGCAGACGGATCGAGCTGCGAAAGAAACCATAGGTGCTCTTGAACTCGCGTCAGAGGCGATCGTGTAAGCTTTCCGCCAGCCGGTGCTGTGCACGGCCTAGATTCGGCTCGCGCCGAGATCGAAGCCGCGAGAGATCGGATCGTTCCATTCAGGACCAGCCTGAAATCCGTTCTCACTCCGAGCTGGGTCTGCAAACGGCCTAATATGAGCATTGCCCGGAGCGAGTCTCCGCCCAGGCTTATGAACTGATCATTCACACCAATGTTCTCAATGCGCAGAACACCGGACCAAATTTGGCACAGCTGGGCTTCGAGGTCGGTTTGCGGCTCCTCGAATGGCGTCGGCAATGGAGGGCGAAGACTGGTCGGGTCGGGCAAAGCTCCAAAATCGACCTTTCCATTACTGGTCAGTGGAATACCGTCGACGTGGATGATTCTGTCTGGGAGCATGTAGATGGGCAGCGCTTCAGCAAGGAAGTGCTGAAGCTCGCCTTCCGTTACCTCAGCTGGAGCGGACACATACGAGATGAGTCGTCTCGTCCCGCTTTCCCCCTCGGCCCTGGTTATGTCTCTCGCCATAAGCTTTACGCCTGCGCAGACGGACGCGACCGCGACGGCGCCACGCACCGAATGATGAGCGGAGAGGCGAGCCTCGATTTCTCCTAGCTCAATTCTGTGTCCGCGGATTTTGACCTGACGGTCCCGTCGACCGAGACATTCCAAAAGACCATCGGAACGAACGCGCCCGAGATCGCCCGTCCTGTATAGGCGCTGGAAGGACGGAACGTTTGAGAACCAGTTTGGCCCAAAGGCATCCTTGGTGCGGACGTCGTCATTGACGTAACCAGCAGCGACGCCAACGCCGCTAACGCAGATTTCACCGACCTCTCCCGCCTTGCACAGCCGCGGCCCGTCGGCGATATAAACCTCAAGATTAGAAATCGGCTTGCCGATCGGCACATAAGCGTCAGCCAGCGCAGGCGGCGCGGAAACCAGATGATGCGTGACGCCGTCCGCGCACTCGGTCGGCCCGTAGTGGTTGAGAATGGGGACCCGCGGATATAAGGCAAGCCACGCGCGCGCCAGTGCGGGTGTCAAAGGTTCTCCGACCGTCGAAATAATCCGCAAACCGTCCAGAGCTCGATCAGCCGCCGCAAGCGGCTGCAAATATTCAACAAATACTGCAAGCATCGACGGAACGAGTTGGACTACCGTCACGCCGTGTCCCTGAATCGCTTTGAGAAGCGACACTGGCGATTTCAGTGTCGCATCATCAATGAGCGCGGTACAGCCTCCGACGCAAAGCCCCGCCAAAAGCTGCCATAACGAGATGTCAAAGCAGTGCGATGCCGTCTGCGCGATGCAATCCGTCCGAGTGAGGGTCAGGGCATCAATCTTTGCAGCCAGATGATTGTTTAGGGCTGCACGTTCGATCATTGCCCCCTTAGGACGGCCCGTTGAACCAGAGGTAAACAGAATGTAAGCGAGTCCATCCTTGTTCCATGATGGCACAACAGACGAAGTCTGGCCCTCGCGCAGCGCCGCCTCTATCGTCATGAATTGCGTGGCGCCTTTGCTGCTCGCCCGGATTGGGCTGACCGAATCCAGCTGGCGTGGCCCCATAATCAGAGCACAGCGACTCTGCTCGATCATGAATGATGTACGCGGAGCCGGTAACGACGGATCGAGCGGCAGGTACGTTGATCCAGCCTTCAAAATTGCGACTACCGCCGTCGCCCAGTCGAGGTCCCGCTCACCCCAATAGCCAATCACTGTGCCGCGAGCGCACCGCCCTCGTAACGTCCTCGCGAGGGATTCCGATCTTACTCGCAGCGCCTTGTACGTAAGTTCGTCTGCGCCGTACCTCAGCGCAACCCTCTCCGGTTCCGATCTTGCAAGGCGATCGATCGCCTTGATCGCGTCGACCGGCTGACGTTCCACAAGCTGATTTTTGCCTGATCGATCTTCCGTGGGCATACGCGTCTCGCCATTCGTCGCCGTCTGCAGCCCTCAAATCAGAACACCGGGGATCCTGATTGAGGTGTGCATTGCGTAGCCGCCCTGGTTCTGCCAGTCATAGTGTGTCGTTTCTCCCATTCTCAGCTTCTCGTCCTTTGCGTTCGCTTCGATTTCCTCGATGATCGGCAGGGAACACGACCGGACGCTAGCGCCTCAAGTTGGCGTTGGCATCTCCCGGTTCTTGTAGTAGACACGCGATAATCTGCATGGCACTCGCAACCAACGCGCTCAGAGACTCGTTCCGGCTTGTGGTTTCTTGCATTTGTGCTTTCCTCATGAAAGTGGACTTGGCGCTCGCCAAGCTGCAGGTCGCCTGCGGCGCCTAAGCGATGACATCGATTGTGCAAGAACGAACACAGAGGTGTGTTACCGTTTTCAACGAGGCCGGCGTTGTTTGCCATAGCCGTTGAAGGACAGTCGTTAAGCGTTCAAACATTTTGATGCTCGTGGCTATCACGAGATAGCTAGGGGGCAGCCTAACGACTCGTAGGCGTGCAGAACCATCCGCCGCGAGCTCCTTAATCCGTTGATGTTCGCAGTCGTCCGCCTTGGTGCAAACGAAAATTCACTCAGAAACGTTTGCTGCGGACCCGCAGGCGACGTCCAGTCTAGGCCAAAGGGCGTTCCGATACGGCTTTCCGAACCGGAATCGAATTGCGCGTAGCGCCTTCGCTTACCCTCCACGACATGCATGCTCGGCAGTTCTCTTCGCGCGTCACAGAAGCTTCGTCTCGGCGCCTACAGCAGAACCGATACGAATAATGTTGCGACCAAGCCGCTTAGCAATACGGCGAAGCCGGAGCCAGACTGTTATTACCGCCCTCGTATTAGTGGTAAGCTGGAAGACGCTGATGATGAGCCTTTCCTGCGCCTGCCGCGTTGCGTGATGATCCCTCGTGACGATTTTTCCCACGAGCCGGATTTCGATGACCGCGGCGTAGCCGTGCGATCCCTGTGTGGGTAGAACTGTCCAGCTCCAAACCGGCTCCGCTCGCCGACGATATCCATTGGCTTTCGCCGTTACGGCATGTGTCTCGATTGATCGAGAATCTGTCCAGGGCAACAAAAGTGTCCTTCTGCTGCCGCAGCGGGAAAGGGGCTTCCTGCTGCGCAGCATACTGTCGGACGGTCAGCTTTAAGACCATTGTCCACAACGTGACGTACCCACCCGGTACGAAGCAACTGGAGACCGCGCACTTCCAAGCGGCACGCTGCTTGCTTCATTCGTGGTGCCATCACCGGTGCCAGCTCGATCGGTAGTGGATCGGGAAAGCGCCGCGGAGTGTTTGATGCGATCTGGAGTTCGTTTTTGGGGAGCGACAACGATCACCGCAAGCGGCACAGCCAATTCGGCGGACGTACAACTGCCATCGGCTCTGTGGAGCTGGTCCGGAGGACACATTGGCGGGCACGCCGGCCGTGCTTACGGCCAAAACTCCTTCAGTAATCCCTGCGGTCCGTCAGTCTATGGCGGCGGCGGCGATACTCCTGTTTTTCTGGCAGGCGACCAGATCGGCTACGACTGGCAGAAGAATAGCTGGGTACTTGGCCTCAAACTCGAAGCCAGCAGTGCTATCTCCGACGGCACAAATACCCGCCTCGCCGCGTCCGGCATAGTACTGAGCCCAAGGCGAGTCCAAACGTCTTTGTCACCGGAGCCGGTGGCCACGGTTACGCCTTTGGCGCGCAGCGCCACACGCCCTCAAGGGAGGTGTGGCTTGGCAAAACAATTGAGGGCGCCGTCATCAATGACAACGAGTTTGGCCAATGTCGGCGATGCCGCGGCTGGGTGCACAAGACCGTGAACGTCCTGGACAAGCTCTCAGTCTCGGTGCAGGCCACCATGAGGAAGGATTTGCGCGAGGTCTATTGGGCGCGAACCGAGCGTCCGCCGAAGCGGCGACCGACGTTTTCGCCGATTGCGCCAAGTACGGCCGGGCGGTCGAATGCCTGGTCAAGGATCGCGAAGCGCTGCCGGCCTTCTACGATTTTCTTGCCGAACACTGGGATCACTTGCGCACCACCAAACCCATCGAGCGCGTGTTCGCCACCGGGCGATACAGGACCGTGCGGCCGAAGGCCTCCTTGTCGCCAACCACCGCCAAGCTGATGGTATTCAAGCTGGTGATCGCCGCATCAAGGACCTGGCGGCGGCTCAAAGGCACAAATCGGTTGCCCAAGGTCGTCGCAATTCGGATTCAACGCGTCATTGAGAGCATGCAAGTGCCGGCAAGCCAAGCGCCTGATCACCTCGTCACCTAAATCCCGAATAGCTCAGCTTATTGGGCCAATAATTCAATGGAGATTTCTTAATGACTATTGATGACGAGAAGGACGCCCCACCGGCTCTGTCTACCGGTGCGACGCATATACTCATCGAACTATGGGGAGCGAAGAACCTCAACGACCCGGCCATTGCGGAAGACGCAATTCGAAAAGCCATCCGTGCGGCGAGTGCGACATTACTCCACCTTCATGTTCATAAGTTTTGTCCGGGTCACGGCGTCTCCGCAATAGCCTTGTTGGCTGAATCGCACATTACCTTGCATACTTGGCCTGAGAGGTCCTACGCGGCCGCTGATGTTTTCGTATGTGGCGACAGCGATCCTGCGCGCGCCGTGCCAATTCTAGTTGAGGCCTTTCAGCCCGAACGGTCTGACGTTCGCAGCTTCCGGAGAGGTGCGTCGATCATGCCAACGCATTGAAGCAGATGATCGATCTTCTTATAGCCGGTCATGTTTCCGCCCGCGAGCTATCGCTGAAAGTTGGTGACGGCGGGAATCGGGAAGGCGGCATGTGGGGGTGCTTGAGGCCTCCACTTCTCCACCGAAGGAGCGATATGCCATGTCCAACGATAACAACATCAAGCTGAGTCAGCCAGGAAACGTCGAGGATCGACTCACCGAAATCTTGCGCAATGCCGCCTCGAGCGCGTCGGGATCCATACAGTCCCGAGCTGGATGGATGCGATTGAAGTAGTTCAGGCATGCCACATCCTCGGTGTTGTTCTTGTAGCTCTGGGCCTTCTTGCGATCGAAGATGTGGTGAGCCTTCCCATGCTCATTGGCGAACTGGCGCAGGTAGACACGTAGTGCTGGTTTACAGGCTGTTTCGAGTTTTCCTCAGGCAGGGTCTCCCGGCGAGTGGCCATCTTGTTTCCAGGCCTGGCCTGTTTGGACAAAGGCAACGCGCGATATCCACATACTCGGCCAGGGGCGACATACCTACCTGCGCCGTTGCATGTCCGCTAGTGTCCGTCCTGCGATGTGGCAGTCCATCGAGCAGGTCCGAACCTAATTTTCCGTCGACGGTTTAGGCCAACCAGATGTAGGAATATCAGGTCAAGTCGGGAATCTAGAGTCTGGTCGTTCGGCACGCGCAACAATAAGCGGGGCCCTCAACCCGCACCGCGGATGGCAGGCTAGGATTGCTCCGCGAGATCGTGTTCGCGACAGCTAGCAAGTTGTCGAGCCACGGAATTCCGATCCCGCCGCTCGACTTTGATGAAGCAGGGCGAACGACCAAGGTCTCGACCGAGATCCCAACATCGGAGGCCGGGGCTCTGTATGGCTTGCTATCCCAAGCATCGGTGGTTGCGGGAATTGGACTCTGCGCGGAAACCATGTGTGAGCAGCGCATCCCTTACGGCGCCAAGATCGCCCGCTATCAACGGCTGTCACGCCAAATCAATGTCCGGCAACGCTGGACGGAATTGCGCGCCTTATTGCACAGGCGACGGACGCGAAAAGCCGTTTTCCAGCTGGCTGCGCCGATCCTTGGGGGCGTCTTACCACAGCCAAAAATCAGCCTGCCTGAGAAGCACCCTTAACGCTCGCTTCCGTGGCATCCCTCGAGCTCTTGGGGATGCGTTGAGCTTTGCCAGCCGAGACGAAGGCCACACGCACACGCGTCTCGACTAGCAAGTCGGCTCCACGCCTGCACTGTTGGTGCAGCGCGATCGAAGCCCGCTTCACCTCCTCAGAGCCTGACCGAAAAAGAGTGAGCGGTTTTGGCGGGCTTGTGATTCCTTCGGATTTGCAAAGATTCGAGGGAGGACACCATGCCGTGGACCAAAGCCGCTCGTAATCAGTATCAGCGCAGTGGACTGCGTTACGCAAGCGATCTGACCGATGCCGAGTGGGCGCTTATCGCCCGGAAGATGCCGCCCCGACGCCGATTGGGCCGGCCGCGCGAGGTCGATCTGCGCGAGATCGTGCAGGCGATTTTCTATATTGTGTCGAGCGGCTGCCAATGGCGAGCCTTGCCCAAGGAGTTCCCGCCATACTCGACGGTGCAGGGCTATTTTTACGCTTGGCGCGACAGCGGCAGTGGCACAGGATCGTTGGAGTCCTTGTGCGGCGGGCACGGAAGAAGCTCGGCCATAAGCCAACGCCGACGGCTGCCGTCATCGACAGCCAAACTGCTTCGACAACGCAGGCCGGAGGGCCTCGTGGCTTCGATCCCGGCAAACGCCTGCATGGGCGCAAGCGGCACATCGTCACCGATACCAACGGCCTTCTGCTCGCAGCCCATGTCCATCCTGCAAACGTTCAAGATGTCCATGGCGCGGTCCCCTTGCTCGAGCACCTGCGAGACCGCTTCCCGAGGCTTCAGCATGTCTTTGCCGATCGGGTTTACCGCGGCAAACAGCTTACTAACGCCCTGTCCCACTGTGGGCCGTGGACAATCGAGATCGTCCAGCGACCACCGGGGGTCAAGGGCTTCCAGCTCTTGCCCAGACGCTGGGTGGTCGAACGGACCTTTGCATGGTGCGGTCGTTGCCGACGCCTCACCAGAGACTTTGAAGGCTCAGCCGCGACAGAGCTTGCCTGGCTTCACGTTGCCCGTCTCAGGCTGCTGACAAGGCGCCTCGCCGCGCCTTGAAGAGCTCCCCGCCCTTTTTGAGTCAGGCTCTCAGGAGCCGCGATCACATCAATCACGTCATCCATATAGCCAGGTTTGAAGAAGTCCAGTTTCATAGAACGCACCACGAAGGCGAAGCCGCTCAGCTCCTCGCCGCTAGCCTCGAACAATCTGCGATGATCTGTCCCAGAAGCCGAAGGTAGTTCGTTCGGCTGCGCTCCATGAAGCGTAGATAGTTCGCGTGATATATTACCCACATTTAGTCGAACGGGCTGAGGGAGCGCACAAACCATTGCATCGCAGGAATCGACCGTGATTCCTTGTCTGGCACCGATTCGCAGGGGACGGTGCCAATGGACGAAGAAGCCGATGCATGGTTTGATCGCGAGCTCGCTGGCTGCAGCCTTGCCGACGAGCGCCTGAACAAGCGGCTCCGCAAACTGGTAGCGCAGATCGGGAGCGCCATGGGCGAAAGTATTCCGCTGGTGTGCCAGGACTGGGCCAACACCAAGGCTGCGTATCGTTTTTTCTCCAACGACCGGGTCAGCGAAGCGGACATTCTGGCTGGCCACTTTCAATCGACGCATGAGCGCTCGATTGCCGCCGGCGGTCCGGTTCTGGTGCTCCATGATACGACCGAGTTCAGCTATCAAAGAGAGAACTCAGACGCGTCGGAATCACGAAGAGCATAAACAGCGGCCGGGACAAGGCGGGCCGCCTGAGATCGCACACGGTTTGCGGCATCCTGATGCACTCGAGCCTGGCGGTGACGACCGAAGGGCTGCCGCTTGGACTGACGGCCGTCAAAT
>NZ_JARWCR020000122.1:0-13058 GCF_029846695.2 Bradyrhizobium nivariense | reverse complement strand
CTTCTGCAAGCTCAAGGAATTCAAACGTATCCCGTTGCGCGCAGATAAGACCGATCAAAGCTTCGCAGCCATGATCCATCTGGCCGCAGCCGTGATAAACTCCCGATGAATCCCAACAGACCCTAGCGCGTACTGTATCTGCTGGCCGCTCTCGGACACGGTGTTGAGATGATAAAGCTTGGCGTCCACCGGTGCACCGCTATTGCCAAGGAATTGCGCGAGCTGGCTGACCGGTACCCAGTTCGCCTTGACCTCGATCGAATCCGCCGGGAACACGATCGCCTTGTCATAGGCCTTCAAGCCGGCGCGGCTGAACAGCTTGTTGTCCTTGATGAAATCGAAGGTCGCACGATTCCGCCGCACCTCCTCGCCGACGCATAATTGCCCGGCCTGGCATTGGGTCGACGAGAACGGCAGCACGAAAGGCGTGAGCCCACCCTGCGGCTGCCCTATCAGTTGACGCAAAACCGGCTGGTGCAGCGGTTTTTCGGCGGTTCCCGGACCCGGCCAGGATGGGTTGGTCTGGAACGTGTCGTTGTCCGTTGCCCAGGTCTCGAACAGCGCGTTGTTGTTGCCGGTCGAGGCCGCGTTCGAATTCACATACAGGAAGATGCACCACGATATCCGGTCCGGCGCATTCAGCGCGGGGTTGAGGCCCATCATGAAATCCTTCTCGGAACCGGGAGAGGGCCCTGAAAGGCAGGCGTTCATGCTCTTCAACGCCGCGTCATCCGTATTCTGCGCGACCGCTGCCTCCCCAGTGATCCCGAAGAAGAGGGCGAGCGCCGCCGTCAGGCCGACCGATAGTTTGCCGCGCATGATAAATCTCCTTAAAAATGCATCTCGTATATAATCTACCTATAGTAGATCATAATTGTGACGATCGCAAACCGGCAATATTGGCCGAGGGCGGAAACCTGCCGGCCTCTCGCCTGAAAGCTCGCCAACTCGGCGCGCGGCTGGTCAACCGGATCGCGACAAGGCGCGCCGGCGAGTTTCCTCAAGTCGTCTGCTGAGGTGGTCGGTGAGAAGCTGAAGCCTGAGGGACAGGAGCGTAGCTAGCGCAAGGTGGGCAAAGCGAAGCGTATCGACCACTTTGGCGGCAATAAAAAAGGTGGGCATAGCGCGTCGCGCCTTTGCCCACCTTACGATCGTGCCGGCGTAGATGAATTAATCGAACAGGCTCGACACCGACTCTTCCGCCGCAGTGCGCGCGATCGCGTCGGAGATCAGGCTGGCGATCGGCAGCGTGCGGATGTTCGGCGCCTTGGTCACCGCATCCGTCGGCAGGATCGAGTCGGTGATCACGAGCTCCTTCAACTTCGAGCCCGCGATGCGCGCGGCCGCGCCGCCGGAGAGCACGCCGTGGGTGATGTAGGCGTAGACGTCCTTGGCGCCCTTGGCGATCAGTGCGTCGGCCGCGTTCACCAGCGTGCCGCCGGAGTCTACGATGTCGTCGATCAGGATGCAGGTGTAGCCGGCGACGTCGCCGATCACGTTCATGACCTCGGATTCGCCGGCCCGCTCACGGCGCTTGTCGACGATCGCGAGCGGGGTGTTGATGCGCTTGGCGAGGCCGCGAGCGCGGGCCACGCCGCCGACGTCAGGCGAGATCACCATCGTCTTGGAGAGATCGAACTTGTCCTTGATGTCGCGCACCATCAGCGGCGCCGCGTAGAGATTGTCGGTCGGGATGTCGAAGAAGCCCTGGATCTGGCCGGCATGCAGGTCGAGCGTCATGACGCGGTCGACGCCGGCCTGCGTGATCAAATTGGCGACGAGCTTGGCCGAGATCGGCGTGCGCGAACCCGATTTGCGGTCCTGCCGGGCGTAGCCGAAATAGGGCAGCACCGCGGTGATGCGGCGCGCCGAGGAACGGCGCAGCGCGTCGGTGATGATCAGCAATTCCATCAGATGGTCGTTGGCCGGGAACGAGGTCGACTGGATGATGAAGGCATCCGAGCCGCGGACGTTCTCCTGGATCTCGACGAAGATTTCCATGTCGGCGAAGCGCCGTACCACCGCCTTGGTCAGGGGCAGGTCGAGACCTTGCGCGATGGCCTGGGCGAGAGCCGGATTGGAGTTGCCGGCGACGAGCTTGATGGAGCCGTTCTTGGCCGACATGGACGCTTCCTCCCGCGCTTTGCTGGACACGATGTTCAACATCTCGAATACCCACGGAGCACGGTTACGACGGGCGAGGAAATATCAGGCCGAGGGCTGCAATGGCAACCCGGGATGCTACGTTTTCCTGCGAAATCCCGAGTCTGGCCAACGGTTTGGCGGCAATTTGGGGCCGTGGTTTAGCGGGGGTTATCGCTCGGCATAGCCGAGCGCCGAGGCCGGCATCTCGGCCGCCCGAGCCTCTGGGATCACGCTCGCCACCGCTGGTCCGCGCAAGCCGGGAGTCGAGCTCGGCGCATCCGGCGTGCCGCTGATCATGTTGGAAAGTCCGCTGAATCCGGCCTGGGCGATCTTCCGCAGCACGAGGTCGTCGGCAGCTCCCCAAGGATCCCGGGCAGCATCGCGGCCGCCCTTGGCCGCAGTCGGTTCCTCGCCGGAAAGGCGCAGCGCCCGCTGCTGGTTGGCGTCGTAGACGTCCCAGACCCAGGCGATCACGGTCTTGCCGCGCACGATCTGGGCGGAGAGGTAGCTGCGCACGCGGTAGGCGGCCGTCCCCTCGCGGGAGACCACGGACAGGCTGCGCAGCTTGGATTCGCTGTCGAGCACGCCGACCATGCGGTCGAACACTTGCGGCGGCGGCCCGTCGATGGATTCGAACGCGACCGTCGCCCCAGAGCCGGCGCTCGGCGCCATCGCATAGGAGTTCGCGGAACCACCGCCACCGGCACAGCCGCCAAGCGCGGTCGCAGCCGCCAGCAGCATGACCGCCAGCACACGCGAACCTGCGCGGCGCAAGATGAATGACGCGTCCCTCATTATGGAGGGCAGCGATATCGTTAAAACGCATTAACGTCTAGGGCGGGAGCGCCAAAACGCGCCGTCATTCCCAGGCGCGCCACTTGGCGCGAGCCCGGAATCCATTTCACCGCGTCAGTTGCTGTGCGATGGATTCCGGGTTCTCGCTTTCGCCAGCCCCGGAATGACGGCGTGTTGCCCTTGTGTTCACGCTTCGAGCGCGATGGCGTGAACGTGGCGGCCGTAATCCGGCTCCTTGCGATGCACCGAGCGGCGGTAGCTGAAGAAGCGCTCGTCGGCATAGGTATCGAGGCCGAGATCGTCGATCATCAGGATGCCCGCGGCCTCCAGGCGTTTCCGGATGAAGCCGGCCAAGTCGAACATCGCGTGGCCTTCGCGCACCGACGGGATGAAGAACATCGCATTGTCCGCATCCGCCTCGATGAAGCGCGCCACGAACTCGTTGCCGACCTCATAGCTGTCCTGGCGGATCAACGGGCCGATCGCGGCGATGATGCCGCCGCGCGAGGCTCCGAGCTTTTCCATCGCCGAGATCGTCGCCTCCAGCACGCCTGTGAGCGCGCCCTTCCAGCCGGCATGTGCGCCGCCGATCACGCGCGCGTCGGGATCGACGAACAGCACCGGCCCGCAATCGGCGGTGGAGACGCCGAGCGCGATGCCCGGCACTTTCGTCACCAGCGCATCGCCCTTCGGCCGCGGCCTGCCCGGCCACGGGGTGTCGGCGACGAGGACGTCGGGCGAATGGATCTGGTGCAGGCTGAGAAAGCGTTCCGGCGCGACGCCGACATGCTCGGCCATGCGGCGGCGGTTCTCCGCGACAAGGGCCTGATCATCGTTGGAGCCGAGCCCGCCGTTCAGCGCGGAATAGATGCCGCCTGAGACGCCGCCTTCGCGGGTGAAGAAGGCATGGCGCAGGCCGGGCACGGCCGACAGCAGCGACGAAGCAAGCGTCATGAGCCGCCTCCGGCCCGTTCGAGATCGCTGAGGCCCGCAACGCTGGTCAACCGCGACTCGGAGATGCCGAGCACCTTGAACATCGAGCCCATGCCGCTGCGTCCGGTATCGGTCAGGCGTTTGAGCGCGATCGAAATATCAGTGGCGACGTCAGGCGTCGCCTTCTGCATCAGCGCCGCGGCACGGGTGTCGATGCCGACGCGCTTGAGGAAATCGCCCTGCGTCACCGGGCCGTGCACGCGGGCGCCGACATCCTCGGCCGCGCGCGCGAGCGCCTGGAAGTCGACATGGGCGGTGACGTCGGCCTGGCCCGGCGCCTTCAGGGGATCGGTGAAGGTGTGGCGCGCGATCGCCTGGAAGGTGTCGCCGGCATCGCTGCGCAGATGGCCGTAATCGATGATCAGCGCCGCGCCGTCCTGGTCGCGCACGCGCGTCGCGAGCTTCATGATCTCCGCATCGGGCCGCCATTCGAACACGGCCCCGACGGGCGCGGCGCGCACCAGAGGCGGCAGCAGCACCTCGAACCGCGGCGTCGGCTCGGAAGCCGCGCCGAACTGAAGTTTTCCGTTGGCGTCGATCTCGATCACGCGCTCGTGCCAGCCGTTCTCGTGACGGACCATCTGGTGGATCGGCAGTACGTCGAAATATTCATTGGCGAGGATGATGCTCGGCCCCTCAGGCACGTCGTCGATGCTGTCGTGCCAGGCGATGTTGCGCACGCCCGACAGCGTCGCATCCTGCCGCTCGCGCAGGACCGGATTGACCTCGACCATGTGGATGTGAAGCGCTTGGTACAGCGGGGGCAGCACGCGGAGTGCGCGGAGCGCATCCGCCATCATGGTGCCGCGGCCGGGGCCGAGCTCGATCAGCCGCAGGAATTGCGGCGAGCCCATCTGCTTCCACACCGAGGCGGTCCACAATCCCAGCAGCTCGCCGAACATCTGGCTGACCTCGGGCGCGGTGGTGAAATCGCCCTCTCGTCCCAAGGGATCGCGCGAGACGTAATAGCCATAGCGCGGATGCATCAGGCACAGTTCCATGTACCGCCAGACCGGCATGGGGCCCGAGGATTTGATCAGCGCCTTGATCTCGTTGAGTAGCGGCTGTTCGGTCACGGTCTATCTTCTCAAGAGGAATTAACGAATGGCCTTTGCGGACTTCGGCGCTCCACGCTTCACTGCCAATACAATAAGTATGAGGCCTACAATAAGCATCGGGATCGACAACAGCATGCCCATGGTTAATCCGCCCCAGAGAAATCCGAGCTGGACGTCCGGTTCGCGGAAATGCTCGCCGGCGATCCGGCTCAGACCATAGGTCAGGATGAAGGCGCCGAGGATCATGCCCGGCCGCTTCAGGGCACCGAAGCGGATCATGATGGCGAGCACCGTGAACAGCAAAATTCCTTCCATGCCGGCTTCATAGAGCTGGCTCGGATGGCGCGGCAGCTGGGCGGGATCGTTGGGGAAGATCATCGCCCAGGGCAGCTCCGGGTCGGTGGCGCGGCCCCACAATTCGCCATTGATGAAATTGGCGATGCGCCCGAGCAGCAGCCCGACCGGAGCGACGGCAGTGGTGATGTCGCCGAGCGACAGGATCGGGATGTGATTGCGATAGGCAAACCACATCACCGCGACGACGCAGCCGAGGAAGCCGCCGTGGAAGGACATGCCGCCTTCCCACAGTTTGAAGATCGCGGCGGGATGGTCGATGAAGAAGGGCAGGTTGTAGAACAGCACGTAGCCGGTGCGGCCGCCGAGGATGATGCCGAGTGTGACCCACAGAATGAAGTCGTCGATCTGCACCAGCGACATCGGCGCCGGGCCGCCCCACAGGCGCTCTTTCTTCAGGAGCGAGCGCGCATAGAGCCAGCCGAACACGATGCCGCAGATATAGGCCAGCGCATACCAGCGGATCGCGAACGGACCGATCTCGATCGCGATCGGCTTGAAGGCGGGAAAGTCGATGAGAAGAAGCTGCATCGCACCTTGGTTTCAAGAAGTGAAGGTCGATATGTGACCAGGACGAAGGTCCGCTCCCTCCCCCGCTTGCGGGGGAGGGCTGGGGAGAGGGTGTCTCCACCGAAAGACTCCCAGCGAGGAGAGAACCCCCACCCAGCGCTTCGCGCCGACCTCCCCCGCAAGCGGGAGAGGTGCACCGAGTTCGCGGATAGACCGATCCATCCCGTTCTACACGAGATTGCGGCGATAGAGCGCCAGCAGACGCTCCCAATGCCGCTCGGCGGCGTCGCGGTCATAGACCGGACGCCTGGGAAAGGCGAAGCCGTGATGGGTGCCGGGATAGATCTCGACCTCGGCTTTGGCGCCGCTCATGCCCTGCTTGACCTTCTCGATGATCTCGGTCGGCGCGTAGATGTCGGTCTCGGCGCAGGCGAAATAGAGCTCGGCCTTGGTCTTGCTAGAAGCGAGATGCGGGCTGTCATCTTGATCCGTCGCAAGCTGCGTACCGTAGACCGAGGCGGCGGCCTTGACGCGATCGGGGAAATGCGTGGCGGCGTTGACGGCGTAGCGGCCGCTCATGCAGTAGCCGACAGTGCCGATCAGCCTGGTGTTCGCGGCCGCCTGGCCCTCGGCATAGGTCAGCAGCGCGCGCGTGTCGTCCATGATCATGGGGATCGTGAGCGAACCCATCAGCGCGAACATGCGCTTGCGCTCCGGCGCATTCGGATCGGCCGGCAGCGCGCCGAGCTCCATCACGCCGGAGCGGTAATAGAGGTTCGGCAGCATCACGTAATAGCCCGATGTCGCGAGCCGGCGCGCCATGTCACGCAGCTCTTCGCGGATCGCCGGCGCGTCCATGTAGAACAGGATGACCGGAAACGGCCCGCCGCGTTCGGGATGGGTGATGAAGGTTGCGGTGTGACCGTCCTTGGTGGGGATCGCGATCTGCTGGTCGATCATCTCGAGCGCCTTTGTGATTCTTCTTATGCAGGGACGTTGAATACGATTGCAAGGAAACCGGGGCATGACAAGGATACCGCCGATCGGCTCTTGAACCGGCCCAATCGGATTGCCATTGTCTCCTTGCGAGTTCGCGCAGAGTTCATCGAAGGCCGCCAGGAGACCGACATGACCCAGACCAACAACCGGTTTTTCGATGAGATCGGCCGCCTGATGAACGACGCCGCCGGTGCCGCGCAGGGCGTCAAGCGCGAGTTCGACACGGTGATGCGCACCCAGGCCGAAAAATTCCTGCGCGACATGGACCTGGTCAAGCGCGAGGAGTTCGACGCGGTCAAGGACATGGCGCGCCTGGCGCGTGAGGAGAACGAGGCCCTGAAAGCACGCATCGCGGCGCTGGAGGCCAAGCTCGGCGGGTAACTCCGGCGGCTCCATCCGGACTATCGGGTTCCGCCCGGCGGCCCATTCTCCTTGTCATTTCCGCGTCTTCCGGGTAAAAGCCCGCCACGTCCGCGGCCCCCGCACCCCTGGAGGCTTGCTGCGGCGTATGCCATGGGCCGCCTTGCGGCCCATTAACTTTTGCAAAAACAAGGACTTAACGTTATGGCGACCGTCAAGGAATTGAAGGCGACCGCACGTCCGAAGAGCGGCAAGGGGGCCGCCCGGGCAGAGCGTCGCGCCGGGAGAGTGCCCGGAGTTATCTATGGCAACAACCAGCCCCCGCTCCCGATCTCGGTTGACGATCGCGAACTGCGCACGCGCATCCTCGCCGGCCGGTTCCTGACCACGCTGGTCGACATCGACCTCGAGGGCAATAAGCACCGCGTGATTCCGCGTGACTACCACCTCGATCCGGTCAAGGACTTCCCGATCCACGTCGATTTCATGCGGCTCGGCGAAGGCGCCACCATCCGCATCAGCGTTCCCTTGCACGTGGTGAAGGCTGAAGGTTCGCCCGGCGTGAAGCGCGGCGGCGCCGTGAACATCGTTGCGCACGCGATCGAGCTCGAGTGCGGTGTGGAGAACATTCCGCAGTTCATCGAGGCTGATGTCGGTTCGCTCGAAATCGGCCACTCGCTGCATCTCTCCGACATCAAGCTGCCGGCCGGCGTGAAGGCGCTGACCTCCGAGGACGCGACCCTCGTCACCATCGTGCCGCCGTCCGGCTACGCCGAAGAGCAGAAGGCCGCGGCTGCTGCTCCGGCTGCGGGTGCCGCTGCTCCGGCGGCCGGTGCTGCCGCTCCTGCTGCGGGTGCTGCTGCTCCGGCGGCGGCTGCCAAGGCTCCCGCTGCCAAGGCTCCCGCCGGCGGCGACAAGAAGAAGTAATCTCTCAAAGCCGGCGCGCGGTCCCTGACCGCGTGCCGAGCGAGGGGCGCGCCGCGTCATGCGACTCTTTGTTGGGCTCGGCAATCCCGGCGCGAAATTCGCACGTAACCGACACAATGTCGGCTTCATGGCCGTCGACGAGATTGCGCGGCGTCATGGTTTCGCACCCTGGCGCCGCAGGTTTCAGGGCGAGACCTCGGAAGGCGCGCTCGGCACTGAGCGCGTGATCCTGCTCAAGCCGACGACCTACATGAACGAATCCGGCCGCAGCGTTCAGGAAGCGGCAAGCTTCTTCAAGATCGCGCCGGGCGACGTCACCGTGTTCCATGACGAGCTCGAACTGCCGCCGGGCAAGGTGCGGGTGAAGATCGGCGGCGGCATCGCCGGCCACAATGGTCTGCGCTCGATCTCGGCGCATATCGGCAACGAGTACCGCCGGGTGCGGCTCGGCATCGGTCATCCCGGCGTCAAGGAACTGGTGCACGGCCACGTGCTGTCGGACTTCGCCAAGGCCGACAATGACTGGGTGGCGACGCTGTGCGAGGCGGTGGCCGAGCACGCGGCATTGGTTGCCAAAGGCACGGATGCGACCTTCGCCAACAGGGTGCACCTCGCCATGCAGGCGAAGGGATTTTTGACCAAGGACGATAACGGCAAGGAATAACGCTCGTGGGATTTAAATGCGGGATCGTCGGGTTGCCCAATGTCGGCAAATCGACCTTGTTCAATGCGCTGACCGAGACGGCCGCGGCGCAGGCGGCGAACTATCCGTTCTGCACCATCGAGCCGAATGTCGGCGAGGTCGCGGTGCCGGATCCGCGGCTCGACAAGCTGTCGGCGATCTCCAAGTCGGCGCAGATCATCCCGACCCGGCTGACCTTCGTCGACATCGCCGGCCTCGTGCGCGGCGCTTCCAAGGGTGAAGGCCTCGGCAATCAGTTTCTCGCCAACATCCGCGAGGTCGACGCCATCGCGCATGTCGTGCGCTGCTTCGAGGACTCCGACATCACCCATGTCGAGGGCAAGATCGCCCCGCTCGCCGACATCGAGACCATCGAGACCGAGCTGATGCTCGCCGATCTCGACAGCCTCGAGAAGCGCGTCGACAACCTCTCCAAGAAGGCCAAGGGCAACGACAAGGACGCCAAGGAGCAGCTCGACCTCGTCAATCGCACGCTGGTGCTGCTGCGCGAGGGCCAGCCCGCGCGCCTCGTCGAGCGCAAAGCGGAGGAGGAGCGCGCCTTCGGGATGCTCGGCCTGCTGTCGTCCAAGCCTGTGCTCTACGTCTGCAACGTCGAGGAAGGCTCGGCCGCGACTGGCAATTCGTTCTCGAAGGCGGTGCAGGACCAGGCTGCCAAGGAAGGCGCCATTGCCGTCGTCATCTCGGCAAAAATCGAATCCGAGATCGCCACCATCTCGCGTGACGAACGCGCCGACTTCCTGGAGACGCTGGGTCTCGAAGAGGCCGGCCTCGATCGTCTGATCCGCGCCGGCTATACGCTGCTCGACCTCATCACCTATTTCACGGTGGGCCCGAAGGAAGCGCGCGCCTGGACCATCTATCGCGGCACCAAGGCGCCGGGCGCGGCCGGTGTGATCCACACCGACTTCGAGAAGGGTTTTATCCGCGCCGAGACCATCGCGTATGACGACTACGTCGCGCTGAACGGTGAAGCCGGCGCCCGCGATGCCGGCAAGCTCCGCCTCGAAGGCAAGGAATACGTCGTCGCCGACGGCGACGTGATGCATTTCAGGTTTAATACGTAAGATATCGACGGCCTCGTAGGGTGGGTTAGCGCAGCGTAACCCACCATGCTTTCGCGTCTGCCGAACGAAGCCGGTGGGTTACGCCTTCGGCTAACCCACCCTACAGCAACGCCTCACCGCAACCCGCCGCCCTGATCCCTGATAGCGCCGAGATGCTCGTTGATGCGGAAGATGATCAGGATCAGCTCCGCGACGATGCGCGAGAACACGACCCCGACGACGACGCTCGCGATCGACGACAGCAGCATCAGGAAGCCGCCGAACGGGCTGATCGCCATCATCGCGAGGCCGGAGAAGATGCCGGAGAGGCCGAACAGGCAGATCAGCGCGATCACCAGCCAGTAGAAGGTCTTGATGATCGTCGGCGTGATGAAGCGGTCCCATTGAAACAGGTCACTGAATGAAAACATTGCTCTCCCCAGGGCAATTCAGGTGTTGTCAAATCGGGCCTTGCAAGTGGATCCTGGCCCTCGGTTGATCCGACTCAGAGTCCAACGCCGGCGCGTCGAATGTAGCACGAGCCATGCGGGCCGGCGGGTTGAGATTGCCGCAAAGTGCGGCCACAATCTGTCATTCCCTCAAACCCTTCCCAAGATGACCCTGACCTTCGAAGATTTCCCGCCCGGCCGGTTCGGAACATTCGGCCCGCGCCATGTCACCCGCGACGAGATTTTGGCCTTTGCCGCCGAGTTCGATCCGCAACCGATGCACCTCGACGAGGAAGCCGCCGGCAAAAGCATGCTGCGCGGCCTGTCCGGCTCGGGCTGGCATCTTTGTTCGCTGATGATGCGGATGATGGCCGACGGTTTCATCACCCGCGCCGCCTCGCTGGGATCTCCCGGCGTCGAGGAGGTGCGCTGGCTGTCGCCGCTTAGACCTGGCGACGACCTCATGCTCGACGTCGACGTACTGGAAGCGCGCACCTCGAAGAGTCGCCCGGAGCTCGGCATCGTCAAGTTCAAATGCACCGTGCGTAACGCGGCGGGGCAGGCGCTGTGCGAGATGACCTCGCCGATCCTGATCAAGCGGCGCGAGGGGGCGGTCTGATGCGGTTCTTCGAGGACATCGAGATCGGCCATCGTCGCGAGATCGGCGCCTACGTTTTCACGGCGGACTCCATCAAGGCGTTCGCCACGAAGTTCGACCCGCAGCGTTTTCACCTCGACGAGGAGGAGGGCAAGAATTCGCTGTTCGGCGGGCTCGCGGCCTCGGGCTGGCATGTCGGCTCGGCCTGCATGAGCCTGCTTGTCGCCGACGGCCAGCGTCTGGCGCGGGAAGCCGCGTCGCGCGGCGAGGAGGTCGCGGTGTGGGGCCCGTCGCCGGGCTTTCGCGACCTGCGCTGGATCAGGCCCGTGCTCGCCGGCGACACTGTCGCTTACGCCAACGTCGTCATCGACAAGCGCAGCTCCGCCTCGCGTCCCGGCTGGGGCATCTTGACCGCCCGTACCACCGGCACCAACCAGCGCGGCGAGGACGTCTACGCCATCACCGCCAGTGCCTTCGTGCCGATGCGTGCGAAGGGCGGGTAGACTCGAGCGAGCGCTTCTTAACCTCTCCCCGCTTGCAGGGAGAGGTCGGATCGCGCTTGCGATCCGGGTGAGGGGGTACAGGTCTCTCGATGATGTCATGTGAGGAGAGAGCCCCTCACCCCACCCTCTCCCGGTAAGAACGGGGCGAGGGAGAAGAGAAATCGCGGAACTGTTGCCCCCGCGCTATGGACGCGATTCCGGGCGGCTGCCATAAGCCTGCGCAACATGGTTTTCCCGCGAAGCAGTTGGCGGAACCATCGAGTTGCTAACCAATTATGAACCTGTCGCTGTCTATTTGAACGATCTGGGCAGAGTACAGGGGACGAGGACCATGGCAGACCGCGGCGCACTCAAGCTGGTCGGATTCATCTTTGCTACCGCGACGCTGGCCGTGATGCTGGTCGCCGGCATGGTGGTGAAGGGCTATGCCGATGGCGCCTACACCCTGGAAGCCTCGACTGTGGAAGCCGCCCGGTAAGATTTCGTTAACTCTCCGGGACCGGCATCAGGGCCCGCCTCAGCGGCTGTAGACGAACGCCAATATGGTGATCGCAACCGCCAGCAATCCGACAAAACGCAGCATGATCGTGCCGAACTGGTTCGGCGCGGGCCGCATCGGAATGGGGTCCGTGGTGTCGGGCCGAATGCTTTCCATCTGAAATGTCCCCAAGCCCGGCCGCAAGGCTGCGGGCGCCTGGCATTGGTCGGCGCTGGGGCCCGGAGGGTTCAAACCGCACCTTCCGCTGTCATGCCCCGCGAAGGCGGGGCATCCAGTACGCCGCGGCCTCTCCGTGTCCCGCACCTTCTCGGAGTACTGGATCACCCGCTTTCGCGGGTGATGACACTTTCAGTGGGGGGCGCGTGCGCACCCCATCACACACCCACGAATCAAAACCGCCGCGCCCCTTTCGGAACGCGGCGGCTGGTGACGCGTGATGGCAGCGATCAGCTGTTGCGCAGGCCGTCGGCGGCGCGCTTCCACTGCGAGACGTTGTCCGCGATCATGCGGGTGGACTTCATCGCGGCCTGGCTGAGCTGGGCGTAGCCGGAGATCTCGCGCTGGACGCGCTGGCCTTCGGCGTGGAGCAGGTCGCGCAGGCTCTCGAGCTCGGAGATCAAATTCTCGATCTCGGCGAGCGAGGTGCCGGCCACGCGCTGGATCAGCGAGTTGACGTTGGTGACGGTGGCTTCGGCGCTCGGATCGAGCGGCGGCGCGTCGGTGGTCGTCGACGCCGGACGGCGCAGATAGGCGATGTCGTTGCGGACGAAGTCACGGATGCCGGCTTCGACTTCCGTCACTGCGGCGAGGTTGGTGTCGACCGTCTCGGTCTCGGTGGTTTCGGTCTTTTCCGGACGCATGGCGTTCATCGTTGTTCCCCTGTTCGCGTTGAGCGCAGCGCGAGTCTCCCCCGCACGACGACGTCAGCCAGGGACTAGGGCGCCGGATTTTGGCCGCAACTTGGCCGAGGTGCGGCAAGGGCGGTCCATTCGGGGGTTTTGCCGTGGCGTATGGTTACGAGAGTCTGAACGCCGGCCGCCGCGTCGAAGTGAATGCGCGGCCCGGTCGGTGCTCGACTCCCTCGCCCCGCTTGCGGGGAGAGGGTGGGGTGAGGGGGAGTCT
>NZ_JARWCR020000121.1:0-13068 GCF_029846695.2 Bradyrhizobium nivariense | reverse complement strand
CAAAACACGAACTCAAGGAGCGCATCATGGCTGGTATCGACGACGTCAATCGTCATCCCGTCATCCACACCTGGTCCTACAAACTCGCCGAGGCTGCTTGATATGATTCGAACCAAGAAAACGCTGATCTAGTTCGCACAGCATCTCTCCATCGCGCGACAAGAATGTACCATCAAGCCTGCGACTGAACATACAACTTGTATGCGCCGGTCCTCCCTTCCGAGATCTACGGCTACGTCCGATCAACTGCAATCGCCCCGGCGTAGCAGCACAAAACGGGTTAGTCGGGGTGATATGGCGGATTGGCCGCCGGATCAAATACGATGGCCCATTCAAAAAGTACTGCACCTCAATGCTGAAGCTTTGCGCGAATTTCATTGCGCTATGCCGACTGCTTCAGGGTCTTCGAGATGTTCTTGACTATCCCCTTTTCGAACGGCGAGGGCGCTCCATAGGGCTGGCTTCCCATCGGCTCGCCCGGTGCCTTCATCCATTGGGAACGTTGGGCGGAAGGTTGTCCGTCTCCGCAGCGGCAGAATCGCGCCCGCGCCGAGAGCGGCCCCTCCCAGTGCAGCAGTGCCGCCTTTCAGAAAGCGGCGGCGCGTGGTCGCCGCGGGATCATCGTCGGGATTGATCGTGCTGGTCATTGCGAACCCTCGGCTTGCGCAGACCCAGCATCAAACATTCCAACGGCAGCATTTGCAATTGGCAGCTATTTCAAAAGCTGGCAATTTCGATCAGGGCTGACCCAAATCTGCCTGCTGCGAGAGCAGTTCCTTTCCTTGCGGTGCACAAACGTCGCCGCGAGTCAATCTTATCCGCCTGGTGCGATCGCGTTGCTCGGTGTTTGGCCGGTCGGCGGTCTGCTGGCCGAACAGGCTGCCGATCAGCTCGACCGCGGTGCGTGCGGTCCGGCCGCGTTCGTCCAGGAACGGGTTGAGCTCGACGATGTCGACCGACCCTACCAGCCCGGAATCGTGCAAGAGCTCCATGATCAGGTGCGCCTCGCGGTAAGTCGCTCCGCCCGGCACCGTCGTGCCGACGCCCGGCGCGACGCACGGATCGAGGAAATCAACGTCGAAGCTGACGTGCAGCACCCCGTCGCTCGCCCTGACACGCTCGATGACACGCCGGATCAGCACGGCGACGCCGAACTCGTCGATCTGGCGCATGTCGGCAACCCTGATCCGGCGGGCGCGCATCAGCTCCTGTTCGAGCTTGTCGATCGAGCGTATGCCGAACAAATCGAGCCGGTCGGGGTCGATCGAGGCGCGGAGATCATCGCCCAGCAAGCCGTCGAGGCCCGGCTCGCCGCACAGGAACGCCGCCGACATGCCATGCATGTTGGCGGTGATCGTCGTCGCCGGGGTATTATAGTCGGCATGCGCATCCAGCCAGAGCACGAAGAGCTTGCGACTGCGCTCCTGCCAGTGACGCGCCATGGCGTTGACCGAGCCCATTGACAGCGTGTGATCGCCGCCAAGGAAGATCGGAATGGCGCCGGTCCCGGCGATCTCATAGCTGCGACGACTCAGCACACGCGTCCAGCGCTGGATCTCCCGGTAGTGATTGGCCTTCTCCGGCAAAAGGTCATCAAGATCCCCGATCTCGGCGACGGAGAGATCGCCGTAGTCCACGACCTCGAAGTCCAGGCTATCGAGCAGCGTCGCAAGACCGGCAGTGCGCAGCGCCGCGGGACCCATCAAGGTGCCACGCTGCGAAGCCCCCATGTCGATGGGCGCGCCCAGCAAGGCGATGGGCCGGGCTCGATCCGGCTTGGTCTGATCGGTCACGGCAGTCTCCAGACATCAGCAAGGTTGTGCCAGCCACAGATGGAACATCGCTGCAGCCCTGAAGTCATGCGCAGACGAGTGTAGCCGGAATGAAGGGCTGTCACCTGTCACATCGCAATCCACGAAGCCGAACGGGGCGCTCGGAGCGCAATCCAGTCTGGATCCGACCACAATCGCTCGACCTCAAAGCTGAACAAAGGGATGAGATAGTCCCGGATGATGATCGTGACGTGAGGCTCGTTTGCCTCATCCTCAGTCAGCTCATTGGTCTGCCTGCTTTCAGTATATCCGGCGGTCGCTTTGATCAACTCTCTCGTTCCAAAGGCGAACCTCACATCATCAAAAAGGAATAGGGCTCCAGGTTTCAACAGCCGTACTGCTGCCATGGCAGCCGCCAGATCTACATAGATCGAACGGTTTCCATTGAGATAAATGATATCGAAAGTCTCCCGATGCCTAGCCAACCTGATCAGGTTGAACAAGTATGTTCCTACGTAATTTCCCACAAGCCTAACGTCTCGATTGACAATGCCGGCCCTGGCTAGCTCGGCCCTGCGCTCGGCGCAAACATGTTCGAAGTCCAAGCCCACGTAGTGGATCCCGAGATTGTCAATCGTTTTGAACCGCTCCTTCCTGAGGATCGGTCCTATGCCGATCTCGAGAAAGCTGCATCCGGGATTCTGTCGAAGAATCTGAAGCAGCCGGTTCTGGACCGAATCGCGGTAGGCTCGATAGTTGCTCGGCACAGGATGGTAAGAGCCGAATAGGACATCATGATAATCGACGCTCATCAAATCCTCTCCCAGTTCCTAGGCCCAGGTATTCGGGTTCATCAAACGTCTCTCCTCGTGCGGTCTCGACCCGCAGGATGTCCAATAGCCGCTTCTAGTTGGCGAGAGTCGGCAGCTGATCGACAAGCTCGACTGTCGAG
The DNA here is from genome assembly GCF_029846695.2 of Bradyrhizobium nivariense. Taxonomy (NCBI): domain Bacteria; kingdom Pseudomonadati; phylum Pseudomonadota; class Alphaproteobacteria; order Hyphomicrobiales; family Nitrobacteraceae; genus Bradyrhizobium; species Bradyrhizobium nivariense. Next base: position 10,344 of record NZ_JARWCR020000121.1, on the reverse strand, counting down.
ACAATCCGGCGCTAGTAATCGTAGAGAGAAGTCCACCAATCATTCTGATATCCACTGTTCTCGTCTGAAGACAGGCCCTGGTAGATGTATGGCCGTCGGAGTCGATTTAAGATGCTCGCCTCAATGGCAACAACCGGACAGATGTTCAAACAAATGGCTCCCAGACGTCGCGCCTGCTCTTGTCGTATACACTGGATGGCAGTTTACCTGGTGTGAAGCCAATACGCTGGGCTGTAGGGGGCGAATCGAAGCGGCAGGCGATATCGCTTGTGCGCGACGGCGTGCGGCTCCGACCGAGACGCGTCCGTCCCACCCCCGGAAGGGGGAAGACAAACTCTCTAGAGAGAGGCGCCTTGCCGTGGACCGATTCTAAGTCGTTCTGCCTGATCAAGACAACGGGAAGCTGATTATCGAGTGGCATAACGGCCTCCTACGTTTAGTAGCCAAGCACGAAGCAGAATTTGGGCCAGTGCGCCTTCTGAGAGCGCTGACACAATGGGACCCGCAACGCAGCTTGGCGGGTTGAACACGTTGGGCGCGTTCGCTTTGAAACATGCATCTGCAGGGCGGCAGCCGGCACGACCGTTTGTTCGTCACGCTGGTTGCGCTTTTGGAGCCCAAATGTTGGGGTCCGCTAGTCCGCAGGGGCAAGAAAGACTGGGTTAATTGAGATTGGACAGGAAGCCCTATTTTGGCTCAAGCGGAAATACAGAACCTTTCGTGGCGGCCAACTGTCGCGCTTAATAGGCGATCAGGATGGAGACATGACAATTGTCGATTAGTTGACGGCCGGAACGCGCAAACTGAGCCTTTCGCGAGCCGATAGCAGGTAGCAGATTGAATTCGTTCGACAAACATTTTATCCAAGGAAGGAAGATGCAATCCGCGTGTCAGGATCCGTACGCGCGAATGCACGAAAGCTGCTTTGCGAGTCCTGACGTGCCCCCGCCAAATGAGGCCAGTTTGAACTGGAATTTTCCATTTATGATCCCCTGACGGGGGAGTTCCATGAAAGCATCGAAGCTTTCAGAGGCGCAGATCGCATTTGTTTTGAAGCAAGCTGAAGATGGCTCGGCAGTGGCAGAGGTCTGCCGCAAGGCCGGGATTAGCGAGGCGACGTTCTACAATTGGCGGAAGAAGTATGCTGGCCTGTTGCCCTCAGAGATGAAGCGGCTGCGTCAGCTCGAGGAAGAGAACAGCAAGCTGAAGCGGATTGTCGCCGACCTGTCGTTGGACAAGGCCATGCTTCAGGATGTGCTGTCAAAAAAGCTCTAAAGCCTGGCCGCAAGCGTGAGCTTGTCGACAAGGTGCGAAGTGACTGGAAGGTCTCGATCAGGCGGGCCTGCTCGGCCCTTCGGATCGATCGCGCACTGTACGTCTACAAGTCGAAGCGCGGCGACCAGGCCGCTCTCAAAGGTCGGATCAAGGACATCTGCGAGACGCGGGTGAGATACGGCTATCGCCGGGTCCATGTCCTGCTGCAACGTGACGGCTGGGCCATCAACGTCAAACGCGTCTATCGTCTTTATCGGGAGTTAAGCCTGCAATTACGCAACAAAGCGCCGAAGCGTCGCGTGAAGGCCAAGCTGCGCGAGGATAGGACGGAAGCACGCCAGATCAATGAGACCTGGGCAATGGACTTCGTTCACGACCAGCTCGCCACGGGCCGCAAGATCCGTGTTCTCACGATCGTCGACACCTTTAGTCGCTTCTCGCCAGCCGTCGATCCGCGCTTCAGTTATCGAGGCGAGGATGTCGTGCTGACCTTGGAGCGTATCTGCAAGATCCTTGGCTATCCCAGGACGATCCGCGTTGACCAGGGATCAGAGTTTATCTCCCGCGATCTCGATATCTGGGCTTACCAGAGGGGTGTGGTGCTGGATTTCTCGCGGCCGGGAAAACCGACGGACAACAGCTTCATCGAATCTTTCAACGGCAAGTTCAGAAGCGAGTGCCTGAACACGCACTGGTTCCTGAGCCTTGACGACGCGCGGCAGAAAATGGAGGATTGGCGCAGAGACTACAACGAAGTCCGGCCCCACAGCGCAATCGGCAACAAGGCGCCGATATCGCTGTTGAATGGCTCATCGGCGCCCCCGCCGGCATGAGCATAACCCCGGAAAATTCCAGCGCCGGCTGGCCTAGTTTTGGGGAGCACTTCAAAAAACCCCGAGACTCTAACTGCCGCTGGATGAAAATTCAGGGGCAGGTCACGGCTCGGCGGTTATCTCGCCCACGCCAGCGATGCGCCGCCCGGCAATACCGTCATGTGGCGCGGACTGTCACGCCTCTCCGACATCCCGGTGGCTCATCGGAGAATTGTGGGGTAGTTGAAAGCTTCGCCGGATGCTTACGGTGTGACTTATGTGCTTTCAAGTTGGGATCTTCGCTAAACGGCTTCAACGAGTCTCTCGAATTGCAGAACGATGGTCTGCGTGCCTTGGATTTGTCGCGATGTTATTGGCCGCCATCAATATTGCTCCGACCGTGGGTACATTGCTTCGAAGGACCGCCTGAGGACCGCCGCAGGTAGTGCCACTCCCATCCAGCGAGAGATTAAACGTTGTCCCAGCGGCTGCGTTCAGTTTCGTAACTCCAAGGTTTCTAAAAACCTGAACGCTTGCAATCTCAAGACGCGCTTTCCCCGACTACGCTGAACGGTTTGCTCACTTTTCACGGGCGACAGTTCAAGCCTGCGTGAACCGATTCGGTGGCCTTTTGAGACCGAGGTTCTCTCTCAGGGTCCGTCCCGAATATCGTGACCTGAACTTGCCTCTTCGGCGCAATTCTGGAATAACGCATTCAATAAAATCGTTAAGTCCACTTGGAATGATGCTCGGCAATACAATGAATCCGTCAGCCGCACGTTCATCAAATATATCGACCATAGAATCGGCAATTTCATCCGGTGTTCCAACGACCATGAGCTGGTTTTTACTGTCCGACACCAAATGGATGAGTTGTCTCCAGGTCATCCTCTGGCACAAAGCCCGATCGAGGAGCAATTTCTGGTAACTCTGGGTGAAATTCGTCAATGGCAAGTCCTCGGGAACCAACGAGTCGAGATCCGTAGAACGTAGGTCGGTGACGGATCCGAGCAAACGATCAGCCAATCCAATTTGCACGTCGGTGTGCATGTATGACCGCAGCCTTTGAAGCTTGTCAGACGCTTCTTGCTTTGTCCTGCCAACAATCGGGACAATGCCCGGCATGACTAGTACTTGATCGCCTTCGCGTCCGAATTGGCCCGCTTTCGTTTTGAGGCTCGCGTAGAATCGTTTGCCGTGCTCTAAAGAAGGCGCAGTACTAAAAATGACCTCGCCTACCTCTGCACCAAAGGTTGTACCGGTCTCGGACGCGCCGGCTTGAACCAATACGGGATATCCCTGCGGCGGTCTGGAGATGTTCAGCAAGCCTCTAACTGACAAATGATTGCCCTGGTGGTCAAGCAAATGCAGCTTGTTCGTGTCAGCGTAAATACCACTTTGCTTGTCACGAATGAAAGCGCCGTCTTCCCACGTGTCCCAAAGCCCCTTGACAACTTCCACGAATTCTCTCGCTCGAGCATAGCGTTTATCGTGGTCTGGAAGTTCATCTTCGCCGAAATTTGGAGCTTCGGATTTGTACGCCGAGGTAACGATGTTCCAGCCCGCTCGTCCCCGCGATAAATGGTCAAGTGACGCGAGCATGCGTGCAAGATGATAAGGCTGATGGTACGTCGTTGTCGCTGTTCCGACAAGACCAATATCTTTTGTTCTCGATGAAAGCGCGGACAAGAGTGTGATTGGCTCGAATCCATCGTTTCGCGCTACACGAGCTATATGCGCGTGTTCTCGTTCTATAATGCTTGGGCTATCTGGAAGAAAAACGAAGTGAAATGCCGCACCTTCTGCAAGCGTTGCCAGATGAGCATAGTGGTCGATATCAACTCCACCATTCGCTGGCACGCTCGGGTCGCGCCATGCACCTTCGTGAAAGCCCGCCGGCGCGAGGAGCAGTCCGAGCTTCATTTCATCATTGAGCCGCATGCAGCACTTCCTCTATGTGACGACCTAGCGCTCCGATTCACTCGTGAATCGTGATTGCGCCACAGCCTTGCCTTCCCAACCGCGCCTTCTGACGCGACAATTTCGGTTCTCGCCAGAAGCAGTCATTCGTAGGAGATCCCGCAACAATGACAATACTCCTTCAACAGCATCGTCTTACCTGCACGTCCACCCCAATTCTCTCGCCATACGGGATGACAGCTGCGAACTCGCCGTAGCCCAAGAGCACACAATTGACAGGCCGAACACCCAGTTCTGCGTGCCGTGGGTCAGCGCATTGCTCACGGCCGTGAGCGACAGCAGATTGCCATTGATGTTGCATGCGAACTCTTTGCCATCCTTTTGAGCGGCCCGACGCTCACTCGCTCAATGGCATGCCTCCATCGTCCAGATCAATTACTAGCGCTGGTAGTTGACCGGATACAGACCGTGTACTGCAGCTACCGCCGCTGCTAGGCTTTGACGCAATCCGGCGAACTCTTGCGCCGCTCGTCACCACGATTGTCCTGCAACCAAGAACTACTCTGCCGTGGCTTGGCTCACGCAATCCAGGAATCCCGCGGCACTGAATCGCTGTCTGTTCAATCAGCGAAGGCCATGTCGTTGGAAGCGACGATCACAGGACGTCCGCGGTGCAATCACGAGATGGGCTCGCGTCGACTGATGCCACAGATGAATTCAGTCTATATCAATGACGATCTTTCCCATCGCCTTTCGATCGGCAAGTTGGGCAATGGCAACGCCGGCCTCCTCCAACGGAAAACGCCTTGATATATAGGGCCGTAGCCTCCCACTTTGATACCACTCGAGCAACTCGGCCGCGCTGCGACCAAGATGATCAATATTACGATCAAGCCACGGCCCCCAGAACACGCCGATAATTTTGCAAGACTTGAGCAGCGGGAGATTCAGCGGAATGTGGGGGATGCCTGCGGTAAATCCTACAACGAGAAAGCGACCGTTCCAAGCTATGCCGCGCAAAGCTGCCTCTGAGTAGTCGCCGCCTACGATATCACATACAACGTGAGCGCCGTCGGGCTCACATGCCTCTTTGAGAAGACGCGCGGTTTCTCTGCGCGAGTCCGGGTCAAACGGAGCAGTCGGGTATATCACTGCGCGGTCTGCTCCATGCTCTCGGACTAGCCTCGCTTTGTCAGCTGTAGAAACTGCGGCAACAACGCGGGCGCCCAGCGCCTTTCCGATTTCAATTGCGGCCAAGCCGACACCCCCAGCTGCTCCAAGTACAAGGAGAGTCTCTCCGCTCTTCAGATCCCCCCTTCTCTTCAATGCGTAGTACGACGTACCGTAGGTTAGAATGAAGGCAGAAGCCTCCCCAAACGGCATTTTGTCGGGTATCATCACGCAACGGCTCGCGTCTATGGCAATCTTCTGTGCCATTGATCCCCATCTGGAGAAGCCCATCACGCGATCACCGGTATGAAAGGCGCATACGTCGCAACCAATTGCTTCGACGACGCCAGAAAACTCGGCACCCGGCGAAAATGGCCGCTTTGGCTTGAATTGATACTTGTCTTCTATGATCAGTGTGTCCGGAAAATTTACCCCGCTTGCTTTGATGCGAACGACAATTTGACCGGCGGCAGGCACGGGGTCCTCAACGTCTTCTAGCACCAGCGTCTCGGGGCCCCCGATCGATCTACTGACAATCGCTTTCATGCGCGCTCCGAGAAAAGCGCGGATCTGATCCACCTAGAGGAGCGTATGCTTAATCCTGCCATCCTGTACTTCCTTCGCTACTGCGCATATAATGCCTCTCTGTCCCAAGACAGCGACGCAACACTAGCTCACCAAACTTAAATATCGCCAGGTGATGCTCGCGAAAATCGCAGGTCGATATTCAATCCGCTTGTTTCCTGCCGATCAACAAGGGCCCGCAATTCCTCGCTGGTTAACCAAACAAGCCAATCGTCGTCCGAGATCCTCTCTTTTATCAGCTGCAATTTCGCGCCATCGGGTTCATAATGTGCATATCCGCACACACCTCCTTTATCCATTCGTCGACCTGCCACGAGCGCACATAAGAAATCAGGATCCCACATCGCAAAAGTTACGCCTCGTGCTATTCCTGCCATGATTTTGGAAATGCCTTGTCCTCTAAAATCTCTGCGGACCCAGCGATCCCCGTGATACGCTACTTTCCTGGTCATCTTCTTCGCGCTTGGCGCCATACAAGTGCATCGGTCCTGGGGATGTGCATGTACCGTCGGGTCAGCGTAGAACGTGTTCAGGGACTGAAGATGTTCTGCAAAGTTGCTGCCCGAGAGATCAAACAATCGAGCAGCTTCTACGAGAACCACCTCATTATTCTGGTCGACGCCTTTCATCCAATACCCCTCGCCTGATTTGATCGGCGAGCGATCCGGCCGGAAAGTTGGATATGTCGGCCCCTTTGTAGGAGTGGCTCGAGTAATCGCGACATACTCATGAAAATCGAATCCTATAGAAAGGTTGATGCCTCTTTGAGCGGCAGCTAGGTCATAGACTCGAAGAAAACGTGAGACTTGCAACGGATTAACTACGCTTTTCATCGCTTCACTTTGCCCTGTGATCATGAGCTTTTTCAGCTGTTGTGGCGAACTCGTAACCGATCGTACTCCGTTGATAACGTATCGCGAGACTACCTACTCTGGTGGGACCCAAAAGTTTTCAGTGAGGCAACACAGGCGCGAGTCGGCCTCAACGGCTTAAATTAAGTACGAGTAGCGGGTTCCCCTCTTCTACCAATCGCTATGTCCAGGAGGACTCCCACTCACAATCGATCAAATTAAGAAGGTTCTTCCAGCTCACCCAGCGCGCTTGCCGTTGAGTAACGGTAATTGGTCGATCTGTGCGCCGAATGGCATACCGCTCGGCCTTCCTAACCAACCATATGCTCACGCGCCATCCTGATCCTATGGAGCAGGTCATGGTGCGGCTCCACAGGGAGCGCCGAAATCGCTGGCTTCCAATTCCAGGGCAGCATTCGTCGAGCCCATGAGCCGGATGGGCGAGGACGTCGGCTGCGGATCAACATTACTGATTTTGCAGGAGACGATCAGGCAATAAATCGCCGCGGCGCGTCGTCCGCCGCGATCCAAGGCCATGCCATAGTGCCTCAGTCTGGGCTCGATATCGAAATCTACACATTTCATCGGCGAACCGCGGCAATCGTCGCGACCAGCCCCATTTCGATCGCGGCCATTTAATCCCGAATCGGAAGATGGCTACTCATTCTCGTCCCGACCTGGATGACGCAGGCAGAAGCAGGATCTGTCAAGATCGCTGATATTCAATGTCTTTCGTTGATGTAGTTTCCTTGAGCTTCGAGCAATGGGCGCAATCGGCACACGCGCTGGAGTTCTGCGGTTCGTTGGGGCGGATGAGGAGGAGCATATGATCCGGCCTCGCCTAATGATAGGCTTCTTGGCATGGATGTGAAGTGCTCCCCAAAACTAGGCCAGCCGGCGCTGGAATTTTCCGGGGTTATGCTCATGCCGGCGGGGGCGCCGATGAGCCATTCAACAGCGATATCGGCGCCTTGTTGCCGATTGCGCTGTGGGGCCGGACTTCGTTGTAGTCTCTGCGCCAATCCTCCATTTTCTGCCGCGCGTCGTCAAGGCTCAGGAACCAGTGCGTGTTCAGGCACTCGCTTCTGAACTTGCCGTTGAAAGATTCGATGAAGCTGTTGTCCGTCGGTTTTCCCGGCCGCGAGAAATCCAGCACCACACCCCTCTGGTAAGCCCAGATATCGAGATCGCGGGAGATAAACTCTGATCCCTGGTCAACGCGGATCGTCCTGGGATAGCCAAGGATCTTGCAGATACGCTCCAAGGTCAGCACGACATCCTCGCCTCGATAACTGAAGCGCGGATCGATGGCTGGCCTGGCCGTTGCCGCCGAAGCTGGATGACGATGTCCGGCTCGAGAACCGTCTATATCCGCCACCATCCGATCGGCCCAGCGACGAGCGTCCGCAGCCCGATTGGGCGCTCGTGCATCGCGAGCTGCGGCGCCCGAATGTCACGCTGATGCTGTTGTGGGAGGAGTATTGCGACGCCAGCTCCGATAGCTTCAGCTATTCGTGGTTCTGCGAGCGATACAAGGAATGGGCCGGCCGCCTCAAGCCGACCCTGCGTCAGGTCCATGTCGCCGGCGAGAAGCTGTTCGTCGACTATTCCGGCCATACGATGGAGGTGGTGGACGGGCTCAGCGGCGAGGTGCGCAGCATGCAGGTCTTCGTCGCCGTGCTCGGCGCCTCGAACTACACCTACGCCGAAGCCAGCCTCAGCCAGAGCCTGCCGGAACTGGATCGCCTCGCACGTTCGGGCATTTGCCTATTTCGGCGGCACGGCCCGGCAGACGGTGAGCGACAATCTGAAGGTCGGTATCACCCGGGCCTGCTTTCACGAGCCGATGGTCAACCGGACCTATGCCGATCTCGCCCGTCATTACCGCACCGGCATCGTTCCGGCGCGGCCGTATCGGCCAAGGGACAAAGTTAAGGTCGAAGTCGGGGTCCAAATCGTCGGGCGCTGGATTTTGGCGCGTCTGCGCAACCGCCGCTTCTTCTCGCTCGCCGCCCTCAACGAGGCGATCCACGCGCTCCTTGTCGAGCTGAACGATCGACCTCTCCGGAGTTGGGGGAGAAGTCGGCGCGAACTGTTTCAGGAGCTCGATCATCCGGCGCTCACCCCCTTGCCGGATGAACCGTACGAGTATGCCGAGTGGAAGCGCTGCCGGGTCAACCTCGATTATCACGTCGAGATTGCCAAGCATTACTACAGCGTCCCGCACAACCTCGTGCATCAGGAGGTCGAGGCCCGCATCACCCAAAAGACCGTCGAGATCTTCCTCCGCGGCAAGCGGGTGGCGTCGCATCTGCGCAGCACCCTGCCGCATCGCCCGACCACGATTCCCGAGCATATGCCGAGCTCACATCGCCGCTATCGCGACTGGACCCATGAGCGCATCCGTTCCGAAGCCGCCAAGGTCGGCCCCAATGCCGAGACGCTGATCGACGTCATCCTGCGGTCGCGGCCGCATCCAGAACAGGGCTTCCGCTCGGCCATCGGCATTCTCGGGCTGGTCAAGCGCTATGGCCAGGAACGCGTCGATGCCGCCTGCGCCCGGGCGCTGCTGCTCAACGCCCGTTCCTACAAATCGGTCGCCGCCATCCTCAAGAACGGTACCGACAGAACCGCTCCTCCCGCCGAGAAGGCGCCCATTCTCTTCCACGCCAACATCCGTGGCCGCAGCTATTACAATTGATCAGGAGAGATCAGCATGCTGTTTCACCCCACCGTCGATCGCTTGCGCGCCTTCGGCCTTGCCGCCATGGCCGATACCGTCGTCGAACTGCAGAACAATCCGGAGGCGGCCGGGATGCCGCACGCCGATTGGCTCGGCGTCCTCGTCGATCGCGAGGTCACTGCTCGCGACAACCGCCGCCTCATGCGCCGCTTGAGCAGTGCCAAGCTCCGTCAAGCTGCCGCCATCGAGAACGTCGACTATCGTACCGCCCGTGGTCTCGACCGTTCGCTCTTCCAGACCCTCGGTACCTGCCAATGGATCCGCGACAGCAACCATCTGGTCACTGTCGGCCCAACCGGCACCGGTAAATCCTGGCTTGCCTGTGCGCTCGGCAACAAAGCCTGCCGCGACGGCTTCTCCGTCCTGTACAAGCGAACATCCCGCCTGTTCGCCGATCTCGCCCGGGCGCGCGGCGAAGGCCGTCTGGCGCGCCTGATCGCCGCGCTCGAGCGCATCAATCTCCTCATCCTCGACGACTGGGGACCCGAGCCGCTTACCGCCGACCAGCGCCGTGATCTGCCTGAGATCGTCGACGATCGTTACGACAAGGGATCCTTGTTGATCACAAGTCAGGTCCCCGTGTCGCAATGGCATGACGTCATTGCCGATCCCACCTTTGGCGATGCGATATTGGACCGCATCATTCACAATGCCCACCGCATCGAGCTCAAAGGCGACAGTCTGCGCCGTCAGGCTGGCGAAAAGAAAAAGCCGTGAGCACCTCGCGCACGATCGTCCCGCCGGCCCACAGGTCCCTCCCGCGCGCGTCGCTCCGTCGCTCGTGGGGGCACTCCGCGCCGCGCACGGGGCCCTCCCATGGACCGCCAGGACGATCTCCAAACCAACCCGAAAACCTTGACGTGAACTGCCCCGGGTTTGCCGGAGGCCATTTGGTTTAAGTTATGCCGCCATGGCCGGTTGTTCCAGCATGGCGTAGTAGCGTTGCTCGGCTTCGGCCGGCGGGATGTTGCCGATGGGCTCCAGGAGC
>NZ_JARWCR020000120.1:0-13220 GCF_029846695.2 Bradyrhizobium nivariense | reverse complement strand
GGGGAGGGGGTCTCCGCGGGCGAGAACTCCCAAGAGGAGAAAGCCCTCACCCGGCGCTTCGCGCCGACCTCTCCCGCAAGCAAGCGGGAGAGGTGCATCGAGTGCTTGGCGAGACCAGTTCAACAAAACATCGCTCGACTGCCAAAGTTCACCGCACAAGAACCTCGTCGCGTGCCAGCGCGCGGCCGACCTGGACGAGGCAGTCGCCGCTCTGGCTGTCGGTGTGCAGCCTTTGCGAGATCACGATGCCGTCGGCTGGAAAGCGCAGTATCTCTTCAGCCAGCTCCGGGCGCTCGAAATCATGATACCAGCCGGCGACGTCGCCGGCCGCAACCCGCGCGCCGACCGCGACGGCAGGCTCGAACCAGCCGCGCCGCGTGGCGAAAACCGCTTGCGCATGGCTTTGCAATGCCAACAGCTCGGTGGCGCGCTCGACCGGCGCGTGTAGCCCCAGCACCGGGGCCTGGACCAGCCCGAGCGCGAGCAGCAGGCGATCGACGGCGCGCGCGGTCAGCGCCATCGTCTGCGGCGTGACGGTGCCGCCGCCGCCGAACTCGCCGGAGAGTCCGATCGCGCCGGCACGTGCGGCGGCCGCCATCGAAGTCGGCGCAGTGGCGCCGTTCTCGGCGACGAAGGCGAAGGGCATCCCCAGCCCTTCCATCAGGCGCAGCGCGCGGCCGAACATCTCGGGCGGTCCCTGGCGCTCGATCAGCGCGCAGGGCACATGCGCCATCGAGGTGCCGCCGGAATGGATGTCGAAGACGACATCGTGCCGCGGAAACAGCTCGTGCTCGAGGAAGTGCGCCAGGCGGAACGTCGGCGTGCCTCCGGCATCGCCCGGAAAGGCGCGGTTGAGATTGCCCTCGTCGAGCGGCGAGCGGCGCCGTGCCGCCATCACCGCAGGCCAATTGGCGAAGGGCAGGATGGTGATCTCGCCCTTCACCGCTGTCGCATCGAGCCGGCGATACAGCCGCGTCAGCGTGATCTCGCCCTCATATTCGTCGCCGTGATTGCCGGCCATCAAAAGCAGTTTTGGGCCGGCGCCGTTCTTGATCCGGAAGATCGGGATCTTGAGCTGGTAGTAGGGGGAGCGGTCGATCGAGAAGGGAATGCCGAGATGCCCGGACCATTTCTGGTCCTTCTCGAAATCGATCTCGTGGAAAAGTCCGGTATGCATGGCTTGCCTCGGGGCCGCGTCGTCGCCGACGCCGGCCGAAGGTTGAATGAAAGGCGGCGCCGTTACAGCAGGGCGACCGCGGTCATCTCGACGCGCAGGTCGGGATCGGCGAGGCGGGCTTCGACGCAGGCGCGCGCCGGCGGATTGGCCGGATCGATCCAGGAATCGTAGACCGAGTTCATCGTGTCGAAGTCGATGATGTGCGGCAGGAAGACGTTGACCGCGATCAACTTGGAGCGATCGGAGCCGGCTTCCTTCAACAGCGCGTCGATCTTGGCGAGCACCTGCTGGGTCTGGGATACGATTCCGGCCTTGCGGTCGTCCGCGACCTGGCCGGCGATATGCACCATGCCGCCGGCGGCGACAGCCTGGCTCATGCGCGGACCGACGACGTAACGTTTGATCATCTGAAATACTCCTCGCGACAGTGGCTCCCGCGGGGCTCGCGGGAGCGCGTGCTGGCTCACAGCGTCGGCAGCGACTGCTCTTCCTTGAACCACTTCAACTGCAATGCGCCGAGCTTGCCGTTGAGCTTGTTGGTGAAGATGTCGATGTTGATCCAGTTGAGCAGGTTCTGCTCGCCCTGGCGCACGCCGACATGGGCCGGCGACTGGCGGATCAGGAATTTGAGCTCGACTTCCTTGGCAGGATTCTGCTCCTGCACCTTGAGCGCGATCGCGCTGTTCTCGGCGAAGCTATCGGCCTGGCCGGCGAGAAACGCGGCGAGTGCGGCGGGCGTGTCCTCGAAGCGCACGAGCTTCACCTTCGGTGCATTGTCGGTGAGCCAGACATCCAGCGTCGAGCCCTTGGCCACTGCAACGCTGCGGCCGTCGAGATTATCCGGCTTCTTGCCGATCGCGGCGGGAAACGATTTGGCGCAGTAGACGCCGAGATTCACCACCGCATAGGGCTGCGAGAACATCACCTGCTGGGCGCGCTCGGGCGTCGCGCCGAGGCCCGCGATCAGCATGTCGATCTTGTCCGACAGCAGGCTCGGGATGCGCGCGGCGCCGGTTACCGGGACGAGTTCGAGCTTCACGCCCATGTCGGCCGCGATCAGCCTGGCGAGATCGGCGTCGAGACCTGCGAGCTCGCCCTTGTCGTCCTTGAAGCCCCATGGCGCTGCATCGGTGAGGATTCCGATGCGCAGCTTGCCAGAGCCGAGCACGTCCTGGAGCTTGTCGGCCTTGGCGAGGTTCGGCGCAGCGAGAACGGCGAACGCCGCGGCTGCGATGGTGAAGAGTGACTTCAACTTTCTCATGGCTGTCTCCTGGTGGCGGATTTGGTGGACGATGGTCATCTCGACGACGCGATGAAGCTTGCGAGCTCGGGCGTCTTGGGGCTGGCGAACAGCTTTGCCGGCGGCCCCTGTTCCCAGACTCGGCCCTGGTGCATGAAGACGATGCGGTCGGCGACATTGCGGGCAAAGCCCATCTCGTGGGTGACGAGGATCATTGTCATGCCCTGCTTTGCCATCGCTTCCATCACCTTCAGCACTTCGCCGACGAGTTCGGGGTCGAGCGCGGAGGTCACCTCGTCGAACAGCATGAGGTGAGGCGCCATGGCCAGGCAGCGCGCGATCGCGACGCGCTGCTGCTGGCCGCCGGAGAGCTGCTCCGGCCAGGCATCGATCTTGTCGGCGAGGCCGACGCGGGTGAGCACGTCCTCGGCAAGCGCGCGCGCCTTCGCCTTGTCGATCCGGCCGGTGAGGAGCGGGGCGAGCGTGATGTTGCGCTCGACCTTCAGATGCGGAAACAGGTTGAAGGCCTGGAACACGATGCCGACGCGCTGACGGAATTTCTTGAGATCGCGCATTCCGGCGTGGACCTTCTCGCCCTCGACGCGGATATCGCCGGAATCGACGCTCTCGAGCGCATTGATGCAGCGGAGCAGCGTCGACTTGCCCGAGCCGGAGCGGCCGATGATCGTGACGATCTCGCCTTCCTCGACGTCGAGCGAGACGCCCTTGAGGACCTCGACCCGGCCGAATGTCTTGTGCACGTCGCGGATTTCAACGAGAGCCATCGAGGCGGGCCTCCAAAGAGCGGGACCAGAGCGTGAGCGGCAGGCACAGCGCGAAATAGATCGCGGCGACGAGCGCGTAGGTGAGCAGTGGCTGGAACGTCGCCGCGCTCACCACCTGGCCGGCGCGCGCGAGCTCGACGAAGCCGAGGATCGAGGCGAGCGAGGTGCCCTTGATGAGCTGCACCAGGAAGCCGACGGTCGGCGGCAGCGACAGCCGCAGCGCCTGCGGCGCGATGATGTGGCGAAACTGCTGCCAGGCGGAGAGGCCGAGGCAGGCGCCGGCTTCCCACTGCGCCTGCTTCACGGCCTCCAGGCCGCCGCGCCAGATCTCGCCGAGAAAGGCGGCCGTGTAGAGCGTGTAGGCCACGGTCACCGCGACGGTCGCGGGCACCTGGATGCCCAAAAACACCGGCATGCCGAAATAGAAGAAGAACAGCAGGCCGAGCAGCGGCACGCTTTGGATGATTTGGATGCACGCCGCCATCGTCCAGCGCAGGGTCGCGGACCGGCTGATGCGGCCGATGGCGAGCCCGAGCGCCAGCGGCGTACCAAAGGCGAGCGCGAGTACGACGAGCGCGACAGTCCAGCGCAGGGCTTCGACGAGCGAGACGAGATCGATGAGGGAGAAGGAACGCATCGCTTTCTCCCTCAGCGCCGTCGCGGCCATCGGAAGGCCGCCGCACCAACGATGGCGAACAGCGCCTTGAACGACATCGCCATGGCGAAATAGACCACGCAGATCACTGCGTAGACCTCGAAGCTGCGATAGGTGCGGCTCTCGATGAAGCCCGCGACATGGAACAGCTCGTCAGTGGCAACCTGCGAGGCAAGCGAGGTGCCGAGCAGCAGAAGCACGAACTGGCTGGTCACGGCAGGATAGGCATTGCGCAGAGCCGGCGGCAGCAGGATGTGACGGAAGACCTGCCAGGCGGAGAGACCGAGGCACTGGCCGGCCTCGATCTGGTTGTTCGGCACGGAGTCGAGGCCCGCGCGGATGATCTCGACGGAATAGGCGCCGAAATAGAGCGACAGTGCCACGCAGGCAGCCTCGAACGCCGGCAGCTTCAAGCCGAAATTCGGCAGCACGAAAAAGACGATGAAGATCTGGATCAGCGACGGCGTGTTGCGGAATAGCTCGATGTAGCCGCGCACGAGCGCGTGATGCGGCCCTTCAGCGCGATCGCGCCGGCGACGCCGATCAGAAGCCCTGCCACCGCTGCGATCACGGTCAGCTCCAGCGTGACGATGGCCCCGTCGATGAGCTGGTTCTGATAGCGCCAGAGCGGCAGGAAATTCATCGTGCCGCGCTCAGCCGAACTGGGTGGGGAGGGCACGCGTCACCATGCCCTCGGCATCGAGGGCGAAGATCACACGCCAGCGGTCGAGACAGGTGCAGGGATGCGAAATGCCGAAGGCGATGACGTCGCCGACCGCAAGCGTGCTATCGGGCGCGAGCGACAGGAACGCATGCTGGTCGTTGAGACGCGTCACCGACAAGGTCGCGGCGAGCCCTTGCTGGGCGACGCCGTCGCGGAAGACGCGCAGCGGCACCGGCAGTCCCTGGTCGAACGAGGCATCGCGCATGCCGAAGCCCGCGATGGCAAGGCCTGCTTCCGGCCGCGACAGCATCTCAGCCCACAGCGTGAGCGCCGGGCGAAAATCTTCGGCGGCGGAGCGTCGCGCGCCGTCGACGAGCAGGCCGCCGCGCCGGTCGAGCTCGGCGAGGGCGCTCGCATAGATGCCGTGATCGGCAAAGAACAGCGCGCCCGAGCGCAAGAGAACGGTGGCGTTGCCGTCGGCCCGGGCGACGGGTGCGAGCGCACGTGCAACGATGTCGAAATAGGCGGAGCCGCCGGCGCTGATGATCAGCGGCAGGCGCGGAGCCGCGATGCGCACCAGCGCGAAGGTCTCGATGGTGCGCTCCATCAGCGCTGCGATCGCGCGCATCGTCTCATCGGAATCGGGCGTTGCGACCGCGCCTTCGTAAGTCGCGACGCCGCCCAGCACGAGCCGGTCGGCCGCGAGCACCGCGGCAATCGTTGCTTCGACCGCGGCGCGGTCGCGCGCGCCGGTGCGGCCGGCGCCGAGTTCCACCAGCACGGACAACTCGCGCCGGTCCGCGATCAGCGCAGCCTCCGCCAGTGCCGCGACCGCGGCCGGTGAATCCGCGAAGGCGTGAAATTCGACATTGGGGTACGCGCCGAGGACAGCGCCGAGCCGCCGGCCGGCCGCGAGCCCGCCGATTTCGTTGGCCAGCAACAACCGCCGCTCGCCATGCGCAAGCAGCACCGCGGCCTGCTGGATGTTGGCGACCGTGGTGCCCCAGGCGCCGGCCTCGCGCAGCGAGCGGGCCAGCTCGGGCGACATCGGTGTCTTGGCGTGGGGCGCGACGGCCACGCCGGCGCCCTCGCACCAGCGCAGGAAAAGGTCGCGATTGGCGGCGAAGGCGGTCTCATCGAGCGTGAGTGCGGGGAGGGCAAGGTCGCCGCGGGAGGGCTGCCAATGCTGATCGGCGATCGCATCGATCGACAGACCGGCGACCAGGGGAATACCCCGCGTGGTCGTTGAAAGACGTTGGCTATCCCACCGGGACAAGAAATGCATCGTCACTCCGTCTGCGGTCCTCGACCACTTGGGGAACGATATGCCCGAATGACAACGTTGTCATTAGCATCTTATAGCCAGTTTGGACTGAATTCGGTACAATGAGGTATCCAGATAAGGAGTCGTGCCCGCCAATTGGGCTAGTGCTCGCCACCCATCTGGGCGAACAGCTCCTCGATGTCGACGTCGACCTGGCCCGCGGCCCTGACGTGGCGGAGCTCAAAGCTGTCGGGCTGGAAGCGGTACTCCACGAGCCCGACCTCCTTGATCGCGATCCGGTCCTGGCGCGAATCGTTGATCTTGAAGCCGGCCGAGGGCGCCCAGACGTGGCGGGTGTGGCGCCAGGTGAAGTCGCGCCGCTGGTGCACGTGACCGCTGGCGATGAGGCGAAGGTCGACATGTGCAAACATCTCGATCAGTCGCGCGCGTGCCGGTTGCGGCACGTAGCGGATCGAGGTCTCCGGCGTCTCGGGGTCGTCGGGCAGGTTGAGGAACATCGGCTTGTGGACGAACAGCGCGACCGGTCTTCCGTTCGTGCGCGATATCTCGGCGGCGAGCCAGTCGAACTGCTCGGCCTCGAAGGCGAGCCCTGAGTTCATCACCAGCGAATTGAGACCGATGAAGCACCAGCCTGCGGCCTCGAACGACCAATGGTCTTCGCCGATGATCTCGCGGAATTGCTGGCGATGCGCTTCCGCGACCGGCGGCTTCGGCGCGGGGCCGATCGCGGTCGGATTGTCGCCGATGTCGTGATTGCCGGGGATGTAGCGGCAGGCGACGGGCAGGGCGTCGTGCAGGCCTTTGGCGAACTCGACATCGTCGCGGCTGGTCGGCCCGTCGAACGAGACGTCGCCGGTGTTGACGACGAGATCGGGCCTATCAGTGTCGATATGCGCGCTGAGCGCCTGGAAGTTGGCGATCAGCCCGGGGAAGCGCCGACCGAGATGGGTGTCGGAAATCTGTGTCAGGCGAAATTCGGACATGGGCCGATCATAGGCCCGGCCAGGCGTCGGAACGATGACGGCGCGCCTACGATCAGCGATCGAACACTGTTTAAAGCACGCGGTAGCGGATCGTGTAGGCGTCCTGCGGCGCGACGGGGCTTGCCAGCGGCGAGGCGATACGGTCGGCGAGGTGCCAAGGGCCGAACTGAGCGCCGAACTGCTCGGAGCGATGCGGCTCGGCCGGCAGGCGGAGGCGGAATTCAAAGGTGCCCTTGCCGGGCAGGTTCACGACCAGCACGCGGTCCGCGGTGCGGTGGTTGAGCGCCACCGCGCCGCGCAGCACGGAGCGGCCGTCACCGATCTCGCGCACGCCGTCGACCAGTGCCAGCGTCTGGTTGCGGTCGGTATGCAGCTCGATCTGAGTGTCGGACGCCGTCGCCAGCGTCTCCCTGGGCTTGCGGATCTCGAACTCGACCGCGGGTTTCAACGGATTGAGGCCGAGATAGGCCAGCGCGGCATGGCGCATGTCGTAGGCGGCAAAGGCGAACAGAGCGAGGGCGGCGAGCGCAGCGAGGCCATGCCTGAGGACATCGCGCCAGGTCCGATAGCGCATTCGGAAGTAGACCGTCGTCGCCAGCGCCACCGCGAGCGCCGTCGCGATGCCGGATAGTGCCGACATCAGGATGCCGAACTGGCCGTCAGGGGATTCGGTCAAAACGCCGATCAGGCTGGCGATCTGGCTGAAGAGGGTGTTCATGGCGGTCTCTCGCCTTGCGCCCCAGGGGGTCAAAATCGCTTTAACTGTCGACAGTTGGTCGCCTCATCGGGAACGCCGGTTCAACTCGTTGATTGTCAGGAACAGCGGTGACGGCTAATGGACGCAGCAGTGCTTCCGCCGGATGGGAAAATCCCGGGAAATCCGATGTCCGTTCAAATGGTTTTGCTGCCGGTCTTCGTGCAGGTCGGTCTCACCTTCGCGCTCCTGATCGCGATGGCGCTGCGACGCCGGCGCGCGCTCGTCTCCGGCGAGACCAAGAGCCGTGACGTTGCGCTGGGCGAGCCCAACTGGCCGCAGGGCGCCACACAAATCGCCAATTGCTACCGCAACCAGTTCGAGTTGCCGGTGCTGCTCTATGTCCTGATCGCGCTGGCGCTTCCCTTGCGCCATGCCGATCTCTTCATCGTGCTGATGTCCTGGGTGTTCGTGGTGACGCGGTTTGCGCACGCCGGAATCTTCGTCTCCTCCAACAATCTCGGACGCCGCTCCACGATCTGGCTCGCCGGCGTGCTCGTGCTGCTCGCGATGTGGATCTACTTCGCGCTGAAAATGCTGTTGCTGATCTAGGCGCTTATTCGCCAATCCTGATCTGAAAGATTCAAATGACTCCCGCTGCCCGGCTGTCCGCAGCCATCGAACTGATCGACACCATCGAGAAGGACCGCGTGCCCGCGGCCAAGGCGCTGAAGGAGTGGGGCACCGCGCACCGCTTCGCCGGCTCTGGCGACCGTGCCGCCATCGCCGGCCTGGTCTGGGACGTGCTGCGCCGCTATGCCTCGGGCGCGTATCTGATGGATTCCGACACCGCACGGGCGCGGCTGATCGGCATGCTCCGCCTCGAGCGCAACATGGACACGGCGACCATGGCCGCGCTGTTCGACGGCAGCCGCTTTGCCCCCGCGCCGCTGACCGAGGCCGAGCAGGCCGCGCTCGCCTCGCGTTCCCTTCAAGGTGCCCCGGCCGCGATCGCCGGCGACTATCCGGAATGGCTGGATCCGTACTTGGCAAAAGCGTTCGGCGAGGAGCGCGTCGCGGAAGCCGCCGCGATGGCGAGCCGGGCGCCGCTCGACCTGCGCGTCAACACGCTAAAATCCAATCGCGACAAGGTGCTGGGGGCGCTTGCTCATCTTCATGCGAAACCGACGCATTGGTCGGCAACGGGCCTGCGCATCGAGCTTTCGGCCGATGCGCGCAACCCGGGCATCCAGGCCGAAGAGGATTTCATCAAGGGCGCGATAGAAGTGCAGGATGAGGGATCGCAGCTTGCAGCCCACCTCACCGCGGCAAAACCCGGCGAGCAGGTGATCGATCTCTGCGCTGGCGCCGGCGGCAAGACGCTGGCGCTCGCCGCCATGATGCAGGGCAAGGGCCGGCTGATCGCGACCGACAGCGACAAGCGGCAACTTGTTCCCATTCATGAGCGCCTGTCGCGCGCCGGCGTCCACAATGCCGATGTTCGCACGCCCAAGGGCGAGGCCGATCCGCTGGCGGACATCAGCGCCACCGCCGACCTCGTCGTGATCGACGCGCCCTGCACGGGAACCGGAACCTGGCGCCGCAACCCCGACGCCAAATGGCGCATGCGCCCGGGCGCGCTGGAGATCCGCCTGCGGGACCAGACCGAGGTGCTCGAGCGCGCGGTTCCGCTGGTCAAGGCCGGCGGCCGCATCGCCTACATCACCTGCTCGGTGCTGCCTGAGGAGAACGGCGAGCAGGTGAGGGCGTTCACCGGCCGCCATCCCGAGTTCGCGGTGGTGCCGCCCGAGCAGACCGCGAGCGTGCTCTGGGACAAGGCGGAGGAGTTTGCGCAAGCCGCACTGCAATCGCCGGAAGGCTGGCTGATGACGCCGCGGCGGACGGGCACGGACGGGTTCTTCGTCTCGGTGCTGAAGAAGGCATAACTGCGTAGGGTGGGTTAGCTTCGGGGGCTGCGCGAAGCGCAGTCCGCGAGGCGTAACCCACCGCTTCTATCGGCGGTGGAAAAGCGGTGGGTTACGGCTTCGCCTAACCCACCCTACGGCACCGCGGATGACGCGGCCTCGTTCGACCACCCCAAAACAAAAACCCCGCGAACCGGAACCCGGTCGCGGGGTTTGTTGTCTCAACGCTTCGAACCGGTACGTCCGTGGTCAGAAGCGCCGTGCGCGGCTATTAGCCGACGCGGAGATTGTCAGCCGAGGACTTGCCGCTGCGACGATCTGCGACGATGTCGAACGAGACCTTCTGGCCCTCGTTGAGGGTCGAGAGGCCGGCGCGCTCGACGGCGCTGATGTGCACGAACACGTCCTTGTCGCCGTCATCCGGCTGAATGAAACCAAAACCCTTTTGATTGTTGAACCACTTCACGGTGCCCATAGCCATGGGAATTTCCTTTGCTTGAGAAGTTAACACGCGGACCGGTACGCACCATTGCGCCCATAGTCCTGATCAGTCGATGTTGGAGAAATCATCTGAAGCGTGCGCGCCCGTCAGCAACGAAGCGAAGCGGCCCAGTCGTTCGGCCAAGTATCGATGATCACAATATAGCGAGATTTTGGGGCCACTTCAAGGCATCACCCGTGGCTCGGGATGTCGCCGAAACTTGCTATTTTGCGGTGCAAATTGACATCCCGGAGCGCCTCAATCGACGATAAACAGCGTCGCCCCCGTCACCGTCGAGGACCGGTGCGCGGCGTCGCCGAAATCCGAGACCTGATAGCTCATCCCCGCCGTGAGCTTGAACGTGCGCCCGTCGCGCAGCTCGCTGTCGAGCTCGCCTTGCAGCACGTAGAGCACGTGGCCGCGATCGCACCAATGGTCGGCGAGATAGCCCGGCGAATACTCGACCATCCGCACCCGGAGATCGCCGATGTTGAGCGTGCGCCACTGGGCTTGCCCGGTCTCGCCGGGATGCGTGGTCGGAGTGACCTTGCTCCAGTCGGTGACGGTGAAGGGGGAGGTGGGGAGTTTCATGGTGGTGTTCCTGGTCTTGGTGCCGGCAGTGCTGTTGTTAGCGTACGCTCTCGCCGCAGTCTCCGTTGTTGCGAGCTTGGGGCACGAGCGTTCCTCGCTCGCGCTGTCATCGCCCGGCTTGACCGGGCGATCCAGTACCCCGAGACGTCTGTGACTCAGTGAGACGCCGCGGCGTACTGGATTCCCCGCCTTCGCGGGGAATGACAGCGGTGTGCGAGTGTCAATGCACCACATGATTCGCCGATCCCTGCACGATTTTTCCCGCCGCATTCACGCGCAGGTATTCGCAGATCCGCTTGCCGCGCTCGTTCTCGTAAAACACCACCACGCTGTCCGGGCTGACGAACAATTCGATCAGCGAGAAATGCAGGTTCGGCAACAGCCCGAGCGCCTTGCTCCAATAGGCGCGAAGCGCATCCTTGCCGCGCACGGTGCCGCTGGCATCGAACCCCATCAGCGGGATCCGGTCCGAGGTCATCACGGCCTCGTCGTCATAGAGAGTGAGCACGCGTTCGAGATCGCGCGCGTTCCAGGCCTTGATCCAGGTGCGGCCGAGCGCGGCGAGATTCGACGGCTGATGATGCTGTGAGATGGCGTTCTCCCTGATTGGCCCCTGGTGCGTGACGGAGCAAATTAGGTCAATAATACTTACCTATATCCATTTGTCCATGCCCAAAGAAGAATGTGGGCGCGCGGCCCGCGCGGTTGCGGGAAAAGCCTCCGTCGCGTATCTGCTTGCCATGACAGCAGCACAGAACGACCGCTCCGCGTCGACGCCCTCAGTGGCCTCGGCGCACGACAAGATTCTCATCGTCGACTTCGGCAGCCAGGTAACGCAGCTGATCGCGCGTCGCGTGCGCGAGGACGGCGTCTATTGCGAGATCGTCCCGTTCAACAAGGCCGAAGCGGCCTTCAACGAGATGAAGCCGAAGGCGGTAATTCTCTCCGGCGGGCCTGAGTCGGTGCACGAAGCGGGCTCGCCCCGCGCGCCGCAAGCAATCTTCGATTCCGGCGTGCCCGTGATGGGCATCTGCTACGGCCAGATGACCATGGCAGCCCAGCTCGGCGGCACTGTCGAGGGCGGCCATCACCGCGAATTCGGCCGCGCCGATGTCGAGGTGAAGGCCGCGAGCAAGCTGTTCGAGGACGTCTGGTCATCGGGCGGCAAGAACCAGGTCTGGATGAGCCATGGCGACCGCATCACAAAAATGCCGCCGGGCTTCTCCGTCGCCGGCACCTCGCCGAACGCGCCGTTCGCGATCATCCAGGACGAAACGCGCAAATATTACGGCCTGATGTTCCACCCCGAAGTGGTGCACACGCCCGACGGCGCCAAGTTGATCCGCAACTTCGTCCGCAAGATCGCAGGCCTTTCCGGCGACTGGACCATGCGCGCCTTCCGCGAGGAGGAGATCGCGAAGATCCGCAGCCAGGTCGGCAAGGGCAAGGTGATCTGCGGCCTCTCCGGCGGCGTCGATTCGGCCGTGGCGGCCGTGCTGATCCACGAAGCCATCGGCGACCAGCTCACATGTGTGTTCGTCGATCACGGCATGCTGCGCCTCGATGAAGCCAAGACGGTGGTCGACCTGTTCCGCCACCACTACAACATCCCGCTCGTGCACGTGGACGCGTCGAAGCAATTTTTGGGCGAGCTCGAAGGCGTCACCGATCCGGAAGTGAAGCGCAAGACCATCGGTCGTCTCTTCATCGAGGTGTTCGAGGCGGAGGCCAAGAAGATCGGCGGCGCCGATTTCCTCGCGCAAGGCACGCTCTACCCGGATGTGATCGAGAGCGTCTCCTTCACCGGCGGCCCCTCGGTGACGATCAAGTCGCACCACAATGTCGGCGGACTTCCCGAGCGCATGAACATGAAGCTGGTCGAGCCCCTGCGCGAGCTGTTCAAGGACGAGGTGCGCAAGTTAGGGCGCGAGCTCGGCCTGCCCGAAATCTTTGTCGGCCGCCACCCGTTCCCGGGACCGGGCCTTGCCATCCGCTGCCCCGGCGACATCACCCGCGAAAAACTCGACATCCTGCGCAAGGCCGACGCCGTCTACATCGACCAGATCAGGAAGCACGGCCTCTATGACGACATCTGGCAGGCGTTTGCGGTGCTGCTCCCGGTCAAGACCGTCGGCGTCATGGGCGACGGCCGTACGTATGACTTCGTCGTGGGCTTGCGCGCCGTCACGTCAACGGACGGTATGACCGCGGACTTCTATCAGTTCGACATGAAGTTTCTCGGCGAGACCGCCACGCGCATCATCAACGAGGTGAAGGGCGTGAACCGGGTGGTGTACGACGTGACCAGCAAGCCGCCGGGGACGATTGAGTGGGAGTGAGGGGGGCGTAGAAAAGCGTAGGTTGGGACAGACGCACGGAGCCGGGTGGGCCGAATGCCCCCTTCAGTATCGAGGAGACTATCCCGCGGGTGTCTTGCTATTCCAGATGCGGCTTCAGCACATCTTCGATCCATTTCATGAATGCGCGAACTCGGCGCGACAGGTTGCTCCGATGTGCCACGACGAGGGACACGGCGAGCGGCCGGCGACGACAATCGGGTATGATCTCCACAAGCGCTCCACTCTCCAAGTATCGGCCAATCCCCAAGAGCGTCGCCTGAATCAGGCCAAGGCCGGCGAGGGCGGCGGCTTCGTAGGTCTGCGCGCTGTTGACTTGTAGCGCACCTGGCAACTGAAGCGTCGCGTAGCTGTCGCCGTCCGGATATTCCCATCCATAGGGC
>NZ_JARWCR020000119.1:0-13318 GCF_029846695.2 Bradyrhizobium nivariense | reverse complement strand
TGCTCCGAACAATTCATCGCTTGCCATCGTGGTCTCCTGCGAATCCGCCATCGCCAGAGAATCACACTGCGACGGCTTTCGGCTATAGTGCTCGATGAGCCGTCGAATAGATCACACCCTCTGAGGATGACGCCCGGCACGATGCCGGCGATCAGCATGTCGCTGACCGAGACCTGCGCGAGCACGCTGTAGACCACGAACATCACCGACGGCGGAATGATCGGGCCGAGCATGCCGCCATAGGCTGTCAGTCCTGCCGCAAATGTCTTGTCGTAGCCCTTCTTCTCCATCTCCGGCACCATGATCTGGGCCATGATCGCGACCTGCGCGGTCGCAGACCCAAGGATCGATGAGATGAACATGTTAGCGAGGATGTTGACGTAGGCGAGCCCGCCCTTGAGCGAGCCGACGAACGCCATCGCCATGTCGACGATGCGACGGGTGATGCCGCCGCCGTTCATGATCTCGCCGATCAGGATGAAGAGCGGAATCGCGATCAGGCCGTAGCTGTCGACGCCGCCGAACAGCTGGAGCGGATAGGACTGGAACAGCACGGGATTGCCGGATGCTGCGATGTAGACGAGCCCGGCAAGGCACAGGCAGAGGCCGATCGGCACGCCGACCAGCATGATCGCGACGAAGGCTGCTGACGTGATCATCAGTTGACCCCGTCGAGCTCGGAGAGCGCAAAGCCCTTCGGTGGCGCGCGCGGGACCAGCTCGAGGTCTTCCAGCAAATTGGCGAGACCGTGAATGGTCATCGACACCGCGAAGATCGGCAACGTCAAATAGAGGACCCAGGTCGGCCAGTTCAGCGTCTGGGTGTGCTCGGTGTAGAGGAAATTGAAGGTTTCGGCCGCGAGCTTGCGCCCGTCGAAGCCGGCGCGCGCAAGCCCGATCGGGTCCATCCAGAGCACGCAGGTGATGACGAGGGCTACGCCGAACACGACGACGAGGCCGGTCGAGATCACCTTCGCGATCTTCTGGGCGCGGGGCGAAAGACGTTCCGTCAGCATCGTCACCGCGAAATCGAGCCGCAGCCGCGTCATCGCGGACGCGCCGACGAATGTCAGCCAGACCACGCAATAGACCGCGGATTCGTCGATCCAGTAGATCGGGAAATGCGAGTAACGGGTGACGACGTTGACCAGGATCAGGCCGGTGAGCAGGTACATCAGGCCCATCAGAGCCAGACGTTCGAACGCGAGGAGCGCGCTCGAAGCCATGATCACAATCCGCCGGGCGCTAAGCGCGCCCGCAACCGGCATCGTCCCTTCTTCGATCATCAAACCCCCAAGCCCCACGAGATTTCTCGTGCCAATCCAAAATGTATAATTTATACATTTTTGGTGTCAAATGGAGATTGCGGTCATTTCGGCGGCAGGACGCGCTTTTGCTGGGCACCTTGCTTTTGCTGGGTCCCTCAACATGCAAGAGAGGGACCGCTTCGGCCGGACGAGTCGCGGAGGAAGACGGAAGATCAGATGAAACAGCCTCTGAAGCATCGCACCTTGTCGGCTGCGATCGTCGACCAGCTCAGGCAAGCAATCCTCGACGGCACCTATCCGGCCGGATCGCAGCTGCGCCAGGATGCGCTTGGCGATGCCTATGGCGTCAGCCGCATTCCCGTGCGCGAGGCGCTATTTCAGCTCGAAGCGGAGGGCTTGGTGCGGATCGTTCCGCAGAAGGGCGCCATCGTCTCCGAGCTATCACTGGACGAGATCAACGACGTCTTCGACCTGCGCCGGATTCTGGAGCCGCGGCTGCTGGCGCACTCGGCGCCTCGCTTCAGCGCGGAGGATTTCGAGGGGCTGGATGACATCCACAAAAGCTTCGAGAAGGCGATCAAGGCGCGCAACGTCAGCGAATGGGGCCAGCTCAACGCCGACTTCCACATGGCGCTGTATGTCCATGCCCCGCAGCCCCGCACCCGGGCGATCGTGCTGTCACTGCTCCAGACCAGCGACCGCTACACACGCCTCCAGCTCTCCAACACCAAGGCGATGGGGATCGCGGAAAAGGAGCACGCCCAACTGATCGCGCTCTGCCGCGCGGAGAAGGTCGAGGAAGCCTGCCGGTTCCTGGAGCGGCACATCGAGGCCGTGCGCAAGGATCTGTTGCAGGTCGTGGCCGGCAGCACGATCGCGCCGAAGCCACGGCGGAAGAGCGAGTCGTAATCGATGCGCTCGTAGAGTGGGCAAAGGTGCATAGCGCCGTGCCCACCATGCGTGTTGGATGCAACGTGGTGAGCACGCCTCGCTTTGCGCACCCTACGATCTCAATGCGAGAACCAGAACATAAAGGGCGAAAACCAGAATATAAACGCGCATTCAGATGCCAACGACCGAGAGGTACGCTACAGTCGAGTCTCTCAGCCACTTTCGGCGGTTCTTGAGATAGGTGACGTAGATGAAGAGCACCGGCCCCATCAGCAGCCAGATCGGCCAAGTGTAGAACAGGGCCAGTGCCAGCCCGGTCAAGAACGTCAGCGGATGAGGATCCAAGAACTCGAACAACACGGCAAACGCCAATGCCGGCGCCACGACGTAGGCCAGCGTTCCGAACATCACGGATATCGGCCAGACCGAGATCACCTGAGGCCGCCAGCCCCGACGCTTGATAAGCCGCGTGAACGCCACGCCCAGCAATGAGCCAACGACGAACGGCGTCAGCAGGATGAGGGCGAGAACGAGAAAGACGCCGATTCCTGGGTCTACGTGTTCCACCAGCTCCTCCCGTCACCTGCTCCCGTCCGGCCCCATCACCAGATCCGGCAGGGCGGTCGAGATCCCCGGCACGAAGCACAGCAGCAGCACCGCAACCATCATCAGCAGCACGAACGGCAGCGTGCCCCAGATCACCTCGCGCAAGGGGATGTCGGGCGCGACGTTGCGGATGACGAAGATGTTGAGGCCGACGGGTGGATGGATCAGCCCCATCTCCATCACGATGGTCATGACGACGCCGAACCAGATGATGTCGAAATTGGCCGCGCGGAGCGGCGGCAGGATGATCGGCGCCGTCATCAGGATGATCGAGACCGGCGGCAGGAAGAAGCCGAGCACCACTACCATGACGAGGATCGCGAACAAGAGACCCCAGCGCGGCAGGTGCATCGCGACGACGGATTCGGCGGCCGATTGCGAGATGTGCAGATAGCTCATCACGTAGGAGTAGAGCAGCGACATGCCGATGATCATCATCAGCATGGTCGATTCCCGAATCGTCGATTTCAGGATCGGGGCGAGGTCGCTCGGCCGCCACACGCTGTAGATCGCCGCGATCAACGCCAACGCCAAGAGGCCGCCGAGGCCGGCGGTCTCCGACGGCGTGGCGTAGCCGCCATAGAGCGCGATCATGACGCCGGTGAGCAGCAGCACGAAGGGGATCACGCGCGGCAGCACGCTGAAGCGTTCCGCGAGCGTGTATTCGTCGCGGGCGAGGATCGCCGCCTCCGGGCCGCCGTTCTTGTAGATCGCTTCGGCGGCGGCATATTCCCGGCGGAAGCGGATCACGGCATAAGTGCCGAACAGCGAGACCAGCAGCAGGCCGGGCCCGATGCCGGCGAGAAACAGACGCCCGAGCGATTTTTCGGCGGCGACCGCAAACAGGATCATGGTGATCGAGGGCGGCAGCAGGATGCCGAGCGTGCCGCCGGCGGCGATGATGCCGGCGGCAAAGCCGCCGGAATAGCCGCGCTTGCGCATCTCAGGGATGCCGGCCGAGCCGATCGCCGAGCAGGTCGCGGGCGAGGAGCCCGCCATCGCCGCAAACAGTGCGCAGGCGAACACGTTGGCGACGCCGAGGCCGCCGGGGACGCGGTGCAGCCAGGCGTGCAGGGCCGAATAGAGATCCTGGCCCGCGCGCGACTTGCCGATCGCGGCGCCCTTCAGGATGAAGAGCGGGATCGACAGCAGCGTGATCGAGGCCATTTCCTCGTAGACGTTCTGCGTCACCGTATCGAGAGAGGCGGCGGGCATGTAGATGCCCATGAACACGACCGCGACCGCGCCGAGCGCGAACGCAATCGGCATGCCCGAAAACATCACGACCAGCGTCGCGATCCCGTAGGCGAGGCCGATACCGAAAACGCTCATGGACGTCTGGCTCCTGCGAAGGGCAGCGCAAGCTGCACGAGGATCTGGACGCAGAGCAGGCTCATGCCGAGCGCCATCAACGAATAGGGGACGGCCAGCGGCGGCGACCACATCGAGTTCGAGACCTGGCCGTCGACATAGGCTTCATGCGCCAGCGTCCAGGATTTCCAGGCGAAGAAAGCGCAGAACAGAAGCGTCACGGCATCGACCAGCCAGAGACGCACCTTGTTCGCTAGCGGCGAAAGCAGGCCGACGAAGGCCTCGATGCCGATATGACCGCGGTTCTGCTGCACGTAGGCGGCTGTCATGAAGGTCGCGCCGACCAGCAGGAACACCGCGGCCTCGTCTTGCCAGTAATTGGCGGCCTTGAACAAGGCGCGGCTGAGCACGCTGTAGCTCAGGATGGCGCAGGCCGCGATCAGCGCGATCGCGGCGAACACGACGATGATGCTGTTGAGGATGGCGAGACCGCGATCGATCGCCGCCGCAAGGCCGGTCCTTGCGGCAGCGTTTGCCTGGTCGTCACGATCCGGAAGCGGACCGTGGCTCATGCGGCGACGTCGGTAGCGAGCTTGAGCAGGTTAGCCGCCGTCGCGGTCTTGGCGCTGTAGTCCTTCCAGGCGGTGTCGCGGGCGATGTCACGCCACTTGCCGACGGTCGCGGCATCGAGCACCGAGACCTTGGCGCCGGCCTTCTCGTAGACCTTGGCGACCTCGACGTCGTCGTCCTGCGCGCCCTTGCGGCCGAAGGCTTCGAGCTCGGTGCCGACCGCGAGCAGGACGTCCTGCTGGTTCTTCGGCAGCTTGTCGAAGATCGCCTTCGACATCATCAGCGGCTCGAGCATGAACCAGTAGGACGCGCCCGCGCCCGAGGTCAGCGATTTCGCGACCTCTTCGAGGCGGAACGAGATCAGGCTGGTCGAGGAGGTGATGCCGGCATCGCAGGCACCGGTCTGCATCGCCGCGTAGATCTCGTTCGAGGGCACCGACAGCACCGAGGCGCCGGCGGTCTGCAGCACCATGTCCATCTCGCGCGAGCCGCCGCGCACCTTCATGCCCTTGGCATCTTCCGGTGCCACGATCGGCTTGGAGCGGCTGGCAACGCCGCCGGCCTGCCACACCCAGGTGAGCAGGATGATGCCCTTGTCGGCGAGGAAGTCGGTCAGCGCCTTGCCGATCGGCTCCTTCTTCCAGCGCAAGCCCTGATCGTAGGTGGTGACGAGGCCGGGCATCAAGCCGATATTGGTCTCCGGCAATTCGCCGCCGGCGTAAGGCATCGGATAGAGGCTGATGTCGAGCGCGCCCTTGCGCATCGCGGAGAACTGCGCGTTGGTCTTGATCAGCGAGGAGTTCGGATAGATCTCAGCGGCGATGTCGCCGTTGCTGCGCTTGGCGACTTCGGCGGCGAACATGCGGCAGAGCCGGTCGCGGAAATCGCCCTTGTCGACGGTGCCGCCCGGGAATTGATGCGAGATCTTCAGCGTGGTCGCGGCATGCGCGGTACCAGTGCCGAAACGGAGAATGGCGGGTGCGGCGACGGCGGTCGCGATCAGATGGCGGCGCGTGAGCATGATGTGATTCCCTTGGACGGTTTTTTGGGTTCTTGTTTGCTGTGATTTTGGGCTGGTCTTTGAGACCGCGCTGAGGCCCATTCTAGCCGGTCTTTCAGACAATGTTCTCTCATCTGATAGTTCGAGACCGAATGCCGCGGCAAGTGTGTCGGTCATGCTGCGTTGCACACTCCTGATCTCCTGCATCCGCCGAACGAAGGACGGCGGCGGGCGCGCAGAAATTTATCAGCGGCCGCGTAACAACGCCCCGTGGCAATCCGTCGAGATCAGATAGCGGCGTCCGTCGCTGACAAACATCATCTCGAAGGGAAGACCAGTCATGACCATTCGTACCCGCATCGCGCTCGGCGTCTCGGCGGCCGTTCTCTCGCTCGGCCTCGCGCTGTCGCCGGCCGCCTTTGCTCAAGACAAGATGGGCAAGGATGACGGCATGATGAAAAAGGACACGATGTCCAAGGACGGCATGAAGAAGGATACCATGTCCAAGGACGACGGCATGAAGAAGGACACGATGGCGAAGGACGGGATGAAGAAAGACGACGGGATGATGAAGAAGAACTGATCTTCAGTCGTCACTGATCTTCAGTCGTCATGGGGGGCGTTTGCGACAGGCAGACGCGCGCCCAAAGTTCTGGGACAAATGCCGGGGCGGTCACGTCGACCGCCCCGGCATAATGCCTCAGCTCAAATTCAAATGAACGTGACTTGCGAACGTTCGACTTGCGAACGTTACTTGCGCTTGGCCTTGCGGGCGGCGTAGCGGGCGTCTCGCTTGGCCTTTTGCTCGGCCTCGGCTTCAGCCGCCTTCGCGACGGCTTCTTCGGCCTCGCGGGCGATCCGCGCGGCCTCGAGTGCGGCAGCCTCTTCTTGAAGGCGCTTTTGCTCGGCCTTCTCCGCCTCGCGCGCAGCCTTCGCCTCGGCCCGCTTGGCCGCGAGGGCCTCGCGCTCGGCACGCTTCGCCGCGACCGCGGGATCATCGAGCCCGGGCTGCGACTTGAATTTGTTTAAAAGATTTTTGCGTGCGTCCTGCGCCGCCTTTTGCCGGTCTGCGAAGCCGGGTTCCCTGAATCCACTCATCGACGAGCCTTGTCTTCCTCGCTTCCGATCCTACATCAGTTCGGTTGGTACGTCGGCTGGGCATAGCAGGCGCAACGCGACGCAGAAGCGTTTACATCGCCGCGCGTCGCGACGCCACCCATAATCGCAGCCGATCAGGTAGACGAAAAATCGCCACCCCCGACGATCTCTCGTAGCCCCGAAAAACTGCCGAATTGTGATGTCCCTCATAAGGGGCCACGCGGAGCGGCGCCTAGCGTCCGCCCGATACGAGACGGAGCCCGGGTATGACGATCTCAAGACTGAGCCTGAAGGCGCTCGCGATCGCCGTCGCGGTGGCAGCCTTGGCCGGCGCCACGCTGCTCTTCGCCCGTCCGCAGCCGATCGAAAGTGCAGTCCTGGGCGCGGATTGGGAGTGCACCCAGACCGCGTTTGTGCTCACGACCTGCGCACCGCGGGTCCAGCAGGCGAACCCTGCGGTCGAAACCTCGCGCAAGGATGCGATCCGGCCGACCCGGGGTTGAACTGGCCCGGGGTTGAACTGGAGAGGCTGCACCGGGAGGCTGGTCGGGATGTGACGCGACGTCGCAGAGCTGATAAAGCCCTCGTGCCCGAGCGACCAGGTAGCCATGTCCAGCCCCGAGCCCAACCCCGAACTCAAGCCTGAACCGGGCGAGAAGCCCAAAACCCGGCCGAAACCTCAATCCGGTGACAACCGCCGCGGCGCCATCGCCGGCTTGATCATCGCGATTGTGATCCTCGGCGTCGGCTGGTGGCTCGCCCGCGATCTCACCTCGGCCAGCAAGATGCAGGACTGCCTGATGTCCGGGCGGAGCAACTGCAATGTGATCGAGCCGGCGCGCTAGAAGCGCTCCAGCGCGGTTCGCGCGGACGAAAAAATGCCGTGATCTTAATCATTTGTAACGGGACTAGCCGACCAAAGCAGGTCAGTCATGTCAGCCGGCATCAGCTCAGCACGAGGCGAATCGTCTATCGCGCCAGGCACCACGGCCATTGACGGCAATCGACAGAGCAGGGGTCAAGCACGCATGAGTGCGTCCAGCCGCATGAAGATCATCATTCCCTTGGTTTCGGCCATGTCATTGCTCGCCGTCTCGGCGCAGGCGCAGGACGCCAGGCCGCCGAGAGACGCCGGCCAGCCATCGGCAGGGCCGGGCGCCGGTGCGCCGCCGCAGAACATACGCAAGGGTCCGCCGCCGCAGCAGGCGGCCCGGCCCGGGCCACAGCCCGGCGGCCAGCCTCACGCCGGCGGTCCAGGTCATGCAGGTCCAGGTTTTGGAGGTCCAGGTGCTGGCCCGCACAATGCCGGCGGCCCGCCGCCCGGACGTAATTACGCCAGGGGTCCCGCACCGGCGCGCGATTGGGGCGGACACGCCTATCGCGGCAATGTCGCCTGGGATGGTGGACGCTGGCGCCACGAAGTCCACAACGGCCGCTCCGGCTGGTGGTGGGATGTCGGCGGCGTCTGGTACTATTATCCGCAGCGGATGGCGGGCCCGCCGGGCTACATCTCGGAGGACTATTACGACGACGTGCCGGTGGCCTATGCCCCGCCGCCCGTCGCCTACGAACCGCCTCCGCCGCCGCCACCGGCCGATCCCGGCGCAAGCGCGCTTGGCGGTGCCATCGTCGGCGGCGTGCTGGGCGGCCTGATATCGGGCAATGCCTCGGGTGCGGCCGCTGGCGCCGTGATCGGCGGTGCCACCGGCGCGATCGCCGGCGCCACGGCTGCCTCGCGCCCCGGCTACTATCTGGCCCAGGACAACTGTTACTATCGCTATCCGAGCGGCCAGTATGTACAGGCCGATCCCCGCGCCTGTTATTGAGACTTCCGGCGAGATCTGAAGCAAAGAGGCGGGCGAAAGGCTCCGCCTCTTTTTCGTTTCGGCGCTGGCCGAGAATTGAAGAGGGACCGATCGCCCCCTCGGGTCAGGACACCAGCCAGTTGAAGAACGCGATCGCGGCCCAGACCAGGCCTGCGATCCAGGCCAGCATCACGATGCCGATGGTCGCAAGACATGCGATGCCGAGCGGGTCGGATCTTTCCCGTTGCCTCGGGACGGCAATTTCGGCTGCGGCTTCTTGTGTCATGACGGGAACACCTCCCATGCCTTCTCGCTCTGCTGGGAGCGCTAAGGGGCCGTTTAGCGGAGATGCCGGGCGCAGGCTGTGACGCACTTCACAGATCGGTCTGTATCAAGCCAGCCTCACTGCTTCGTGCGGCATACGACGGGCCGCTGAGCGACCCGCATGAAGTGATGGAAATCCGAAAACCGGCGCAGCGATGGTCGCGCCGGTTCTTCGACATGTGCGTGAAGTGGATCGCGCATGACAACTCCGCGCGAAGAGGGTGTTAACCCCGCAATCATACGGACGAAATTGCCATGCGCTTGTCCAGATCGTCCGGTTAGAGTCGGGCTCATGTGTAGCAAGTACGATCCACAGCACGAAGCCGAGGCGGCGATGAAGCGCGCCGTGGCAGCCGAAGGCCCCGACCGGCAACGTCTCATCGAGCTGGCCCTGGCCTGGCATCAGCTCGCCCGCGATCGGCGCGAGGAACGGGCGGACTGAGCGCACGCTCTTACGAGAAAAACCCGTGTTCACAAGAAGAACCCCGTGCTCGGGGGGACAAGCACGGGGTTCTCCAGAGCCGATCGGGGCTGGCAGATCGGCACTACTCAATTCGGATGTCCAACGCGCTGATCGCGCGTTCGTTCCGCGTCGACGCGAGCCGCCGAAACGCGGCGTTAAGACTCGTTCCGAAGACGATTTTCCCGATCTCGATTCGTTTCAGGGAACGAAGCGGAGCAGGACCGTGAACAAACAACAAGTCCCGAAGGGGCCTCAGTGTGTCAGGCCGCTTCCGACTTCGGCACCGCGTCGGCATTCACCGAAAGCTTGACGACATCGCCTTCGACGGCACCGACATATTTCGTGTCGATGTAATGGTGATGGTCCTTGTGGCCTGCAGGGCTGTCCTTCCGCGTCAGCTTGATGCGGTTGCCCTCGACGCGGTCGACGGTGCCGACATGAGCGCCGTCCTTGCCGATGATTTTCATGTGCTCTCTGATTTCGCTCATGATGTCCTCCTTGTGCAGTGTCAACAGCGAGGACTGGTCTTCGTGCAAGGTGGTCGGCGCCGATTCTTGGAGCCAATGTGCTCGCCGAACGTTGAAAGGCAGTCGCAATTGCCAAGATTCACATCAAGATTCGCATGGAGACCTCTAAGGCCTATCTCGAACGAAAGCACAGGGAAATTGGGCTGTTGAACGATTGCCTGAGGAGCCCGCTGCGTTTGGCTCGTCCGCAATCGGTCGACGAGGTCGTGACGTCCAAATTTCAGCTCGCCGCGGCGCTGCGCGCGGAGCATGCGCTGCATGATTGGAAGGCGACAGAGACGGCCTGGTCGCACGCGGCCGCTCCCTCCAGCGGTCCGTTCGCGTTTAGCTACGACTATCAGCGCGCGGATCTCAAGGTGCGTGGTCCTTCGTTCTATGAATTCGAGCACGGCTGCACGAGCGAGACGATCTATACCGCCTCCGGCATGGCCGCGATCTCCGCGCTGCTGTTCGCCTCAGCAGGGATCATTGATAAGGCCGACATCCTGGTACTGCCGGGATCTTACGGCGAGACACTGGAGCTGATCGGGAGCCTTGTCCCCCATTTGCGGCTTGTCACCGCCAGTCTACCGCCGGACGAAGCGTTTGCTCCGGCAGCCTCGCCACAGCTTCTCCTGCTGGATTCATGCGCCTCCGCCGGGGCGTTCGAAGCGGCCTTGCGCCGCGACGGTTCGGCGCTCGATCTGTTGATTTTCGACACGACATGTTTCGCTGGCAGATCGGGTCGGATCCGGCGCGTACTGAGATGGGCCGCGCGATGGGACATTCCCGTCGTGTTGGTGCGAAGCCATAACAAGCTGGATTCGCTTGGGGTGGAATACGGCCGGCTCGGCTCTGCTGTATTCGTGCGTTGGAGCGGGAAGGACCTCAAGGCAGGTCGCCTGATGTCCGAACGCCTGGCGGCCGAAACCCGCAATGCCGTGCGGCTGCTCGGCGGCGCGGCGCTGCCGGCGCATTTTCCCCCGTTCGTGGGCACCGCGGCCTATTGGGCATTAACGAGAAGGCGTGTCGCGGCGATCCTGCGCAACGGCCGTCACACGGCGCGATATTTCGCCTCCGCGCTTGCGTCGCTCTCGGCCGAACTGCATTTCACCCACGGTCTCTATGTCACGCTTCGCGGTAGACGCGCCCTCAATGAGGCGACCGCCCGGCAGGCCGCCGAAGACATGAGCCGCGATCTGAGCGGCGAAGGCCTTCCCATTCGCCACGCCGGCAGCTTCGGCTTCGATTTCGCCGCGACGGAGTGGTTTCACGACGCAACAACGGATCGGTACAGCGTCCGGGTCGCTGTGCCGGATTTGCCGACCGAGCTGTGGAAGGATCTTGCGGCGGCGATTGCCGACTGGTGGGCGTCGAATCAATGAAAGCTTGGGGATGGATGAAAAACCGTGCCAGCTTCGACTGAGTGCGTGACTCCAGGCAATTGATCGACGGCCCGGCCGATTTAGTGCGGCGCCTGTTTCAATCGATCGCCAGGCATTCTTCCAGGGCAGGCTTCTCGTGGCCGCGACGCGCCCACGCCTGAACGGCGAAGGCGAGTTGGTGCTGCCTCACCGCCGCGTCCGCGACGGAAGCCCGTGCCGTCTCGATGGGCTTTGTGATCACGCCGGAGTTCACGACTCCTGCGTCGATTGCCAAGAACGATATTGCGACAACCGCCACCGCAGATGCGATAGCCATTCTCGTCCAGTCGGATTGCGGCATCGAAGTCCTTATCGGGCGTACGTCGCTCGGCGCATAGATAGGGCTCGTTTGCCCGGATCAAAGCCCGGGGGCGCGGCTGCCCACGCGTTCGTGAAGGACAGCCGATTTTACAGGTGCGCGTCGTAGACCGGGCTCACGATGAACGCCGGCGCATCGAGTCCCCTGCGCGCCGGAAGAGCTCGCCGGGCGAGCCAAGAGGATGTCCCCGGAGGATGAGACTGAAAATGGCGATCCCGGCAGCTCGTAGGATGGGGAGAGCCCTTGCGAAATCCATCGCCCGTATTGCGTCGGTCGAGTGACCGCCATCATTGCCACACATGCGCTCTTATTGGTCGGACGGGGAGGCATGTTCGCTCAAATGTCAGCACCGAGAGGCGAAAAGCTTGATGAGTTTCGAAAGTGCTCTACCCATCCTATGAGCCGATCGCATCCCCAGCCGACCATTTCCGTGTGTGGTCTAACGAATTGGTCGGATCAAACGCTCGATCCGCGATCATTATTGCCCCT
The DNA here is from genome assembly GCF_029846695.2 of Bradyrhizobium nivariense. Lineage (NCBI taxonomy): Bacteria > Pseudomonadati > Pseudomonadota > Alphaproteobacteria > Hyphomicrobiales > Nitrobacteraceae > Bradyrhizobium > Bradyrhizobium nivariense. Next base: position 1,245 of record NZ_JARWCR020000119.1, on the reverse strand, counting down.
TCATCTTCGACCCTAAATTGTGCCACTCTGGTGAAAAGGGAGGAGGGGGCGATGTCAGCTGCTGAGGAAACAATTGGGCTGAATTTTAATGCCAATGCAGTGGCGCACCCTGCGCAGCGAGCCGCGCAGTTCGCGAATGAATTCGTTACGTTCGCCGCCAACGCGATTGGGGACGCTTCGCTCGAGAAGGAGCCCGAGGCACGAAACCCTGCGTTCTTTCACGCAAAGATGCCGGGGCCTCAGCGCACCGAGGACGAGCGCAGGGACGCGTATCTGAATTGGGTGATGGTTCGAGGACTACAGGACTTGTCGCGCGGTGTGAAACGTTCACTTGAAGAGGCGTACCTGTACGTTGAAGGGCGTAAATTGGTCGGTCGCAAGATGAAGCTCGCCGAGCTCGCCGGTTTCGAGGCCCAAGTTCGCAAGCGGGCTAACAGGAAGGACTTCGGGCAAATCATGAGCCTGGTTAATCCGCAGCTCAAAGAACCACTGTCGTTCGAAGAGGAGTTCAAATCCCTTCAGAAGATCCGGAATGTGCTGGAGCACCGTGACGGCATTGTTGGCGTCCAAGATCTTGGCGAGAGAGAAACTCTGGACCTTCTAATCCCTCGGATCGGGCTATTCTACATGAAGGATGGTCAGGAAACAGAGATCACTGGCCCGACCGGCCCGTTCCCAGCGGACACGGCGATGTACATCAAACGGGCCTCCCCACGAAAACGAAGCTACAAATTGGGCGAACAGACCAAAATCACGGGGCGCGAGTTCAATGAGGTCGCATTTGCCTGTCACCTGTTCGCCGCAGACCTCGCAAATAAACTCCCCGACATCGCCGTAACCGTCGATAAAGCGGCGTCAGCGGATTCATAACGCCTTTCGGGAGTCGGTCTCGAGCACCGCGGTGCGCCGTCGCGCCGTATCTGGCGACGAGTTCGTAGCTGGTAGGACGGGTCGAGCCCTTGGAAGACTGACCGCCAGTATTACGTCGGTGAAGTGACCGCAGTCGTTGCCGCTCATGCGCGCTTATCGGTCAGACGAGAGCCATGTTCGCTCCAAATGGCCGCACCGCGAGGTGAAAAGCTCGATGGGTTTCGCAGGAGCTCTACCCATCCTACGCGCTAGCAGTCTGCTGAAAAACTATGAAGTCGAGAGTTTTCTTGTCTTTGTTCGGTCGCTGTCGGGGCGGAGCGCTGGAGGTTGGATGTCGTGTTCGGCTTGGCGCCGGGTTACCCCGGCGCGGGGTGG
>NZ_JARWCR020000118.1:0-13853 GCF_029846695.2 Bradyrhizobium nivariense | reverse complement strand
GCCGGCTCCTCTCTAGAACCCCATCAGGTGACGGCCACCGCGCCGATCCCGTACAGAAGCAGGTTCCCGGCGAGAGGATGGCGCAAAAAGGGATTGACTAACCAAGCCCGTTACAGAAGCCCGCATGGAGCGAAGCGGAATGCGGGACCGGTCCCGGATTGCGCTTCGCTCCATCCGGGCTACGGGGCGGCGCGCAACGACGGCGGAGTAACTATCCCCCCAGCGCGCCCTGTGTGTTCACGTACAACGCGTAGATCGACTGGCTCGCCGCCATGAACAGGCGGTTGCGCTTGACGCCGCCGAAGCAGAGGTTGGCGCAGCGTTCGGGCAGGGCGATCCGGCCGATCGTGACGCCATCGGGCGCGAACACCACGACGCCGTCGAGCTCGGGATCGCCCATGCCCCAGCCGCACCAGAGATTGCCGTCGATGTCGCAGCGCATGCCGTCAGGGGTGCCCGGGCCTGCATCGATGTGGACGCGCTTGTTGGAAATCGCAGTGCCGTCAGCCGAGACGTCATAGGCGAGAATCTTGCGGTTCGGCACCCCGCGCGATTCCACGACGTAGAGGATTTTCTCGTCCGGCGAGAAGCACAGCCCGTTCGGCCCCAGCACGCCCTCGGCGACGATGGTCGTCTTGCCGGTCGCGGGATCGAGCCGGTAGACGTTGGGCTCGATCTCGGGCTCCGCCTTGTAGCCTTCGTAATTGCCAAGCAGGCCGAAGGTGGGATCGGTGAACCAGACCGCGCCGTCGGACTTCACCACGACGTCGTTCGGCGAGTTGAGCTTCTTGCCGCCAAAAGAATCCATCAGCACGGTGATGCTGCCGTCATATTCGGTGCGGGTGACGCGTCGCCCGCCATGCTCGCAGGTGACGAGCCGGCCCTGGCGATCCCTGGTGTTGCCGTTGGCGAAATTGGAGGGCTTGCGGAACACGCTGACGGCGCCGGTCTCCTCTTCCCATTTGACGATGCGCTGGTTCGGGATGTCGCTGCACAGCAGATAGCGTCCGTCGCCGAACCAGACCGGGCCCTCGGCCCAGCGCAGGCCGGTCGTCAGCCGTTCCACCGCCGAGAGCTTCAGCCAGTATTTTTCGAAGCGGGGATCGAGTGCACGGATCGCCGGATCGGGGTAATAGGTCGCCGGCCGCCAGCCTTGCTGCGATCCTTGGTTATGGGACGATGCATCGTTCATGTGCAATTCTCGTTGTTGCGTTCCCTCTGTCCAAGTCTGCTAGCATCAGATATCTACGGCCGCAATTCGGTCGCTACATACGAGGAAAGACATGCCGCGCATCTTGATGACGGGAGCTTCGGGCGGGATTGGAACGCGCCTGCGAAAACTGCTGCCGCCGATCTATCCGGACCTCCTGCTCAGCGACATCCGGCCGCCCGCCGATCTCGGCCCGAACGAACAGTTCAAGGCGGCGGACCTCTCTGACATGGCGCAGGTCGAGGCGCTCTGCGAGGGCGTCGACGGCATCATCCATTTCGGCGGCTATTCCGTCGAGGGCCCCTGGAACGACATCCTCCAGGCCAACATCGTCGGCGGCTACAATCTGTTCGAGGCCGCGTACAGGAAGGGCGTCAAGCGCGTGGTGTTCGCCTCGTCCAATCACGTGGTCGGCTTCTATCCGCGCCACCTCAAGATCGGCACCGACGTCACCGTGCGCCCCGACGGGCGTTACGGCGTCAGCAAGGTGTTCGGCGAAGCGGTCGGCGCGCTCTATGCCGACAAGCACGGGCTGAAGGTCACCTGCATCCGCATCGGCAATTGCGACGAGCGGCCGCTCGATCATCGCCGCATCTCGATGTGGCTGAAGCCGGATGATCTCGTGCAGCTCTGCCAGATCGGGCTCGAGCATCCCGACATTCATTTCGAGGTCTTCTACGGCGTCTCCCTGAACGAGCGCGCCTGGTGGGACAACCACCGCGCCTACGAGTTCGGCTACCGCCCGACCGGCCGCTCCGAGGATCATGTGGCGCACGCGATGGCCGAGCAGGCCAAGTTGAAGCCGGACCCGATCGGCGACCACTACCAGGGCGGCTCGTTCGCCAGCCTGGAGTTCGACGGCGATGCGAGCCGCATCATCGATTGGAATAAGCGCTAGGCGGCGGACTCACAATCTGATCAGCCCGCGACGGCACGCCCCTGTCCGCGCTCGCCCTCGGGAGCGGACAGGGTCGCCGCAGCGAGCCGGCCGAGGGCCATCGGCGCACGCCCCGAATATCGCGACAAACGAGGCCTGCCCGGCTGATCGCGTGACCTGATCGCGCGTCATTTCGCAACGCGCGCTTCCTGTTTCCTGGTCACGTGCCAGAGCACGATATGGTAGTGCGGCACATCAACGCCGGGATGACCCGGGTTGAAGTAGAAGCTGACGTGGTCAACTGCTCCCGCGGACCCTGCCGCCTCCAATGACTTGTGATCGTCGATGTCCTTGTTCGGGACCATGTACACGGTCGCCACCAGACGATCCCTGCGATCGAAGCACAGGAACGGCCCCAGCGGCAAAGTGTCGGGCTTGACGAAGATGATGCCGAGGCCCGGAAAGAACTTTGGGAAGTTCACGAGATCGCTGACCCGTTCGTATCCGTTTTTTTCGGCGACCTTCCGCTGATTTGGCGGCGAACGAACGGCTTCGTGCTTCCTGTGCGCTTTGCCGCTTCGGTGAGGGGCTGTTCTGGTTTGCTTGACCTCATCAGGCGGCGGCGCAGTGGCCGGTGCGAGTGTCTGCTGCGCTGGTGGCCAGATGGGAGCGAATTGGGCGGCGGGATGCCTCACGTCGGCGATCAAGGCGAGCAGCGCAACCAGAGCTGCGGTCACAAGCGCTTTGCGCATCGACACCTCCCGGGGTTTGTTTACCAAGTTTGTTCACTTGGGCGGATTGCGTTCTCGCCAGCGCAAGAAATCCCGGAACAATTCTTCGCGGTCGGGAGCACTGGCGGTCGGTTTTCCCTCGAGGAACCGGCCGAACGCCTTGCGAAGCGCGGCCTCGCCTCCCGATTGCTGCTGGAGCCAGCGCTCTGCCGGTCGGAATCGTCGCCATCCGGGGAGCTGCGCGGCCAGGTTCACCTCGCGCCATTTGGGGTGATGCGCGTCGCCGAGAAATTCGGGGAAGCGCGTGAACAATGTCTGGACGAACAATTCCAGCAGCCGAAATCGCTCGTTGCCGCTCGGCCAGTTGTAGGCGAAGAGGGCGGATTTGATCGCGATCGTGTCGACGCTTGCTTCGGCGGCGATGATATTCGGGTAGTCCTTATGGCGGAGCGTCGATGGCAGATAATCTTGTTGCAGCAGCTCTTTGGAGTAGGGGATGGGCAGGAAGTGAACACCATCGAGTTGCGAGACCTGTGCCAGGAAGCTGACCGGTTTTCCTGAGACCAGCAGAGCGGCGGCGAGATCTCCCTTCCTCAGACCATCCAGCGCGGCCTCCGGACCCAGGTTCGACTCGCTGATCTTCACGCCCAGACGGTTCAACACCTCGCGGCCAAGGACAGCGGCGGCACTGCCGTCGTCCCCGAGATTGACCCTCTTTCCCGCCAGGTCCGTCAGGCTTCCGATCTCCGGCCGCGCGAGAAGATGGAACTCTTCGATATGGAGCGGGGCAATGTAGGTAAGCTTGTCAGAGATATCTCCGAACGTCCTTGTCTCCCGGAGCCGGTCGACCAGGACGACAGGCGCGATCGCCACGTCGGCGCCTGCGAGGGTGAGCACATCAAGGACGTTGCGGATACCGCCGTTTCCCACGATGGACAGGACCCGCAGTGCAACCTCGCCATGAGGGCCGGTCTCCTGGCCGCCGGCGAGTGTAGTCGCAATGTCCTGCGCGATCGCGAATTCAGTGCATTGCGGCGTACCAGTTACGAATCCCACCGTATACGGGTCCGCAGATAGTCCCGTTCCCTTCCTGGGGATGTCTTCTTTTCGCGGAGATACCTTTGCGGATTCGCTCGGAGAAGCGGACGGCCGCTTTTGCGCGAGGGAATCCTGGACCTGTCCGCCGAGCCAGGCCGCTGCAATCAACGCGATGAACAAACCGGCCCGCATCGCTCCGCAGACCCTCATCGTTCAAGCCTGCTCGGTCAGCCCTCCCTTGGGCGGGACATGCTCCGAGAAACTGCCACCTGCCGTGCCCGAAGCAAAACCGAGGCTAATGCTCGGCCTTCCAACGCGCCCGGGGCAACGGCGTTCCGTGATGGATGCCTGCGGCAGGTCGCCAGGTTATCTATCCAGGCGTCGGAACCGACACCTCAAACCACGCGCTTGCCGGCCTTCGCCGCGATCGGCTTCTGCACGAAATACATCAGGACCAGGGAAATCACCGCCGTCGTCACGACGACGTATCCGAGCCGGTCGAAATGCCGGAGCGTACCGTCGGCGTCCTGCGCGATGAGCGCGGCGGCGAGCACTGAGCCGAGCCCGCCGGAGAATTGTTGCAGGGACGCGCCGACGGCGCTGAAGGAGCCGCGCTGTGCCGGCTCGGGGATTGCGGAGATCAACGCCTGCGACGGGATCATGCGTGAGAAGATGCCGACGAACATCAGGACGTTGACCAGGATCGCGACCGGCAGCCTCACCTGGCCGAGATGCGTGTAGATCAGCACCATGACGATCGACATGGCGCTGCCGAAGGCAAAGGTCGGGTATTTGCCGAAAGCATCGCTCGCGCGTCCGACCAATGGGCCGATGACGATGCTGAACAGGCCGGAGACGAGATAGATCGTCGGCAGATGCACGATATCGATGCCGAGGTTGTGCACGGTGTAGGCGCTGCCGAACGGCATCAGCATGTAGCCGCCGGTCGCCAGCAGCGTCGTCACTGAGAATGCCATCCAATAACGTGGCTGCGAGACCGTTGCGACCAGATGCCGGAACGGGTTTCTATCCTGCTTCAGCGCGAGATGGCCGTTCACCGGCTTCATCAGGAACAGCACGGCGGCCATCCCGATCACCGACAGGCCGACCAGTGCGCCGAACGCGACGTGCCAGTTCCACTGGTTGGCGAGGAAAAGACCAGCAGGGATGCCCAGCACCTGGCTTGCGGCGAAGGCGGTTTGCACGAAACCCATGACGCGGCCGCGCAATTTCAGCGCAAACAGATCGGTCACGATGGCGAGCACGACCGAGCCGATCACGCCGCCGAACAGGCCGGTCACGATCCGCCCCAGCAGCAACAGATGATAGTTGGGCGCGATCGCGCAAAGCGCCGTGCCGAGGGTAAAGCCGGCATAGAAAAACAGCAGCAGCCGCTTGCGATCGAACCGATCGGCAAAGCCAGCCGCCATGATGCCGGAAATTCCCGCGCTGAATGCATAGGCCGAGACCGCCGCCCCGAACTGTGCGGCCGAAATATCGAGCGCCGGCATCATGATGGCGCCGAGCGGCGACATGATCATGAAATCGATGATGATCGTGAACTGGACCAGCGCCAGCAGCGCAACCAGGATCGCCTGGTAGCGCGAAAAGCCGCGGGATGGCGCTTGCCGCTCGGCTATCGGCTCGGTCAGGGTTTGTTCGGTCATGGCATTTCATTCGGGAGGAGACAGGTGAGGACGCGCGATCTGCCGCCGGGCGCCGGTCTCTATCTATTCTGGCTCTGCGTTATTTCGATGGCTTGACAACGGTTTTAATTCCCGTTCGACGCGGTGGGTTCTCTCACCACACCCGCCGCGGTAGATCGACTACGGCCCAAAAGGCGAAAAGCGAAAGTTGCCTGCAAGGGTCTGCTTCACGACTCGAAGCCGACGTCTCACATTCATGAGTTCGCGCTTTGGCGTTCCGCTTCCTCGCCGGCCGTGATCCGCGCCAGATAATCCTTCTTGCTGAACTGCATGTGATCCACACAGAGCTGGGCCAGCGCCCAGCTGTCGCGGCCCTTCAACAGCTCGATCATCAACTCGTGCTGGCGCCGCGATTGTGCCAGCCCGTCGCTGTCGGCGAGATTCTTCGCGCGCATCGGGAGCGTCAAGTTCATGTAGTCCTGAAGCGAGCGCACCAGATAGGGATTGCCACAGGCCGAAAACAGCGCGAGGTGGAAGGCGTCGTTGGCCTCGTGGATGCCGCGCAGGTCCTGCACGTCCGCTCTCGCGCAATATTGCCGTTGCAATGCGGAGAGCTCGTCGATCAGGCCTTGCGGTGCGGGCAGGGGGATCATCAGCGCGGCCTGCCGCGTCAGCATCTCCCGGACCTCGTAGATCTGCCGCACCTCGTCCGCCGAATAGAACCGCACGGTGGCGCCGACATTCCTCTCGCGGCGGACGATGCCGCGGCGCTCCGCATCCACCAGCGCCTGGCGCACGAAGTGCCGCGAGGTGCCGTAGGCCGACATCAGCGCGTCTTCGGTGAGGCGCGCGCCCGGCGCGAGGCGGCCGAAGATGATGTCCTCCTCGAGCCGCGCGACGACGTCGTCCGGATCGTCGCGCCGGACCGTCATTGCCTCAGCGGTGCGGGTGTCGGACATGCCCTCAGTCTCCCGGCGTCTGGCCGGTCCCATCCTGTGGAGCAGGGAAGGCCCGGATTGTCAATAATCTGGTCGCCCGCTGGCGCGTAGATCCAGAAATCGGCAGGTTTGACGTCTGTCTTATTGACAATCAGGGGGTGGTCTGTACGACAATGGCAGGGTGAATGGAGTGGCATGATGACGAGTGGCTTGCGCAAAGGGCTGACGAGCTATGGCGATGCCGGCTTCTCGCTGTTCCTGCGCAAGGCGTTCATCAAGGCCATGGGCTATTCCGACGACGCGCTGGAGCGCCCGATCGTCGGCATCACCAACACCTACAGCGATTACAATCCCTGCCACGGCAACGTCCCGCAGATCATCGAGGCGGCAAAGCGCGGCGTGATGCTGTCGGGCGCGATGCCGTTCGTGTTCCCGACCATCTCGATCGCGGAGAGCTTTGCGCATCCGACCTCGATGTATCTGCGCAATCTGATGGCGATGGACACCGAGGAGATGATCCGCGCGCAGCCGATGGATTCGGTGATCGTGATCGGCGGCTGCGACAAGACGCTGCCGGCGCAAGTGATGGCCGCGATCAGCGCCGATCTGCCGACCGTGGTCATTCCGGTCGGGCCGATGGTGGTCGGCCACCATAAGGGTGAGGTGTTGGGGGCCTGCACCGACTGTCGCCGGCTGTGGGGCAAGTATCGCGCCGGCGAGATCGATGATGCCGAGATTGAAGCGGTCAATGGTCGTCTCGCGCCGTCGGTCGGCACCTGCATGGTGATGGGCACGGCTTCGACCATGGCCTGCATGATTGAAGCCATGGGCCTGTCGCTGCCGATGAGCGCGACGATTCCCGCGCCGCATGCCGAGCGCTTTCGTCTGGCGGAGGCGAGCGGCAGGGTTGCCGCCGAGATGGCCAAGACCAGGGGCCCGAAGCCGAGCGAATTGCTGACGCCGGCCTCCTTTAGGAATGCCCAGGTCGTGCTTCAGGCGATCGGCGGCTCGACCAACGGCCTGATTCATTTGACCGCGATGGCACATCGCTCGCCGCACCGGCTCGATCTCGGGGTGTTCGACCAGATCGGCCGCGAGGTGCCGGTGCTGGTCGATCTCAAGCCGTCCGGCGAGCATTACATGGAGCATTTTCATCACGCCGGCGGCGTGCCGAAACTGCTGGCGCAGCTTGGCGACCTCGTCGATCTCGATGCGAAGACCATCACGGGCGAGAGCCTGCGCGATGTCGTCGCGAACGCGGAAGACGTGCCCGGCCAGGACGCGATCCGCCCGCGCGACAATCCGATCAAGAAGGAAGGCGGCCTCGCCGTCCTGCACGGCAATCTCGCGCCGCGCGGCGCCGTCATCAAGCAATCCGCCGCGAGCCCAAAACTGCTGCAGCACACCGGACGTGCGGTGGTGTTCGAATCCGTCGAGGACATGACCTTGCGGGTCGACGATCCCGATCTCGACGTGAACGCTGATGACGTGCTGGTGCTGCGCAATGCCGGCCCGAAGGGTGCGCCCGGCATGCCCGAGGCGGGCTATCTGCCGATCCCGAAGAAGCTCGCGCGGGGCGGTACCAAGGACATGGTGCGCATTTCGGACGCGCGCATGAGCGGCACGGCGTTCGGCACCATCGTGCTGCACATCACGCCGGAATCCGCCGTCGGTGGGCCGCTGGCGCTGGTGAGGAACGGCGACATGATCCGCCTCGACGTTGCCAGGCGCAGCATCGAACTGCTGGTCGATGCTGCCGAGCTGGAACGGCGGCGCGCCACGTTGAAACCGGCCGCTGCGCCGGACGAGGCGCGGCGCGGCTATGCCTGGCTGTTCAACGAGACCATCATGCAGGCCGACGAGGGCTGCGACTTCGATTTCATGCAGAGGACTGGGAAGCAGACCGAGAAGGGGTGACCAACCCAAAACGGAGCCCAGACCGCTGAAGCGGCGGGCGTTAAAAACAGGGGGAAACGATGATTGCACGATCCATGCCAAGATTCTTACATCGGCTGACGGCAACGGCCGCGATCCTGTTCGTCACGGGTGCATCGGCACAGGAGGTGAAGCATTATCGCTTCGCCTATGACCAGCCGCGCAACACCGGCTATTCCATCGCGGGCGACCTTTTTGCCGACAAGCTCAAGGAATTGAGCAAAGGCACCATGATCATCGACCAGTATCCGGGCGCGCAGCTCGGGCAGGAGCCGCAGGTGCTCCAGCTCGTGAAAGCGGGCGACGTCGAATTTGCGATCATCTCCTCGGCGAACACCGCGACGATCTCGCCACAGGCGGGCGTGATGTCGTTGCACTTCCTCTTCCGCGACGAGAACCACGTGGTCAAGGGGCTGGCAGATCCAAAAGTGTTCGAAGCTCTCAAGACCCTGATCGACGAGACCACGCAGGGCCTGCACGTCATCGCGACGGGCTCACAGGGCGTTCGTCACATGTACTCCAAGAAGGAGATCCACAATGTCGGCGACATCAAGGGCCTGAAGATCCGCGTGCAGGCGACCGCGACCGAGGACACCATGTTTCCGGCCTACGGCGCCCAGACCGTGCACATGCCGTTCGGCAGCGTCTACACAAGCTTGCAAACCGGCGTGGTCGACGTCGCCGAGAACAGCATCAACGTCTACCTCGTCAACAAGCATTACGAGGTCGCCCCGGTGCTGAACATCACCGAGCACGAGGCCAACAACGCGCTGGTGTTCATCTCCGACAAGCTCTGGCAGAGCCTTTCGGCCGAGCAGAAGGGCTGGGTGCAGGCGGCGGGGAACGAGGTCAGCTCCAAGGAGCCGCAGAAGGCGTTCGAGCTGGAGCGGACCGCGGCCGAGAAGTTGAAAAAGATGGGCGTGAAGATCGTCGACAACGTCGACAAGAAGAGTTTTACGGCGATCGCCGATCCCTATCTCGACAAACTCGCCAAGGAGCTCGGCCCGCACGCCGAGAAGATCAAGAATTTGATCCGCTCGATCAACTAGGCCGCCTGTGACCTTCCTTCGAGACGCCCGCCTACGGCGGGCCCTCAGGACGAGGTCCGGTTTTCCGGCAGCATTTTAGACCCTCATGGTGAGGGCCCGCCAAGGCGGGCGTCTCGAACCATGCAGGCCGAGCACGTTCGGCAGCTTCCCAGCTGTCACATGCCACAGCTCCGGGATGACGGGGAAGTAAATGCCAATCGCCGACAAACTGCTGGTGCAACGGCAGCGTCACCTCAAGTGGCGCGGGCTCGACTGGCTTGAGCTGGCTCTGATGATCCTCTGCGGCGTGCTCTGCTTCGGCTTCTCGCTGTCGGTCACTGCCGACATCGTCACCCGCACTATCGGCCATCCCTGGCTGTGGCTTCAGGAAGTGACCTCGACGCTGTTCATCTACGCGATCTTCATCGGGGCGGCGGCCGCGACGCGACGCAACGACCACCTCTATCTCACCGCGATCTCCGAGGCGATGCACGGCACGTCCCGCGTGATCGTGGAAGTGATCATCCGCCTGGTCGTGCTCGGCGTCGCGTTCTGCCTGATCTGGTACGGCTATCAGAACTATCTCCGCGGCTTCGGCAGTTTCCGCCTGCCGTCGGGCACGCCGATCGCATCGCTCTACGCGATCATCCCGCTGTCGGGCCTGCTGGTCGGCCTGTTCACGATCGAGCAGCTCGTCAATGGCCTGCGCAACGGCTTTGACGACCCCGAGCCGTCCGATGAGGATGCAGCGCCTGTTGTCACCGACGCACAGATGAGGGCGCAGCCGTGAGTGCACCGGTTGTCCTGGCGTTGATGTCGATCTGTTTCCTGTCGTTCGGCTATCTCGGCGTGCCCGTGCCGTTCTCGCTGATGGCCGGCGTCTTCATCGGCGCGCTCCTGTCGGACGTGTCGCTCGCGGCGATCATCCAGAAGATCTTCGACGGCGTCGATTCCGAGGCGCTGCTGGCGATCCCGTTCTTCCTGCTGGTCGGCGAGCTCATGAGCTCGGCCAACGTGGTGGTACGGATTGCGAATTTGTCGGTGTCGCTGGTCGGGCACATCAGGGGCGGGCTGTCGCAGGTCGTGGTCGTCTTCAGCATGTTCTTCTCGGAGATGTCGGGCTCCACGACCGCGGACGTCGCCGTGATGAGCCGCGCGCTGGGCGGCCCGATGAAACGGGAGGGTTATGAGCCTGCCTTCATCGCCGCCATCATCGCGTCCGCCTCGACCATTGCGGCGCTGGTGCCGCCGAGCATCACCGCGGTGGTCTATGGCGCGGTCGGCAACGTCTCGATCGCCGGCCTGTTCATGGCAGGCGTCGTGCCGGGCCTGATGATCGGCTTCGGGTTGATGATCTACTGCTATTTCTTCGGGCCCTCCGGCCTGCGCAAGCCGCGCGCGCCGCTGCGGCAGGTGGTGTTCGCGGCCGGCGATGCGGCGCTCCCGCTGATGATCCCGGTGATCCTGTTAGGAGGCATTCTGACCGGCTGGTTCACGCCGACGGAAGCCGGCGTCGTCGCCGTGGCCTGGATTGTCGTCGTCGTGATTCCTGCGCTCAACCGCGGGCACATCAGGAAGATTCCGTACGATTTCTGCCTCGCCGGCCTGATCTTCTCGCTGCCGCTGATCACGATCGGCGCCGCCAACGCGTTCGGCTGGATGCTCGCGTATCTGCGCGGCGCAAGCTACATCGCCGAAATGATCACCTCGATCGCCGGCAACGACCCGCATCTGATCATGCTCTTGATGGTGCTGCTGTTCACCGTGGTCGGCGACTTCATCGAGCCGGTGCCGACCATCATCATCTTCATGCCGCTGGTCAACGCGCTGACCGAAGCTGGCGATATCAACGGTGTGCACATGGGCGTGGTGCTGATCGCCACGCTTGCCTTCGGCCTGATCACGCCGCCCTATGGGCTGGTGCTGCTGATGGCGTCGAAATTCGTGGGCGTCAGTTTTGCCAAGGCGCTGCGTGCGGCGTTGCCGATCTATCTGGTGTTCCTGGCGACCATCGCGTTCGCGATCTACTTTCCGAGCGTCGTGCTGTGGCTGCCGCGACAGGTGCTGCCGGAATCCGTCGGCTGCTTCAAGTCGCCGGCAGGCACGGGCTATATCTGTCCCCAGTGAGCCTGCTTGAGTGGATGCTACTTGCCCTTGCTGGTGAATTTCTTCACGGCGAGGCGAAACTCCTCCGTGTTCATCGCCATGATGATCTTGTGCTCCTCGGCGTCGAGCTGCTGCTTCACTGGCGTCGTAGCGGCCTGGTAGACCAGCGACTTGGTGCCGGCAATCGCCGCCGGCGGGTTCTGTGCCAGCCGCTCGGCGAGTTGTCGCGTCGCCGCCTTCAGCTCCGTCGCGGGGACGATCTTGGCGACCAGGCCCCATTCATGGGCTTGCTGTGCGGTAAAATTGTCCTCGGACAGGAAAATCTGGAGCGCGCGGCGCGGGCCGACCGTGCCGACGATGCCGACCGTAGAGCCGCCATCCGGCGACACGCCGATCTTGGCATAGGCCGGCGTGAATTTGGCATCCTCCGCAGCGATGCAGAGATCGGTGACGAAGGCGAGGCCCATGCCCGCGCCTGCGGCTGAGCCGTGGACGCTGGACAGCGAGATCTTCGGCATGCGCCGGACGGTCTCGATGAAGGCATGATAGTGCTTCAATAGCTCGCCGACGACGGGCGTTACCGTATTGGCCTCGGCCGCGGCACCGATCGTCTGCAGATCGCCGCCGGCTGAGAAGGCGCGGCCTTCGCCTTCGAGGATCACGACCCTGATGTCGTCGGCGCCTTCGATGTAGGCTGCAAGCTGTTCGAGCTTTTGCGCAATCGCAAGGTTGATCGAGTTGAACGCGGTGGGGCGGTTCAGCGTGATGGTTGCAATCGGGCCGTCGATCCGCAGCAAGGCGGGATCATCGGGTTGGGAGATGGGAGCTGGCATCTTGAAATCCCCGGCATGAGGTCGTTGCTGCAACTAAATCGCAGAAGGCGAGGGGTGACAATCCCCGGCCGCCAGTGCCCCGCGGACGGCCCTTGCGCAAGCCGGAACGATAGGCTCAAATGGGGCAGCCTTTGCCGAGGGACGGACACGAGCGCCGGCTCCTCCTAGGCCAGCAAATCAAAATCAGCGAGAGAGGAGACGACATGGGTCACGCTCGTGTCTCCGGAAATGGGCTGTTCCGATGACGGATGGTCCGGTGATCATTGTCGGTGCCGGCCATGCTGGCTACCAGGTTGCGGCATCGCTGCGCCAGGCGGGCTTCTCAGGGCGGGTCTGCCTGATCAATGACGAGGTGCATCTGCCCTATCAGCGGCCGCCCTTGTCCAAGGGCTATATCAAGGGCTCGGCCGGGCCGGACAGCCTGATGTTCCGGCCGGAGAAATTCTTCCACGACCAGACCATCGAGCTGATCGCGGGCCGCGTGGTGTCGATCGGCCGCGCCGGGCGCAAGGTCCTGCTCGCGTCGGGCGAGACGCTTCCCTACGGCCATTTGATCCTGGCGACGGGCGCGCGCAACCGCCTGCTCGATCTGCCCAATGCGAACCTTCCCGACGTGAAATACTTGCGCACCCTCAACGAGAGCGAGGCGCTGCGAACAGTCATCCCGTCGAAGACGCGGGTGGTGGTGATCGGCGCCGGCTTCATCGGCCTGGAGTTTGCGTCGACCGCGCGGATCAAGGGGCTCGATGTCGACGTACTCGAGCTCGCCCCGCGCGTGATGGCGCGCGCGGTGACGGCGGAGGTCTCGGATTACTTTCAGGCGCGGCATCGCGAGGCCGGCATCCGCATTCATCTCGGTGTGCAGGCAACCTCGATCGAGGCCGAGGGCGGCAGGGTGACCGGTGTCTCCTTGCGCGACGGCCGGCATCTGCCGGCGAATCTCGTCGTGGTCGGCGTCGGCGTGCTGCCGAACATCGAGCTTGCGGCGGAGGCGGGGCTTCCGGTCGCCGCCGGCATCATCGTCGACGAATATCTCTCGACGGCCGATCCTGATATCTCGGCGATCGGCGATTGCGCGCTGTTCGCCAGCCCGCGCTTCGGCGGATCGCAGCGGCTGGAATCGGTGCAGAATGCCACCGATCACGCGCGCTGCCTCGCGGCGCGGCTGACCGGCGACCGGAAAGCCTATGACAGCCATCCCTGGTTCTGGAGCGACCAGGGCGAGGACAAGCTCCAGATCGCGGGCCTCACCACCGGCTACGACCGCGTCGTGCTGCGCGGCGATCCCGCCAGGAAGGCGTTCTCTGCGTTCTGCTACAAAGGTGACAGTCTGCTCGGCATCGAATCGATCAACCGCGCCGGCGACCACATGTTCGGTCGCCGCCTGTTCGGCCTGGATCGCTCGATCACGCCGGAGCAGGCCGCCGATGAAACTTTTGACCTGAAGGGCGCGCTGGCTTGAGGTTCTTCTCCCTCTCCCCGTGCTTACGGGGAGAGGGTTGGGGTAGGGT
>NZ_JARWCR020000117.1:0-13902 GCF_029846695.2 Bradyrhizobium nivariense | reverse complement strand
ACATAAACCGGTCCGCCATAGGCGGGGCGGCTCGATGCGATGGCACCGCCGACGATCGCGCCGCCGATCAGGCCGGCTGCGATGCCGACGCCGACGCCGTCATGGGCCTGGGCGGACGGAGTGGCGGTCACCAGCGAACCGGCGATCGTCGCAACCGTGAGGGCGGCAACAAAAGTCTTCTTCATGCTCTTGGCTCTCCTGGGAGATGGGCTCCCCTTGTTAGAGGCGCCCGGGTTTCAAAGGTTCACGCAGACTCTGATGGAATTGGCCTTGCAGCTAGGAAGCGCGCAATTGGTCAATCCACGGTAAACGCACACGGAGCTGTGACGAGAAAAAGCGGTCTTTTTCAGGCCCCGAGATGAACGGCGCATTCGCAATGAACCGGATTGGGGCGACTTAGCCACAGACTCTGACGCGGCGGGCGCGCCAGGCATAACCGTCCCAGAAGCGCTGCTTCTGCCAGACGCAGCCGTTGCCGTAATAGTCGTCGGCGACGTAGCCCGGGCCAGGCGCGTAGTAGCGCGGCGGATAGTAGGCGGGGCCATATCCCGGATCATATGCGTAGCCGGGGCCAGGGCCGGGCCCGTAATAGTACGGAGAGGCCAGCGCCCCACCGACAATGGCGCCGCCGATGATGCCGGCCGCCACGCCCGCGGCGACGCCGCGTTGCGCCTGGGCTGGTGTACCGGCCGTAAGGGCCACAGCGGCGACGGTGGCGATTGCCAGGAGCGACTTCTTCATTGGCTGACCTTTCGAGCAAAACACGCGGGAACTCTTTGGGGTTAAAGTTCCATACTTCGTTTGAATGATCAATGAACGGCACCTTTGCCGGGGGCGACCAATTGGTATGGAATCGCAGCATCGCCAGGGGAGGGCGATCAAGGGAGGGCGATAATGGGCAACGCGATGATAAATGCATTGATCGCTGCCGGGGTCATCTTCGCGATCGGCTACGGCTGGATCAGCCATCTGCAGAACCGCAGCCAGCGGCGCTCTCGCGCCGGGGCCGGCGGCGATGGCGGCGGCGACACCTCCACGGGCACGAGCGACGGCTTCTCGCTGGGAAGCTGGTTTTCCAGCGATAGTTCCGGCAGCTCGACCGACGGCGGCAGCTGTTCCAGCAGCGATAGCGGCAGTTGTGGCGGGGATTGCGGAGGCGGCAGCGATGGTGGTGGAGGCGGTGGGGGCGATTAGGTCCACCGCGATCTTGATCCAGCGCAAGGCCCTATTTTAGAGCCGTTCTAGGCTGTTTCCGAGCCAGTTTGGAATAGCTTCAAATACCGCTTTTTCCTTTTGCATCCGGCCCCTCCCTTAAATATCGATGATGGCGCATCACCAAAGGGCCTGCCACTTCCATGATCGTTTGTTCCTGTAACGTGTTGAGCGATGACGACATCCGCGCCGCCGTCGCCGAGTCCGACGACGCTGTGCGCCACGCCAAGCAGGTCTATGGATGTCTCGGCTGTAGCGCCGAATGCGGCCGCTGCGCGCGGACCATCAAGACCATCATCGACGAAGCGCTTGGCCCCTGTGCCACGTCCTGCTGCTCCGGCTGCCCGCACAACCACACCGTGGCCGCCAATGACGAGGCGGCCCAGCCGGCCGAGTTCGCCCTCGCGGCCTGCTGAAATCTTCCGCAACCCTGGCCGAGCTTTTCCCCGGTTTGCGGTCCTGTAGCCGGTTGCCCCGGTCCTCAAACTCATTTAGAAGCGTTCTAAATTCGGTTTACGGCCGATTTGGACTGCAAGAGCTGGAGTGAACCATGCAGGGCGACGCAAAAGTTATCGAATATCTCAACAAGGCACTGCGTCACGAGCTGACTGCGATCAACCAGTACTGGCTGCACTACCGTTTCCTCGACAATTGGGGCCTCCGGGACATGGCCAAGGTCTGGCGCAAGGAGTCCATCGAGGAGATGGAGCACGCCGACAAGCTCACCGAGCGCATCCTGTTCTTCGACGGTTTCCCGAACATGCAGGTGCTCGATCCCCTGCGCATCGGCCAGAACGTCAAGGAGATCATCGATTGCGATCTTGCCGCCGAGATGAGCGCGCGCGCTCTCTACCAGGAGGCTGCAACCTATTGCCACAGCGTCAAGGACTACGTCACGCGCGACCTGTTCGAGAAGCTGATGAGCGACGAGGAACACCACATCGACTTCCTCGAGACCCAGCTCGACCTGATCGGCCGCATCGGCCTCGAGCTCTACACCCAGAAGCACGTCGGCGGGCTCGAGGGCGAAGGACATTAGTTTGGCGCGTTAGCGCTGCCACCAACTCCGGGTCGTCCCGACCAAGGTCGGGACGACAGTTTAGGACGTCAGCTACAGCTGCGTCTTGTAGAGCTCTTCCACGATCTCCTGACTCTGCGGCTCGCCAAGGCCGGTCTGCTCGTGGATCACCTCGACGATGCTCGGCATCACCGAGCGCTGCACCTTCTCCGGCGACCACAGCTTCGAGCGCATCAGCGCCTTGCCGCAGTGGAAATAGACTTCGCTGACGGCGACGTTCAGCACCGCGCGCGGCGGCTTGCCGAATTCCACCATCGAGGCGAGCAGGTCCGGATCGGCCGACAGCGTGCCGCGGCCGCCGACGCGCAGCGTCTCGTCGATGCCGGGGACGAAGAACAACAGATGCACGAAGCCCGAGCCCTCGACGACGTTCCGAAAACTGTCGATCCGGTTGTTGCCGGAGCGATCGGGCATCAGCAGCTGGTTGGTGCCGGCGACATGGACGAAGCCAATACCACCGCCGCGTGGTGAGGCATCGACGCTGCCGTCCGCTCCCGATGTCGCGAGCACGCAGAACGGCGACATCTCGATGAACTTCTTCGCATGCGTGTCGATCGCTGGGCGCGCTTTCGCGATCACGCGCGGGCTCGGCTTGGCATAGATGGTGGCGAGGTCTTCGGCACAAAGATCGGTCACGAAGCTCTCCCTGATTGAATGCCTGAGAATATCATCCCTCGGCCCGATCGCTAACCCCCTTGTCACGCCACGGCGAGTCGATCACGCCAGCGCAGTACAGAGCCCACCAGATCAGGACGCGCGGCGCCGAGGCGCTATCGCGCGCTACACCGCATCCGCCGGCACGAAGCAACTGATGATGATGGCGCCGCGGTGGTGGACGTACCACACCACGGCCTGACCGACCGGATTGCCGCGGTCGCGGATGATGGCGCGCTCGGGCACCTCCGTCCATTGTCCCTCGATCGGCACCCAATAGGCGCCGCTGCGCACGTCGTACTCCGTGCGATGGCCGTCGGAGACGTCGCAGCAGGGCACGCCGTTCGGTGCGGTCACGCTCTTGAACCAGGCGCGGACGTCGGGCGGGACGTGCTCATATTGCCCGTTGTCGAACGCGAATGCGGCGCTCGTCAGCGCCGCCAGCCAAACGCACAGTACGAGCCTGCGCATGCGATCCTCCTCATCGCGTGTCGTGCCATTGGCGCGCGATTGTCCCGCGCGTCGATTCGTATCGTTGATGCGATTAAGCCCGAGCTGTCAGCGCAATGCATGCTCAAATAATATGCGGCGTCGAGGCGTCGCATATGATGCATCGCGATATGGCGGCGAGCTTGGCAATCCTACATCGTCCGCTGCGGCGCGGTTTGCAGAATCTGCCGGACCTGCTCGCTGTAGAATTTTGCATTGCCGGTGGTGCCGTGGCCGCGCGTCTCGATGCTCCCTGGAATCAGGTAGAGACGTCCGTTCTTGACCCGCGTCATCGCAGCGTCCGTGATGCCGGTCTCGGGCGGGTTGCGTTCGTCGTCGGCGGAATTGATCAGCAGCAGCGGCGCTTCGATTCCCTCCAGCTTCTCGCCGGCATTGTAGTCATGCGAGGACTCCCACTGGTAGACGAAGTCGTTGGCATCTGCCGTGATCGTCGTGGCCAGCCGCTCGTCGACGATCTTGTCGGCCTTGGCCGCCGTCGGCGCCTGCGATTGATAGGCCAGCGTTCCGCCGATGCTCGCGATGCCGTAGGCGGTGATCGCGTATTTCATCATGCGCGGCTGGCCGGTGTAGTTGCCGCCGTTGTAGTCGGGGTCGCTGCGGATGGTGTCGAGCATGATCCGCCGCAGCATCCAGTTGCGCGACGCCAGGCCATCGGGATCAGCGCGTCCATCGCCTTCGGGTATTTCTCGCCCCACAGCCAGGTGTGCATGCCGCCCATCGAATTGCCGATGACGAGCCGCAGGTGCTTGACCCCGAGCCCTTCCGTCACCAGACGATACTGCGCCTCGACCATGTCGTCGTAATCGTATTTCGGGAAGCTCGTCTTCATCCCGTCGGACGGCTTTGACGATTTGCCATGGCCGATATTGTCGGGGATGATGATGTAATATTTGGAGGCATCGAGTGGCTGCCCCGCGCCGAACAGCTCGCCGGCAAAGGCGGGCGACAGCATGCTCGCGCCCGAGCCGCCGGTGCCGTGCAGCACCAGGACCGGCTGGCCGCTCGGCTCACCGACGGTGGTGTAGTGCAGCTTCAGCTCCGGCATGGTCTCGCCGGTGTGGAACTTGAAATCCCTGGCGATCCAGTCGCCCTGCTTCGGCGCCGGATAATCGGCAGCCAATGCGGATGTCGAGATGGCCGACAACGAGACGGACAACAGGATGGCTGACAGCGCCGCGCAAGAAGCTTTCATGTCGATTCCCCCGTGCGGCTCATGGTCGGCGGCCGCGTTGCGGCGGAACTTAGCAGAACCGTCCGGAAGGATGTAGGATTTCGTTTTCGTCGATCGTCTTTGAGGGAAACATCGGGAGAGACGGCATGTGCCGCAATATCAAGACGCTGTTCAACTTCGAGCCGGAGGCGACGGAGGATGAGATCCACGCCAGCGCGCTCCAGTTCGTTCGAAAACTGTCCGGCTTCAACAAGCCCTCGCAGGCCAACGAGGCGGCCTTCGATCGTGCGGTGGCGGAGGTCTCGGAGGCTGCGCGAAAACTCCTGACGTCGCTGCACACCCATGCGCCGGCGC
This sequence comes from Bradyrhizobium nivariense, assembly GCF_029846695.2. Lineage (NCBI taxonomy): Bacteria > Pseudomonadati > Pseudomonadota > Alphaproteobacteria > Hyphomicrobiales > Nitrobacteraceae > Bradyrhizobium > Bradyrhizobium nivariense. The sequence continues at coordinate 8,923 of NZ_JARWCR020000117.1, read as the reverse complement.
GCGACCGTGAGGTCGAGGCGGAAAAGGCCAAGGAACGTTCGCGGCTGCGCTTCGGTTAGGCGTCTCGAACGTCCGTTCCGTGATCTGGCTCACGGTGGCAACGGTCTCAAGGCGCGATGATGTTCGCCGGGGTTTTGACAACCCGGAGCACCACCATGACCCGCCCCCTTCTTCCCCTGAAAGCAGGCGCCATCGTCTTCACGCTGCTGTGGACCGCGTGGATGACGTGGTGGAGCGGCTCGTTCTCGAGCGCGAACGTCGTGATCCTCGCCTTGTGCGGCGCGGCGGTCGGCTATCTCTGGTACCGCGCCATGCGCTGGCAGTTCGAGCGCATGGGCATGCTGCCGCGACGCGGGAACGGGACGAAATAGATTGGTCTGTCAGTCCTTGTGGCCGTGCTTCTTCTTTTTCTTCTTTTTCCTGTGATCGTCGCCTTCGCTGCCGTCGTCCTCGTCATCGAGCGGCGCGTCGTCCGCCTCCTGCACGGCGGCCTCCAGCGCGTCGCGCTCGGCGGCTTCACGCTCGCGCTGGCGGCGGCGTTCGTCCCATGCGTCGAAAAGCTGATCGAGCCACGGCAACACTTGTTCGATCGACGGCAGTTGGCCCGGAGGTCCAGCTTCACCACGCGGGCCCTGCGGGCCGGTGGGGCCTTGCGGGCCGACTGATCCCTGCGCTCCGGCTGCTCCTCGCGGGCCGGCTTCGCCCTGCTTGCCTTGCGGGCCGGGCTTGCCCAGCGGTCCGGCCTTTCCGATCGGGCCCGGCTTGCCCTCTGGCCCGGGCTTGCCGCGCGCGCCGTCCGGTCCCCGCTTACCCGGATGACCCTGCGGTCCCGGCCGTCCCGGTTCGCCCTGCCGTCCGCGCGGTCCCTGAGGTCCCTGCCGTTTTTGTTCGTCTGCCACGCCACTGCTCCCTCTGCGGAAGCAAGCTACTTAGCGGCCTTTGACGACAGCAGCAATTCTGCCCGGGCATCGCGCCGGGTTTGATCAACATCAATCGGCTGCACGTCACGCGCTAGTCCTGATAGGGCGGGACCTCGATGCCGGAGGCGGCATAGATCCTGATCTTGTTGCGCAACGTGCGCACTGACAGGCCGAGCACGCGCGACGCGCGCGTGCGGTTGCCGTCGCAGCGCGCGAGCGTCTGGAGCACGAGCTCACGCTCGACCTCGTCGACGGTGGCGCCGATCAGAAGCGGAACGATCTGGTTCGGAGCAAGGAATTGCGCGCCCGGTTCGGACGCAGCGACATGAACAGTGGTCATCGACACACCTCCCGATCGACGCCCGCTTCCGTCTTTGGAAGCGGATCGAGAACCAACGACCCCCAAGCCGTAGATCTACGGTGCGCGGGTTTGGTTAACGAAAGGTTAACCGCGGGCGATCGCACCAATTGACCTCAGGATTGCCGCGAAGGCGCCGCGATTGACGCGAGATGCGGGCTTATCTCGCACCATGGCTGCGTCGTTGCGCCCCGCTCACACCGTCCGGTATCCGCCGTCCACCATCACGATCGTTCCCGTGACGTAGGCCGACATATCCGACGCGAGGAAGATCGCGGGACCCACGATGTCCTCAGGCTTGCCGGTGCGCGCCAGCGGGGTGTGATCGACGAAGGCCTGCACCAGCGCCGGATTGGTCGCGCGCACATTGGCGTTGATGTTGGTCTCGATGAAGCCCGGCCCGATCGCGTTGACGCGTACGCCCTCCTTGCCGAGCTCGACCGCCAGCGCCTTGGTGAAGCCGAGCACGCCGTGTTTCGAGGTGGTGTAGGCCGCCGAGCTCGGCGTGCGCAGGTGCACGAAGGACTGGATCGAGCCGATATTGACGATGCGGCCCTTAGCTGCGCGCAAGGGCGCCAGGAACGCCTGCGTCATGTTGAAGACGCCGTTGAGATTGAGCGAGATGATGTCGTTCCAGTCCTTCGCCACTGTCTCCGGCTCCGCGGTGAAGGCGTTGCGGCGGGTGATGCCGGCATTGTTGACGAGGATCGAGACCTGCCCGACCTTGTCGGCGACCTGCCTGGCGAGCGCAAAGCAGTCGTCGCGTTTGGTCACGTCGAGCGCAAAGCTCTCGGCCTTGCCGCCGGACTTGCGGATCTCCTGGGCGGCCTCCGCGACCGTGTCGGCGTTGACGTCGAGCAGCACCACTTGCGCGCCTTCGCGGGCGTAGCCGGCCGCGATTGCCCGGCCGATGCCGGAACCGGCGCCCGTGATGACGGCGATATGGTTTGCGAGCAATGCCATGACAATTTCCTCCCGATTTCGCTTCTAAATTTCATGAAAGGCTAACTCGAAATTAAGAGGTCGGAAACGGCGGCCTTGGCATACTGATCTTGATTGCTAAACGTTGCGCGCATGATGGAACGGCTTGAATCCTGGAAACTCGCACTCGAACGCCTGCGGTCGGCGCAACGCGCCGATTGGGCCGAGGCGGGCCGGCTCGTCGCCGAGATCGTGCGGATGAGCACCGATACCATGCTGCGCCAGGCGGCCGAGCAGGCGCTTCCGGTGCTGCGCCAGGCCGTGGACAATGACGATCACAGCGTCACGCTGGCGGCCCAGCGCCGCATCGGCGTGGTGCTTGATGTCGTTCACGACCTGACCGCGCCGCGCTTCGGCCGCCGCAATGCTGCGCCGAAGAAATTGTCCACCGAGGATCGCGCCCGCAAGGTGCTCGGCCTGCCGCTCGCGGTGCAGCTCACCTGCGAGGACATCAACCAGGCCTATCGCCGCGCCGCCAAGGGCATGCATCCCGACCGGGGCGGCAGCGCGCAAGCGTTCATCGATCTCGCCGCCGCGCGCGATGTCCTGATCCATCCCGGCGCGCACAAGGACGCGTGAGGGCACATGTGCTATCCTGTAGCCCGGATGAGCGAAGCGACATCCGGGACGGGTCTAGCCCATGGTTCTGTATCGCAGAAATTTTCTTCCCGGTGGCACCTACTTTTTCACTGTAGCGCTCTTCGACCGCCGATCGACCATTTTGATTGAGAACGTTGACACCCTGCGCGATGCCTTTCAGGTCGCTCGCGGGGAGCGCCCGTTTGAGGTCGATTCGATCGTGATCCTTCCGGATCACCTGCATGTCGTCATGAACCTCCCGCCGCACGACGCCGATTTCGCGGGACGTTGGCGAAGGATCAAGGGGCATTTCAGCAGCGCATTACTGCATGCGGGTATCGACGTAGCCCGCCACGCCAATGGAGAATTAGCTCTGTGGCAACGACGTTACTGGGAGCACACGATTCGCGACGAAGATGATTTCGCCCGCCATTTGGATTACATTCACTTCAACCCAGTCAAGCATCGCTACGTCCAGCGCGTTGGTGATTGGCCGCATTCGTCCTTTCACCGATATGTGCGGGCGGGATTGCTCTCGGAGGACGGGGCGGGCGATGCCGGCGTTGCGGCGAGCAGCAGCGCTGCAGCCAGAACCGTTGCTGTCGTCGGCGCGCGCATCGATTGGCTCCAAAGCCGCGAGGTGGAAGAACAAGCGGGCAAGGATGCTAGCATCTCAGCGGCGCGTCCAAAAAGAAAAGGGCGGACCGCTCGCGCGATCCGCCCCTGAAATTCGATCTGTCGCGTCAGGCCTAGAGCGTGCAGCGGCGCTCCGTGCGCAGCTTGATCTGAAGCTCCGAGGCGGCCGTGAAGGTCGGGAGCGGCTTGCTGACGACCTTGTAGGTCGACACGCCCCACTGGAACGGCTTGTACTTGAGGTCCTCGTTCCAGACCTGGCAGATGCCGGTGTTGTCCCAGCGGATCACGTAATAGCCGACCGCCGCAGAGGCCGGCACGGCAAAGACGGTGGTGGCGATGCCGGCAACGGCACAGAGGGCGAGAACGCGACGCATGAAATATCTCCTGATGGGAACGTGAGAAGGAAACTGGTGCGGCAAATCTGCGCGGCTGGCAAGCGGGGCGGCGACCGTTCACGGATATTTCAGCCGTTGGTCGGCCGTTCGGACGACCCTTATCCCTTGACTGTCGCTTGATTACCCCTTGGCCAGCGACGCCACCGCCTCGATCTCGATCAGCATCTTCGGATCGGGCAGCGCCTGGACCACGCAGGTGGTGCGGGCGGGGTAGGGCGGCGGGCCGAAGGCGCCGGCATAGAGCGCGTTCATGGCGGCGACGTCGGAGGCGCGGGTCAGCAGCACGTTGACCTTGACGAGATCGCGGATATCCGCGCCGGCCTCCGCCAGCACGCGCTTGATGTTGACGGCGACGTTGGCGAACTGCGCCTCGAAGCCGTCGGGCAGCGCGCCGCTGGCGTCGAAGCCGGGAATGCCGGAGACGAACAGGAGATCGCCGGCGCGCGTGGCAAAGGACAGCGGCGGCGCCTTTACGTGCGGCGGGGGTGCGAAATGCTGGATCGGCATGGGTCACCTCGGATGGAACGGTCGCATTGAGGGTAGCGACATGCGGGGGAGTTGCAATCGGGATTGACGGGCGGGGGAGGGCGCAACACAAAAAAATGCGAAAACAACCCCATGCACAGTAGGCATCAAGCAGAAATCATTGATCTTTTTCTGATTCGGGAAAAGCAAAATAATCATTTGCTCCGTCGGGCAACACAGGGGCAGAATGGCATGATGGCAGTGGTGCCGGTAGGCGGCCCCAAACTCTGCCGTCATGCCCCGCCTTGTGCGCACTTGCGCACTGGGGCGGGGCATCCAGTACGCCGCGGCCCATCGATTAAACCACAACCCGTCTCGGAGTACTGGATCGTCCGGTCAAGCCGGACGATGACAGTTGAATGCGCTGTTGCATCTCGCGTTTCACTGCGCCCCCATCATGTTGCCGCCGCGATCCATCGGATAGATTCGCCTCGTCTGATTCGAGTCCTGCCTCAAGAAATAGCCCCCGGAGACACAAATGAAGATCGCACCCGCCTTCCGCGCCGCGCTTCTCGCCGTTGCCGCGCTTGCCGGCCTCTCCACCTCGGCAATGGCCGACGGCGGCACCGTGGTGCTGACGATCTACAAGGCGGGCTGGATCATCGGCGGTTCCGGCGGCTCGGGCGTGCTGAGCTTCCGCGGCCGCGCCTATTCGCTCTCGACCGGCGGTCTCGACTACGGCCTCGTCTTCGGCGGCTCCAAGACCGTACTGCGCGGCCGCGTCTCCAACATCAACCGTCCCTCTGATGTCGCCGGCGTCTACGGCGCCGCCGGTGCCGGCATCGCGATCGGCCGCGGCGCCCGCGCCATCGTGCTGACCAACCAGAAGGGCGCGGTGCTCGAGCTGACCGGCACGCAGGTCGGCCTGATGGCGAATGCGGATCTGAGCGGGCTTGCGATCACGATGCGGTAGGGGGCGCGTAGGGTGGGCAAAGGCGCGCAAGCGCCGTGCCCACCATTGCGGTGTTAGACCCTCATGGTGAGGAGGCGCGTAAGCGCCGTCTCGAACCATGCGGGCCCGTCTCGCCCGCGGCCATCCTTCGAGACGATCGCTTCGCGATCTCCTCAGGATGAGGTCTGTGGTTGCGGCGTCATCGCCGCATGAATCCGCTCGCAATGCGCGACGAGGTTTTCATGCGCATCGACGAACGCCTTCAGCGGCGTCGGGATCGGGAAGTAATAGATGTTGGCGATGAAGCCGTAGATGACGGCATCGACGCTGGTAGGCCGCTCGCCGTGCACGAAGCCGGTCGCCGGCACGATCTCGGCCAGCACCTGCAAATCGGCGAGCCCCCGCGCGTAAGCCTGCTCGGGCGTGTAGCGGCCGATGCCCTGGTAATGATAGCGCTGCGCATTATACGCCTTCGCCTTCTCAAATCCTGCCGCGTCGATCTGCTTGTGCTGCGCAATGAACGCATCGCGGAATGCCGGATAATAGCGCTCGTCCTTCCAGCGCGAATACGACATCACCCAGTAGAGGTCGTCGAGCATGCGCGTGACGAAATGGTTGGTGCGGTGCTGCTCCGGTAAAAGCCCCGCGTCGATAGTCAGGCGGTATTTCGCAATGGCGTGCGCGATGATCGTCTCGCTATCGCCGATCGTCTCGCCGTCGTCCACAATATAGGGCAGCTGCCCGCGCGGCGCGGCGGAGGCATCGAACACATGCTCATGCACGAACGGCACGCCCGCGAGTTTCAGGAAGGCATAGACCTTGAGGCCGTAGCCGTTGTTGTCGGCGACGCCGAACAGTTTTGGGTAGGAGTAGAGGGTCAGCATGGGACACTCCTTGCGCTGAAGTCGTATCGCCGCCGTGACGGACTTGCAACAGTCCCGCGCTTTGTGCGCCGCCTCCTGCGGCGGACGATGGCATCGTCGCTGGTTTGTCCCGACAACCCCGGCCGGGATCGCTATACTCCGTATCCCAGTGACGTCAGCAGGATGGTGGCCCCATGGCGAGAGACTTGGAAGGCAAGGTTGCGGCCGTGACCGGGGCTGCGTCGGGCATCGGATTGGCCAGCACCGAGGCGATGCTGGCCGCGGGCGCGCGCGTGGTGATGGTCGACCGCGACGAGGCCGCGCTGAAGTCGCTCTGCGACAAGCACGGCGAGGCAGTGATCCCGCTGCTCGTCGACCTGCTGGATCCAAAGGATTGCGCAACGCTGCTGCCGCGCGTTCTGGAGCAGGCCGGCCAGCTCGACATCCTGCATGCGAATGCGGGGACGTATGTCGGTGGCGATCTGGTCGATGCCGACACCGTGGCGATCGACCGGATGCTGAACCTCAATGTCAACGTCGTGATGAAAAACGTGCACGACGTGCTGCCGCACATGATCGGGCGCCGGACCGGCGACATCATCGTCACGAGCTCCCTGGCGGCGCATTTTCCGACGCCATGGGAGCCGGTCTATGCGTCGTCCAAATGGGCGATCAACTGCTTTGTCCAGACGGTGCGGCGCCAGGTCTTCAAGCACGGCATTCGCGTCGGCTCGATCTCGCCCGGCCCAGTCGTCAGCGCACTGCTCGCGGACTGGCCGCCGGAGAAGCTGAAGGAAGCCAGGGATTCGGGAAGCCTGCTGGAGGCCAGCGAAGTGGCTGAGGTCGTGATGTTCATGTTGACGCGGCCGCGCGGCATGACAATTCGTGACGTGGTGATGCTGCCGACCAATTTCGATCTCTAGGGCGCTAACCTCCCTGCGACCCCTTCGATGCGGCGATGAAAACCGCCAATTGAGCGTCGAAAGCGCGCCTGAAGGCCGGCCGCGCTTCGCCGCGGGCGACATAGGCGGCGATATCAGGATAGTCGTCCAGCAGTCCCGATGCGTTCAACCGGCGCAGCACCGTCACCATCATCAGATCGCCGGCGCTGAACGCGCCATCGAGCCAGTCGGCATCGCCGAGGCGGCGGGACAATTCGCCGAGCCTGATACGGACGCGATCCTGCAGCATGGGCAGCCGCTCCGCGTACCAGCTCTTGTCGCGCTCGAACAGCATGGCCATCCCGAGCTCGACGATCGGCGGCTCCAGCGTGCTCAGCGCGGAAAACATCCACGCGATCGCGCGCGCCCGGGCGTTCGGCTCAGTCGGTAGCAGCCCGGCGTGACGCTCCGCGATATGGAGCACGATCGATCCGGACTCGAACAGGGCGAGGTCGCCGTCCTCATAGGTCGGGATCTGCCCGAACGGATGCAGCGCAAGATGCGCGGGCTCTTTCATTTCGCTGAACGAAACCAGACGCACGTCGTAAGGCTGGTCCACCTCCTCGAGCGCCCAGCGCACCCGCATGTCGCGGGCCTGTCCCTTGCCGCGATCGGGCGAGCTTGCGAAGGCTGTGATGGTGGGGGGCATGGGAGGGCTCCGGGGTGGTCGGACGTTGTGTCCAGAGGACGAACGGCGGGCACAGTTTCCGACAGACTATCTTGATTTCCTGGGGCGTATGCGAAGCCAGACCCTCATGGTGAGGAGGCGCGCAGCGCCGTCTCGAACCATGCAGGCCCGCATCTCGCCCGTGGCGATCCTTTGCTTCGCTTCGCTCGCAATGACGGTTGTGGCCATACCGCGATCATTTTAACGAACCAGCACGCGCTGGAAGGCATTGCGGATTCCGGATTGCCCAAAAGGATACGCGAAACTGCTCACGAGGATTGCGAGATGGCAATCAACAAGGACAAGGTCGACGACGCAGCGCTGGCCCTACTCTATCTGACCCTGCACGATCAATATCGGGCATGGAAGGGATTCGATTGGGATGTGCTCGACCGTCTTCACGAGAAGGGCATGATTGACGATCCCGTCGGCAAGGTGAAGTCGGTGGTGTTCACGCCTGAGGGACTTGAACGTGCGAAGACACTCTTCAAGGAGTTGTTCGAGGAGTAACTCCGCGAGCGCCGCGCGTGGGCGAAGCCAGACCCCTCATGGTGAGGAGGCGCGCAGCGCCGTCTCGAACCATGAAGGCCCGCATCTCGCCCGCAGCCATCCTTCGAGACGCCTGCCTCGCAGGCTCCTCAGGATGAGGTCGGCGGGTGTTGAGCGTCCGACAAACCGATCCACGCCGCAAGCTCGCGCCACGGCTCCAGCGTCCAATGCCCGGACGCAGCCCCCGACGGCGAGGGCAGCACGAACACCTCGGCCGGACATTCATTCCGCGGCTGCCGCCCCAGCGCAATCCCGCTCGACGGCCTGCCGTAAAACAAGCTCGCCGCCTTCTTGCTCGTGAACGCAATCGTCTTCGGTCGATATTTTTCGATCTTGGCCCTGAACCCCGGCACGTCGATCGCCTCCGTCGCGATCTGATGATCCATCCCCGCGCCCGACTTGGACAGATCGGTGAAGCCGATCCCGAGCTCGAGAAGTGCTGTGAACTCGCCCGGCTGATAGCGCCGCGGCGTGATCCCGGCCTCATGGATCGCGCGCCAGAAGCGGTTGCCGGGATGGGCGTAGTAGTGGCCGAGTTCGGCCGAGCGCGTGCTGGCGGCGGTGCCGACGAAGACGAGGCGGAGGTTGGGAAGGAGCTGGTCGGGGAGGCGGTGGGG
>NZ_JARWCR020000116.1:0-14113 GCF_029846695.2 Bradyrhizobium nivariense | reverse complement strand
TTGATCGGCGCGATTAGGGATGATCCCCAAGTTACGAACTTCCCCGCCGCGCATCGCTTCGGCCACTGCAACCGAAATCGTCGCCTTGTGCACATCCAGCCCCACGAAAATGCTATCGTTCATCAGGCCCGCTCCCCATGCTTGAGGCTCGGCGCCGGACCATCCGGCGCAACCCTCGATAGGAGCTTGCCGCGGGGCGGGCCGCCCGTCACCTCAGAGGGCAAACATAGGGTCTAGTTAGAGAATCGTCGTGTTGAAGATCGCGGCGTGGCCAACATAATAGGCAAACAGGGTGAGCGTCAGCGCCGCGCATAGTCCTGCCGGGGCCAGCCAAGGCGCGCGATGGTCTGACTCGGCCTGCCGGGTATCGGAAACGATCGCGACCAGGACGACGATGATCGCCGAATGCCCGATGACATCGAGCTTGCCGAATTCGAAGCACGCGCTGATAAACATGCCGAGCAACATGGCCGCCGCAATGCGCCGGACCAGCGGCGTCCAGGCCAAGGCGAAAGCGAGGGTGAACTCGACCATGCCCGCGGCCCGCATGTAGAACTCGTTATTGAATCCAAGCGTGATGCCGGGGTGCTCGATCAGGAGCGGAAAGCTCCATTCCGGATAGGCCCACTTCTCGATCGACGCCCACATCAACGTGACGGCGGTCGCATACCGCACCACGTCGAGCGGCGAAACCCCGAACAGGTCCTTTTGCAGCCCGGTGAGAGCAAGGTAGGCCGCAAACCCCAGAAAGATCGGATAATCGGCCAGATGGAAGGTGCCGTAGTCCCCTACCGCGAGCGCGAATAACACCGTGATCCCGGCTGCGGATAGCGGCATCGTGCGCCGCGACAGCAGGCCGGCGGCGATAGCGAGCTGCAAAGGCCCGACCAGCGCGGACGTCGTTTTCAATTCGGGGGTCAGGATGATACCTCCAACCGCCCAGAGCGAGATGAAGAAAAACCCGCAGACCGCGCGCATCATCAGCTCGGTGTGCAGCTCCAGCGTCTCCGTGAAGCGGTTAAGTGAGCGGGCGATCAGCTCGCCCAGAGACGTCCGCTCGACCACACAGCCGGAAAAGAACCAAAGCAAGGCAACGCCCAGGAGCAGCTCAAAATCCTGGCATAGAACGTTCTCAAGGCCCCGCGGCTGGCCCGCAGCGTCATAGGCACAGAACCATTTGACGTGGGCGGCTGCCTCTTGGGCCCCCAGGATCCAGAAGCAGAATCCGGCGATGGACGTGGCAAACAGGTAGATTGCTCGGGATGCCGAAACGGCATCTCGTCCCAGAGACCTGAACATTTCAAAAAACCGCCCGTCCTAAAAGCACAGCCTTAACGATTTATTCACCTTAGCATAAATTTTAAGGTTTGTGGCGTCCGTCGCATCCGCTGGTTGTTCAGTGGTTAATGGGCTGCGCCGGGGCTGAATTAGATGGCCAGGCCACCCGCAAATCCTTTCAAACTTTACGGAATTCGAGGACGGCCCTTCAATCCGACGGGATTAGTGAAGGATAGGCAAGCGGATGGTTGGAGCAGTCCATGTTCGGAGCGTTAAGTGCGGCAGGTATGGCGGTGGGCTCGGTGCTGGCCCGCGGCGCAAAGCGCTACGCAGTGCGCACCGAAACCCTGGAGGCTTGGACAGGCGCCCTTTTTATTTTCGGCTTTGGCCTGTTGGGGTCGACATTGCCACACCTCCATTGAGCCTTCTCGGCCGACCCGATCAGGGAGCTTGTGGTCGGGGCACCTCAGGGAAAGGCGCGGTCGGGGACAAGGCTGTAAGCGTTTGAAGAAAGGCGATCAGATCGGTCTTTTCGTCCACCGTAAGAAATAGTGGCCGAATCGAAGGCGATCGGCTCGGACGATCAATCCCCCCCTTGTCATAGAGTTCGATCACCTCTTCGAGCGTTGCCACCGATCCGTCATGCATATACGGCGCGCGGCGCGCGACATCGCGCAAGGTCGGCGTCTTGAACGCGTATCGCAGCTTTTGCGATGTCGGAAACAGTCGTCCGCGCCCGATATTATCATCGCTTGCGGTGCCGATATCCTGGAACGATCCATCTGTAAAAGACGGCCCGCTGTGGCAGCTTGAGCACCGTGCTTTGCCGTTGAAAATCTCGAAGCCGCGTTTCGCCGGCGCGTTGATCGCGGTGTCATCCCCCATGATCCAGCGATCGAATGGCGATTCGCCAGCGACGATGGTGCGTTCAAAAGTCGCCAAGGCGGCTTCGATCCTTGGGCGCGTAATCGCACTGTCTCCGAATGCGCTTGCGAATGCGTCACCATAGGCCGGTGCGGCGGAGAGACGGTCAATCAGCTCCGCTTCCGTCAGGTTCATGTTCGCCCGGCCGGTGATCGGACCAAAGGTCACTGCTTCGATATCCCTGAACTTTCCATCCCAGCCTAACGGTTCACTGAACGCTACATCGATCAGACTGGGCGAACGCAACGGCAGGCCTTTCGGGTCCTCCCCGATTGCACGCGCATGGCCATCACCCCACGAAAGCGACGGGTTGTGGCAAGTCGCACAGGAAACGCTACGGGACCGCGAGAGCAGTGGGTCGAAGAACAACATCTGCCCAAGGCCGGCTTTCGCCGCGGAGTAGGGATTGTCATCCGGAAAAGGAATGGTCGCGGGCCGACGGTAGCTGGCACGGATCTCCGTAGCCTCGCCTGGTTTCTCGGCGGACCTCAAGGCAAAACGCTGGCCCAGCGGGAAAAGCGCCGCAAGTAAAGCCAGGCTGACCCAGACCTTCATCGGCTCCTCGGATGGAAATACCGGATCTGTATATGAAGTGTTAGTCAACGAAGCTTTAATGGATGACAGCAGATCCGAACGAATGCCGACAGTGTACCGAAGAGCAAGTTGATGATGCTCGGCTCCAGTCGCCCGACGTGCCATTACGTAACGGCGCATCCAGCACGCGGTCGGGTCGGGGTAGCTGGTAGCGCTGCATGGAGCCGGCCAATACGGCCAAATGGGTGGTCTCGGGCAGTGAAAGAATTGGCCGCGTCCTGATGGGGGTCGCCACCGCCCCGGCGATATGCACAACGCTGCCACTGTATTCGCGTTGGGGCAAACCCGTGAGCAAAGCTCCTCGCATGGGCTGCCGAGGTGCTGCGTCTAGTTAAGCTTTGGCCTCCTCTCATCGATGTAGGCCTGCAAGTCCGCTTGGGCTTGCTCGATCAACCACAATGCGCGGAGCGGCGCGCCCGTGCGCTTTCCGACCTCCATGACACGATCGAGCTCTCGCCTGAGCTCGTAGACCGCGGCGAGCAGCTCAAACTCGATCTGTCGGGACATGTTTTGCGCATGAAAGTCGCAGCCAGATCAGCCGGACAAGCTCGGCGACATACCGCCGTCGCAGCGTCTTGCATAGATGCGCAAGCCGCTCTGCTTCCGCGCCCGGCAAATGAAAACACATGGTCCAATAGAAATTGGTTCAGAATTAAACTTCATTCAAGCGCAACCAGAGGTCGACTGCAAGCGAAAAGGCCAGCGATATTGAGCGACTGAGGACGCCGAGAAGCCACCAAAATCGTCATTCGCAGGAAGCCGTCCGTCCGAGCACTACCGCATTGCGATCCTACTTAGCCCGCCAGGGCGCGCGAACCGTCGCCGTCCGGTTGACGTGGCTGATGGACTGCCGGCTGCTCAAGGCGATCATCAACCCAGTCACTGATCTGCGACCGAACCAAGCACCAGCAACCCGGCGCGCGCGCCTAACCCGCAATCATCAGAGTTGCGGCCGAACCACTCCGGCAAGTTACGAAGCGTTCGCCCGCGTCCGTTCGCCGGCCCCGCGTCGGCGTTGCCGACGTCGGATCGGTCCCAGGCGCCTGACAGGCAGCCGCAGCGCAGGCGGCTCCGTCGACGCCTCGGGTTGCGTTTCTGTATTCGCCGGCTCCGGATCGCAAGGACGTGCTTCCATCATGTCCAGCACAGCGCGACCGTTGTCGGTGATCCGCCAGCCGCCGTTCAGTCGCTCGATCAGCGCTTGCGAAAAGATGTCGAGATCAGGCACCCGCGACGCCAAGCGCTTGGTGCGCTCGGCCCAGTCGTGTCCACTCGTCGCGAGGATTGCCATATCCCGCTTGAGATCCGCCATTGGCGCGAAGCCGCCGGGATAGCTCACCAATATCTTCAGCACCGTGACCTGGAAGTTCACCCGCCCCCCCTGTAGCCCGACAGCGTAGATCCTTCTGGGCGACCTTCGCAAGCGACCCGGCTTCGTGCTTCGGACCGTCCAGCGAGGTATCGCTTTTCTCGGCGGACTCCAGCACTTCGAAGCCGCGCGAGTGCAGGCGCCGTTTCGTCAACGAGAAAGATGCTGGTGACCCAAGCCGCACATCCTGTGGTCGAAGGCGCTTCGTCCAATTGGACCACGAGGCGCCTAGTGCCAGCACTGCTTGCGGAGCCGGATTGCCTTCGGGAATGAACCGCCAGCATGCTGGCGGTTCCAATGTACCGCCGTGAGATCGTGACGATCTCAAGCTCCGCTCCATGATTCGTGGGGCGCGATCTCAGTGGGATGCCAAGGGTGTTCTCGGGTTCTCAGGTGACCGGCAGATCGGGCTGCAGATTCGCAATTGCAGTCCAAGCCCGCTGCCTTCAATCGATGGTATCGGCCTTCGGCAGCAATTGTCCCGTCAGTCGATGGCCCGCGCCGGCAGCTTTCTCCGCCGACGTGGAATCTGTTCACTCGGCTCAACGAGCCGCAAGACGGTCTTGCAGATCGGGCACCTATAGGAGCGGATCTCCCATTTCAGCGTCACCGGCTCTGAGAAGATCGGCCCCCTCTCGACGTCGCAGACGGAGCAAATTGGTGCGGCCACAGCAATTTCTTTCGGAGTATCGGATGGGGAGCCGCTTCGTTCGCGATCAAGCTTCTGTTGTTGGAGGAAACGGGCTCGCCGCAGTGGAAGCGGCCGGTAGCGAATCTAACATCACTGGGCAGAAACCGTGTTCCGACAGTGCAAACCGACCTGGTTGGACGGCAGTCGTAGCGAGCTGGTAGTCCTTCAGGTCGCGATCACCATCGCGATCCAACGTCATCTTGGCGATGAGACGCCGTTGCTCGTGCTCCCTCAGCTTGAAGAACTTCACCGTCACGGTTCTCACGTTAACGGGCGGCACAGGCGTCGTCATCGGCACCTCCTCGACCTTTAGGGCGGCCAGTTCCGGCTCTGCTACTGCCGCTGCGGTCGGCTTTGCTATGGCCGGCGCTTGCGTCACAATGGTCGGCCGCTGCCATTTCGGCAAATCGAACCGCTCGTCCCAGATTTCGTTGTTGTCACGATCCGTGACGGCGAGAAAATGGTCGGTCTCATGCGTTCGCACCCAGATCTTGACCACGAGCGAACGCTTCTCTTCGGCCTCCTCTAGCACGGACACGTCGATCCAGTTGTAACCCGGCTTCCATGATCTCTCGTCTCGGGCGGGCTGCAAAGCCCCGGCCCGTATTCGGACGTAATGCTTGCCTTCTTCCACGCGAAGAGTGTGCTCATGGCCAAAAAGATGAATTTTCGCGACAGAATTGATCCTATCCTCGAAGGGTTGGCTGTTGCGAATCCAGTTGAACGGATGGTGGCACATCACCAGATGAGCGACGCCGTCCTGACGCTCAATCTGCGCGGCGGCCGGATCGACCAGCATCTCGTCCTTTTTGTCGGAAAGGTCGGATACGATGACCGAGTTAAAGCCCCACAGGCGAAGGACGGACCCATCGTTCAGTCCGAGATCCCGGGCGGTGAACGGACGGGCTGAGTCTTTCGCGATCGAACCGTCCTTGTTCATCGTGTATGGGCCGATCGAACACAGAAACTTCGCGGCAAAGCGATTGTAGTTCTCGATTGGTTTGAAGATGATGTTCGCAGAACCTGGATCGCGCAGCCACTTTCTCAACTCATCGTCGACTTTGTCTGCAGGCGTTGCGCGCAAGCTGGCTCTGGCGTGCATCGAGGCGGGCCCGGTCTCGGCCTTGACGTCGACGTCGTGATTGCCGGGTATGACAAAGACATTCTCGATCGCACATCCGGCCGCGGGACACAGCTCCTGCTCCAACCATTCATAGGCGAACTCGTATTCCTTTTCGTGTCCGGCAAAGGCGATGTCCCCCGACAACAGAATGACGTCCACGTTGCGCCTGATCTTTTCGCGCATGTGGCGGACATCCTGGATCAGATCATTACGCAGGCCGCGATTTGGATCGTCCGGACCTACGATCTCGCTGTACTTGAAATGGATGTCAGAGATATGGAGCAGAAGCATTCCTGTATTTTCCGATCAGCTCACCGAAAATTAGATGCGAGCTTGTCAATTGATCTTGGTCATTTTCGCAAAAAGATGGGATCGTTTTCAGCGCCCACAGGCGCGTTACCGCCGGCCGCGATCTTAATCGCCGCCCAGGCATTTTCCGCATTGGGCACTTTGAACTTCTCGTGCATCCAGGTGATGAAGCTCTCCGTTCCCATCAAATCGATATCGAATTCGTTCTCCAGCTGGATCGCAATCCGCGCTTTGTTGTCGTCAACCAGCACGACGGCCGCCTCGCCGTCTTCGAGAACGGTTTCGACGACGTCAAGCACTTGGAGCACGCTTTTCTCTCCGCGCCCCTTCCAGGATGGCTTCAACTCCGGCTTCGACCCGGCCAGCTCCCATGCTTGCATCGCCTTTGAGTATTCCAAGCCCTCATGGGTCTCGACGATGTGAATGCGATTGGCGTTGCGTTGAAACCATTTGGTCAGGGTAGCCCGATGCTCGTTCCGCTGATCGTCTCCCGGATCCGGGACACGCGTGGCCTCCGCTTTGACCATGTCTGGGATCCAGACATCGGCATTCGGCACGAACAGCCAGTCAAGCGCATCACTCCCAACCATCGCTAAAAGCGAAAGCGGGCTCGTGTCGGGAATCAAGATGCGCGAGCGGCGCTCGTCCTCGGCAGCCGGTTCCTGATCGTCGATCATTGCAATCCTAATCTCCGTTCGACGGCTTCGATCTCTGCCCGGACCGCGTCTCTGTTTCGCCCACTAATGGCCGCGTCAGCCATTGTAACAGCGAGACTTCGGAGATCCGAAGTCGAATAGCCGAGCGGGTCACGCATCGGAACACGTCTTACGGTGGGGCGTGGCCTGTCGAGTTCTTGGGGCACTCCCTCGCCCGCTTTTTTCTTGAGACGCCGAAACTCATCGACGGACATCACAACGGATCTCGGCTTGCCGTGGTTCATGATCACCACGGGCCCGGAAACGGCCGCTCGTTGGATTTCCCCTGATTGCTGTTGCAAATCTTGGGAGGAAAAGGTTCGCATCGTAAGCCCTCCAATCAATTCTACGTAATTTACGTATTTTATCCGGGTTTTCAAGGTCGGCGCAACAGCAAAGCGCGCTGAGAAGCATGCGCACTGACCCTCGGTCGCACACATCGCTATCGCCCAGCCCACCCGCGAAAGCGCAGTTTGAACGGCGGCGACGAGCAAAATCGTTGGTACTGGCCGAAATAGGCCACTCGCTTGTTCAAAACAGGCCAGTGTCGGTTGGTGCCCCAACAGAAGGGTACTTCTAAAATGACACTCGAAATTAACCACGTCCCGAACTGGGACGGGGCCGATACCCCGTGTTCACAGGTTGTAGACCATGCTCGCCTCCCGTGTAGGAACGGGGGTTCTGTTGTGTCCAGTGAGTATGAAAATAGTCTCCATTTTGGCGACAATCTGGAAGTCCTGCGCAAAATGCAGCCGGCGAGTGTCGATCTGATCTATCTCGACCCACCGTTCAATTCCAATGCCAACTACAATATTTTGTACGGGACTAAGCGTGGCGGCGCATCCCAAGCTCAGTCTCATGCTTTCGAAGACACATGGACATGGGGCCGGGATGCACAGCGCGCGCTAGAACAAACAGCAGAGCGGCACCTAGAAGCCGGTGCATTGCTTGACTCGTTCCAGCGGGTTTTCCCTGAGAGTGACATGATGGCTTATTTGGCCATGATGGCGGTTCGCCTGATTGAAATGCGGCGCGTCTTGAAGACGACAGGAACGCTTTATCTGCACTGCGACCCGACCGCCAGCCACTACTTGAAAGTGCTATTGGACGCCATATTCGGGCCAACGAGGTTCATCAATGAGATTGTGTGGAAGCGCTACGGCGCACACAACGACTCTGCCACCTACGGGCGCGTGCATGACACAATATTATTTTACGGCCGCTCTGATCAATTTCCTTTCAACAAACAATATGAGCCGTACAGCGAAGAGTACATTGAGGAACGATTCAGATTCAGCGATCCGGACGGACGGCGATGGGCAGAGCAAAACCTAGCTAGTCCAAACCCGCGACCAAATCTGACATATGCCTTCCGCGCAAAAAACGGCGTCACTTATGAACCCCCGCCCAATGGATGGAAATATACTCAAGAGCGCCTGCGGGAGTTGGACGACACCAACCGGTTGCATTATCCAGCGCGTGAAGGTGGACGTTTAAGGCTCAAGAATTATTTGGACGAACGCCTTGGTGTTCCGGTGCAGGATATCTGGACTGACATCACAGTAATCGGCGGTACGAGTCCAGAGCGTCTTAAGTATCCGACACAGAAGCCGCTCGAGCTGTTGAAGCGTATCATTTTAGCGTCTTCGAATGAAGGTGACGTGGTTCTAGATCCATTTTGTGGATGTGGGACTGCAATCGAAGCCGCCCAAGAAGTAGGCCGCAACTGGATCGGTATCGACGTAACCTATTTGGCTATCCACGTTATCGAGGGAAGGCTAGTAAAAGCATTCGGAGAAAAGATCAAAAAGACGTACCAGCTTTTTGGTCAACCGAAAGACCCTGATGACGCACGCGCTTTGGCAGCGCGGGACTGGCTCGAATTTCAGAAATGGGCTGTATTCATGCTTGGTGGTCTCCCTAAAGATCGCGCGGGCGCTGATGGTGGTATTGATGGGATCATTCGGTATCACCGAGTAGGCATAGAGCAGCCGAACCGCGCCGTTGTTTCTGTGAAAGGTGGGCTGAATGTGGGCGTCGATGACGTGCACAAACTCAAATCGGTTGTTAAGCGCGAAAAGGCTGAAGTCGGAATTCTGGTCTGTTTGAAGGAGCCAGGCGCAGCTATGAGGCGTGAAGCGGATTCGGAGGGTGAGGTCGGACCGGCTTCTCGGAAGGTGATGAAACTTCAAATCATCACCGTTGATGATATTTTTAAGCGACACCCCGTTGATTTGCCCGGCATGATTGACCTGCCGGAAGCAGTACCAAGCACGCCAGCCTTCGACCGACCTAAGCGCGGCAAAAAGAAAATTGAAGGTCAGACGGAGATGCTTTTGCCGATCAAAGGCGAGAAGCCCGGAGAAAAGCGGAGGGGCAACAGGCCCATCCGCATTGTTGATATCGAAGTTACCCGCGCAAGCCATCGTAAGAAAACCAAATAGAATTATTTGCGGCCGCCTTCAATTACCGTGAACTTCCGCCGCCGATCTGGCGGGGTCTCGGTGGGGAGCGCAGGGGCAACGGCAAGCGCAGCGTCCACAAGCTGTGCAATGGTCCAAGCCTTGTCAGCCAGCCCCAGCGCCCTCGCTGGCGTCGTGCGCAGGGCTTCATGGGTACGGCACAGATTGTAGTGCGCGACGTACAGCGCGACGGCTGCGACGTGGTTGTCCAGTTTCTTGCTAAAGCCGTTGGTCAGCCGGGTGAACCGACGCGACGCCATGCGCAGCGAAAGGTTCTGACGCTCGACGTAGGAGGTCGAAACGTACTGCTCGGGATCGCCAGATACTACGTCACGGCTTACAGCTACTACGGCGGCGGGCGAGTAGCGGCCCTGCGCTTCCTTTACCAGATGCGTTACCGAGTAGGTCTTTACGATCACACCATGCGAGGCGTTCGGGCCGAAGGCGTCGCGGACAGCGCTGAGGTAGGGCTTGAAGCCGTCCGTTGAGATTTCCGGCTGGCCGATAACTCGGCTGCGGAGATCGTGCAGGAAATCCATGGCGCTTTCGGCATTCCGCTTGCCGACGCCCCAGCTGATGATTGCCTTCTGCGTTCCGGCCATGCCGATGAAAACGTACTGATCGCCCTTGGCGTTGATCTCGTGGCGCTGGACGTTCTTTTGCTTCTTGCCGACGAAGCTCCACATCTCGTCAAGCTCAAGGCGCTCGGTGCGCACACCGACCATGATGCGGTCGTGCAGCTCCATGCAGCCAAGGCCAACGCGGAGGGCCAGGCTGGCGACGGTGCCCCGGTTGACGCCGGTAAGGCGCGAAGCGGTACGGACGCCGACGCCTTCACAGAGCGCGGCAATGACTTCAACCTGCTTTTCGCGGGACAGTACGTTCATCGGAGGGCTCAATCCTCGTTAGGGACGGCCCGTCAGCGACTCTAGAAAACACGCCTTCCAGAGCGTATATTCTGGTTTGGTTATCGCTTCGGGGCTCAATCCCGGTGTGGTGACTAGGGATCGATAGCGTTCCAGCGCCGTCGGTCCCGCTAAATTGGTGGAAGCGGTGGGTTTCGAACCCACGAGACGTTACGAGGGGTATGGACGCCCAAACGTCTGCCGAGGGGTAAGCTCGGTGCAATAGGCCACTCTGCCACGCTTCCGCACGCAAAAAGCCTCCTTGGCCGAACAGGTTAGGGAGGCTTTTTCGCGAATTCCGCAATTTGAAAACTCCGGAGCTTCAAACGTGGCAGAAACGTACTTCAAAAATCCTGTTGCGGTCAACCAGTAAATTTGAAATACTACTTCATCGATTTGAAGGAGCCAACTTTATGACGGCGATACAGGTGGTTGAGAAATTCGGCGGCCCTGCAGCACTGGCCAAGTTGCTGGGGAAGGGGCAGAGCACGATTGCGTACTGGCAAAAGGTCGGCACCATCCCTGCCAAGTGGCAGCCAATCCTGATGGACTTGGCCTCTCGCCATGGGGTTGGATTAAGCGCCAGCGACTTCGTTCCGATAGTGCCGGAGGATTTGAAGCCTGCAGAACCGGAAGTTTCTGGAACACCTAGGGCAACTCATTTCGGCGATTTGGCAATCGGAGACGCACTGCTGCCGTCCTACGTTCTCGACAATGGCGCGCGAGTTTTCAGCCTGAAAGGTATTGTCGTCGGCTTGATCGGCACCGAGGGCGGGCAACTGGCCGAATATCTCAAGGTTCGCGCGCTCCGCGATTTTTTACCGGAGGATTTGAAGCCTGCAGACGACGGGACCATTCCGGCATTGATCAAATTTGATACTGGCGGAAAGGGAGACTTCCGATACGCCATGGGGCTTCCAGTGGAACGCTTCATTGATCTATGCGCGGCCTACACGGACGCGCTGCAGGAGCACCTAAATCCAGATAGCGAATTCAAGCTGACTCCGCGCCAAATCGAGATCACCAAGCGCGCGATTGCGTTTGATCGCGCGTGTGCCAAGGTCGGCATTATCGCACTTGTGGATGAGGTCACGGGCTATCAATACGTTCGCGAACGCGAAGCCCTGCAACTGAAGCTAAATCTTTTCCTCAGCGAAGAAATGCGGAAATGGGAAAAGACCTTCCCGGATCAGCTATGGATCGAATTTGGGCGCCTGACGAAATGGACCGGACCAGTTCACTCGCGGCCCAAATATTGGGGCAAACTCGTCACGGAACTAATTTACGAGTACCTCGATAGAGACGTGGCAAAATGGCTCAAGGAAAATGCGCCGAAGCCGATAAAGGGGCAAAATTACCATCAGTGGCTCAATGCTCAGTACGGGCTTAAGAAGCTCATGGAGCACATTTGGACAGTGGTAGGCATGGCTGCAGCCTGCAAAACAATGCCAGAGTTGCGGGAAAAAATGGCGGAGCGGTACGGAAAAGTCCCGGTCCAGCTAACCCTGTATCTTGACCCGCCTAAAAACGAACGGGCGTCATGATCCCCACTCAAGAGGCCGCCCACTGAGGCGGCCTTACTTCATGGAAAAAACGCCACCCGCTTAATATGTATCGCGGGCAGCGGCTTTCCAGCCCCGAGGGGGATGATGCAAAACCCCGGTAGCAGCATAAATTGCATCTTCACGTCGCTGGGTCTGAGCAAAATTGCTCACTCTGATCAACTGATGCGGCCTTAACTCGCGAGCAAGGCTCCTATGACCCCTGAAGAGTATTTGGAACGGGCGGAGCGTTACCGGAAGGCGCTGGAAACGGCCAAGGACGCCTCCACCCGCTATCACCTCGAAGCCATGGAACGGAGCTACCGGACGCTGGCCGAGAGCGAACGGGCTCTGCGCAAGTCAGGCGTGATCGTGAATGCCTTGGACAAGCTGGGCGATAGCGACAAAGCAAAATAGGCCACTGCTGAAATCAACTTAGGCCACTAGGGGTTAAAACAGGCCAGTACCAATCGGTCAGCCTTTAGCCGATGCCCCACTCCGCGAGCGTTGCGCTTCTCTGCTCCTTGCTCAAGCCGGACAACGATGCACGGCCGACCTTTTTATTCGGCGCCGGAACATCGTTTTCGTCCGGCATTCCGCTTGCCGGTGAAAGCGTCAATCGTCTCGCCAAGCAGGTCTACGCCGAACGCGTTCTCGGCGGCAAAACACTCATCGAGCAGATCAAAGTGTCGGAGTGGACTGATTGGCTGCATCGCCAACTATGGTTCATCGGTGAGGCCGGGCATCTAGCCGAAAACTTTCCATTGCTGATCCAGCATCAGCTCCAACCCGAAGGCTATCGCCGCAACCTCCTTCTCGATCTCGTCGCCTTGCGGCAGGAACTTGGTGCCGGTTATCGCGCCGTCGCTGAGCTTGTGTTGCGCGGTCTGGCGGGAACGATCCTGACCACCAACTTCGACGTTTGCCTGCCCAAAGCCTTAAACGACAAGCACCCGCATATCCGTCATGTGTGCGAGGTCAACCGGAAACCTCAGGATTTTGAGGAATACTCTCCCTTCGCGCGGGCGCAAATCGTCTGGCTACACGGCAAAGCGGAGCAGTACACTGATCGCAACCTCATCAGCGAGACGCAAACGCTCGACGCAGAGCTTGTTCAAAAGCTTGTCCCGCTATTGGAAGCAACCCCGCTTGTTGTGGTCGGGTATCGCGGGGCCGAAGCGTCGGTCATGCAATCCTTGCTCGGCGACGCGACGGGCCTCAAGTTTCGCCAAGGGATCTACTGGTGCCATCGTCCCGGCGAAGCGCCCCACCCAAATGTTGAGGCACTGGCCCAGCGGTTAGGATCAAATTTCCGCTATGTTGAGATTGACGGCTTCGACGAACTGTTCGTCGACCTCGACCGCGAGCTCACCAGCGTCCAACGATTCACGACGCAGGACGTTGCGACCACGGCGCGTCAGTTTGACAATGAGCCGGTCATGGGCGCCACATGGGCGGACGTTGATACGGACCTTGCGCTCACCACCCTCCGCAAGTATTGCGCTAAGCTCAAACGCGGGCCGGTCGAAGCCTCGCAGCTCAAGGCGCTCATGCACGAGTTGGGTCTCCTGGTCCAAGTCGACCGCGCCGAAAAGCCAAGCGCCGCGTGCATCCTACTGTTCGGCCGCGATACAGGGCCGCTTCTTCCCGCACAGCGTGATTGAAGCCACCGAAGCAGGTAAGAAGCGCCGCGTCTTTAACGGCAACCTCATCAGCCAACACAAGGCCGTGCTCGACTGGTTCGAAGAGGAAGCCATTAATCCGCCGATCAAGGTGAAGGCGCGCCGTCAGCACGAGACGCGCAATTCCTATCCGGACCGCGCCTTGGTGGAATTGCTGGTAAACGTGATCGTCCACCGCGACTTCTCGATCGCCTTAACGTCCAAGATCGACGTTATTCCCAACCAATCGATCCGCTTTGCGAATCCAGGCGCCCGTCTGCCGTCGGCCATGAATCGCCTGAAGCTTGGTCCCGGCGGCGCATTTGAGCCGGTGCCGCAATTCAGCGAGTTGCGTAACCGGGCGCTCTGCGACCTGTTCTTCGGCATCAACGCCATGGAGCGCGCAGGTACGGGCCTCACCGACACGAGGGAGCTAGCCCGTCCTATTCGTGAGAGTGCGGTTTTTGGTCGGATTGATGCGGCCGCACATCTCCTCTGACGAGGCGCACAGGACTGCCTTCGGCTTTTCACCGCCTGACGACCCGTACTTTGCAACGCGCT
>NZ_JARWCR020000115.1:0-14154 GCF_029846695.2 Bradyrhizobium nivariense | reverse complement strand
CGGCCCCGCCGCAAGAGATCCGGTCGTGACGCTCCACGCTCCATTGGACGCCGTCACCGCCGTGCCGAGCAGCGTGTTGCCCTCGTACAGCTTAATCGTGCTGCCAGCCTCCGCCGTTCCCGAGACCACCACCTTGTTGGACGCGGCGAGCGTATCCGAGACGAGAACCGGCGCATTGGGCGCGACCGTATCAACCGTGACGTTCAAGGCGCCAGACGTCACGCTGACATTGCCGGCCGCGTCCACCGCCTGGCTCTTAAAGGCATGCGTCCCATCGACCAACGTGCCGGTCGCAAACGACCAGTTGCCACTGGCATCGACCGTGGCGGTGCCGACCTGAGTCGCTCCATCGAACACCAGGACTTTGCTGCCAGCCTCCGCGGTCCCGGTCAGCGTCAGCTGATTGGCCTTCGTGATGCCATCGCCCGCAACGCTACTGTCGGGCGAGAACGCCGCAATGCTGGGTGCGGCAGGTGGGGTCGTATCAGCGACCGAACCCGCCGAAGAAGGGCCCGACGTCACACTTCCATCGCCAACCTGAATGACAAGTGGATGATCAGTCAACGTGACATGCAGCTGCGAGACGTTCGTGTAGGTCGCGATGGGACTGGTCCCGACGAGCGGGTCGTAGACGTAAATCACCCCATAGGACTTTCCGAGATTGACCGTCACATCACTGGTCGGAGACGCGATCTCCTTTTTAAGGTTCGGATCCCAGATGACATGCTCATCCCACACCACAAGATCAAAGGTGCCATTGTGCTTCTCCAGTAGCATCTGGGAGGCGCTCGATGGCATGTTGTCCAGACTATACGCTAGGCTGCCGGGTGTGAATGGCTGCGAGCCGTTGGTATCGCTCAAAATCGTCGTGAGATTGTGTATTGCGGTCGCGACAAGCTTTGGACTGCCATCATTGTTGAACAGGCCGAAATGAGCTTCCTTGTTCGTAAAGTTAGGATCAGATGCCTCATCGAAGAGTTCATACAGGAAGGTTTGCGCGACGCCGTCCTTGAACGCATCCATCAAGGTATCGAGCGTGTACTTCGCCTGGACCGTCTGATCGACCCCGCTCATGGGATCGCTCGTCATCGTGTCGTAGCCCGTTTCCGTGAAGATGACGGGCAATCCGGACGCGTCCCATTGTGCAATCTTCATGTCGTTCAGCAGGACCTGGTTCGGGGTGGCCCCCGACCAGACGTAGGCATGAATATTGGCGTAGTCGGCCGACGACGAGAGATTTCCTACCTGGCTATAGTTGGCGCTGTTCGGCTGAGATAGCGTGAGATTGTAAACCGGCACGTCCGCCAGGTTTGCATCGGCCTGAACGGCTGCAAAAAGTGCTTTCTGGAATGCAGCCGCGCTGGATAATGACGAACTGCCATTGTACGAAAAGGTCTGGATATCCACCTCATTGGGGCCTTCGATCGCGAACAGCCCGTTCGGATGAGCTGCGACAAATGCGTCCAGCTGTTTGATGAATGTCGAGAGGTTGGTTCCTGGCGGAGTGAAAAAGTCAAACTTGATTCCGTCACTCGCCAGTTGTGAATACGCCGCCTGAGCGTGCGCCGTCGAGAACATGCTGCCGTCGCGGACGGTCGTCACTCCAAGGTACGCGAGTGAACTCTCAACCAGGCCAATATTCTCATACACCGTCCAGTTGCCAAGATGAGTATTTACGCCGATAGACTGCACAAACTTGGCGGTGTCGATCGCTGTCACATTTGATATGGCGGTCGTCATTATAAGCCCTGCAACGACGACCGGATGGCGGTCGTATCGAGTTACAGACTACGCGACAAGCATTGCAATCGATTGAACGGGTGACTCTCGTTTTTATCGAAGAAGGAAGATCAAGGTCGAGCTGGTAGCGATAATGATGCCTTAAGATTGGCGAACGTTGAGGCTGCATCTCACGAACGAGCGGTCCCGCCCCCGTGCAACTACGGATCTTCATGTGTTGCCAAATCGACCAAGCGCTGTGCGCGCTCGCCAACGAGACTCGTATGGATTTCCAGCTGCCGCAAAACAGTGCAGCCGGCAATAGGGCATTTACCGATATTTCACGCTGATTCTGCGACGCCCGAGGAATCTGTGATCTCGGTCCGTCAGTGCAAATCGATGAATGCTGCGTATGAGGGCTTTCGAGAATTGTCGAATCTCAGAAGTCCATAGTAGCAATCGGGATCAGTCTTGCCCTTCGGACACCAATCTCTGAAATTGTACCAGAAAATCGGTCCGAAATTCGACTTTTCCGACGCGAGTCCGAAGGCCGATTTGAGAAGCTGGATCTGGGCCGTCTCCGAAATGACCGTGTTTGCCTCCCCGTCGGTCGGAGCACCATACTCCGTCACCCATATGAACTTCGCCTGATCCTGGTACCTGGCCATGATCCCCCGCAGACCCTCCGAGCTTTCCATCTGCTGCCAGGAATTTCCGTTTGCCCGATCAGGGGGGCTCGGAGACGTATATGGATGATTGCCGACCGCATCGAAGAACGGTCGCGCCCCGTTCCTGTAAAGCGCATCCAGGAATTCTGCAGCGCGCATGGTTGTGCCGGTGTTATTTGGCTGCGCCAGGCCTCCTGATACGACGGTGGCGCCGCTGTCGACCTCCTTGATGGCTTCGTAGGCAGCCTTAAGCAGCGCAACATACTGTGGGGGTGACGGAGCCGGCGCCCAGCTGCCACCAAGATTCGGCTCATTCCATATCTCCCAATGGCGAACACCGGCAGATGCGTACCTTGTCGCCAAGTATGCAGCGAACCGGCCGAACGCACTTGGATCGGCCGGAGGATATGCCGGCGGCTTGTGTCCGCCGTTCGCCCATGCGGGACAGAAATAGATCAGGCCCAGGACGGAAATATTGAACTCGCGGGCCAGAGCGATAATCCGGTCATGCTGCTGGATATTGTACGTATCCTGGCTATCCGGCTGGATGCGATTCCAGTCAAACTCCACTCTCAGCCATTTGACGCCAACATCCCTGAACTCTGCAAACCGGGATCGGAGCTCCCACTGTGGCATAAAGAGAAGATCGCCAGCGTTGATACCCTTCTGCAGAGGACCGCACCGGCAGACCGATGGGAAGCCAAGCACCACGAGCAAAACGACGAACCTCGCCACCCGCTTCGCCAATCCCAGGACTTGCCTGCCGTTCCCGCCATTCATCGTCGCTTCCATCGAGCAT
Source organism: Bradyrhizobium nivariense (assembly GCF_029846695.2). Lineage (NCBI taxonomy): Bacteria > Pseudomonadati > Pseudomonadota > Alphaproteobacteria > Hyphomicrobiales > Nitrobacteraceae > Bradyrhizobium > Bradyrhizobium nivariense. The sequence continues at coordinate 10,968 of NZ_JARWCR020000115.1, read as the reverse complement.
CCCGTTGTTCTATGTGTATCATATATTCGATCGAGTTTCTCCGAACTCGATGAGCGACCAACACTGGTCTGGACGAATGCGCGTAGTTCATATTATGGCCGACGGAAATCCCGGAGGAGGCCCAGTCGTCGTAGAAACATTGTGCGCCGGGATGGCAGCAAGGGGCGTTGAAACTGCCGTTATAACGCAGACCGGAAGTTACTTTTTCGACCGCGCCAACGCAAAGGGGTGGACGACGTTTGGCCTCGATTTCAGCCGCCGGAAAAACGTCATCAGGATATCGCGGGAGATATCGGAGTTGCTCGAGCGCGAAGCGCCGGATGTCGTTCACGCCCATGGCGCAAGGTCGGCGCTGCCCGTATCTCTTCTGCCTCGGAGCAAGCGTCCAGCCCTCGCCTACACGATTCATGGCTTCCACTATGACCGAAAAGGTACCGGCAGCCGACAGTTCTTCAAGCTGATGGAGAAGCTGTGCATCGGCCGCGCGGACCGGATTATCCTTGTCGGAAAGGCGGACGAGGCTTTCGCTCATAAGGAAGGACTGATCGATGATCCCCAGCGGTGGAGCCAGGTCTATAACGGCGTTGAACTGCCGGCGGGATGCACAATCTCCCCGCAACCCGAATTCGACATCGTCTTTGTGGGACGCCTGCATCCCCAGAAGAATCCGCTCGCGCTGCCGGCGATTCTAGCGGCAATGAAGAGGCCACACACGACGATGCTAATCGTCGGCGGCGGTGAGCTGGGGGCATCTGTGCGCGAAAGTTGTAAGAGCCTTGGGGTCGAATCCCAGATTACCATGGCCGGTCCGAAATCTCGGGCTGACGCGCTCGAGTTGATGTCGAGAGCGCGTATCTTTGTACTGCCCTCGCTCTGGGAGGGCGTTCCGGTTTCGGTGGTCGAGGCGATGAAAATGGGGGTGCCGGTCGTCGCATCAAGAATCCCTGGCAACCAGGAACTTATACACCACGGCGAGACCGGCCTGCTTGCCGACCCGCTGGTCCCTGCAGAATTTGCAGAACATATCTCGTCGCTCCTTGACTCCCCTCAACTGGCGCAATCGCTCGCTGCGAGGGCAGCGTCGTTTGCGTCAACAGCATTCACGATCGAAAGCCAGGTCACGGCGCACCTGCGCATCTACGAGAATGCCATTTCGGAAAGTCGCCTCCGTCGCCCGCGCTGAAAACGCAATCTGCATTTAGCGATTGCGCAACTGTTCAACGAGATTGGGCGCGAGATCGGGATTTTTCCAAAGATCCGCTAGCGCCGTGGTGATGTTCATCCTTGGGGACCAGCCGAAATCGGCTTGAATCCTGGCGATGCTCGCTTGCAGAAATGGCCGGTCAACCGCCCGGGCGCGCGATGCATCATGCTCGACTTCAATTGGAAGCGCCGTGAGCGACCGAAGTTCATCCAGGATCATCGACACCGAATATTGCTTGCCGGTGCCCAAATTGACCAGTTTCGTTTCGCCTGCGGGAATGTCGCCATACAGCGCAACCTGTCCGAACCCCTCCGCCGCGTCGTCGACGTGGATGTAGTCGCGCTGGGGCCAGACATTCCCGAGCCTGATCCTGGTCTTCCCCGCCTTCAGCTGGTAGACGATTTCGGGCAAAATATGCGGGCTGGTTTCCCCCGGCCCAACCACGTTGAAAAGCCTGACAATGGCTCCTTGGAGCCCTCTCTGCTTGGCGAAGTATCGCACATAATGCTCGGCGTGCAATTTCGTCATGCCGTAGACGTCGGCTGGCTCAACTGCCGAGCTGGCCTCATCGTGAGGCGCATTGTCCGGTTGATAGACCGCGCCGCTGCTGGCGAAAACAAAGCGCGCGCCGGCCGGACATGCGCGCAAGAGGTTCATCGTTCCGAGGACATTGACCTCCTCGGCATGCACGGGGTCGCGTTCACACTCAGGGATGAAGTGAATTGCCGCGAGATTGATGAGGATTTCGGGACGAAATCGTTCCATGACATCCGAGACCGAGCGCCAATCCCGAATATCGACCTTCTCCAGCACAATATTGGCACTCTCACTCTCGCTGAAGCGATTCCCGAACTTCAGCGCATCTACGACGCAAACCTCGTGCCGATCCCGCAACTTTCGAACTAGCTGGCGCCCGACGAAGCCGGCACCGCCCGCAACCACAATTCTCCGCTTCATACGGCACTGGCTTCGCTGAAACGGCCGGAAAGGGACAGAGGTCGATCGTCGAGGGCCGGAGCAACCAATTGCTCAAACGTGTCCGCTATCAAAGTCCAGTCGAGCGCCTTTGCCGCCGAACGGCCTGTCCCCGAGTAGTGGTCCCAGCCTGCGATCACGTCACGCACGCCTTGAGCAAGATGGTCCGGAGCCGAAAGCGTCACTACCCCGCAATCATAAGAGCGCACGACTTCCTTTGTGCCGTTCATTTCATACTCGCATGTAACGACTGGAAGGCCGCTGGCCATCGCCTCGGCGACAACTCTCGGAAAGCCTTCCCGCAGACTCGAGATGACAAGAGCTTCGGATTTCGACAAGAGTTCGATCTTGTCGCTGTCCGAGATCAGGCCAGGCAGGACGATGTCGGACGCGTATCGGGAAATTCTGGCCCGCTCCCTGATGACGTCAAAAGCGGGCCCATCGCCCGCCAGGGTAAGCGAACCGACGTAGCCCTGATCCTTCAGCAACTCAAAGGCGTCGATCAGCAATGGAACGTTCTTGTGGGGCGCCATCCTGCCGAGATAGCAGATTCCCGAGCGCTTACTCCGAGGAAGCGAGCGATAAAGCTCGATATCAATTCCACTGGGGAGCGTATGCACCGGACCAACGCTGAATTGCTGGATCGCTTGGCCGACAGCGTCACTCACCGCCACGTTTCTGGCTACGAACCGCGGCAGGAGGGCTTGAATGGTTCGGTGGAACAGCCCGGTGCGAATTTCGCACCAATGCATCACGGCCTTGGCGCGCTGCGATTTTGGGATCGTGACCGCATGCAAAAGCGGCCACTGATTCAACAAGAGCACATCGTATTTCGATTCGCTGGCGACTCGACGAACGTGCAGCGCATATTTGATGATCGTCGGCCAAGCCCGCTTCATCATTTTGAAGCGCGGGGACTTGTAAGATACATCCATCGGGTGCCGAAAAATCGTTATCCCGTCCATGTTCTCGACGGCCGCCAAATCGGACATATGCCCGATGCAATGGACATCGATCGTGTGCCCATTCTTGGCGAGTTGTCGGGAAAGCCCTTCAAAGAATAATTCCTGTCCACCCACGCTGGGAGCGAACAATTCAATAAATACTCCAATGCGCAAGCGGCACCGCCTTTCAATACTCGATAAAAAAGTAGTTCCAATCGCGGACCAACACCATTGGCTGCCAAATAGTAGCCAAAGATACGACTTAACCGGCCCAACTTATGCTTGTTTTTTATCATAAACTAGTGAGTGAACAGTGAAAATGTGGGCAATATTTCACAATCTGCTATGAGGTGCGACGGGCCAGCCGCGCGGGTCGAACGGATTGGCCTGATCTTTGGCGCGATTCCAAACGGGGAGTGCGAGGCTCCTAATCGGTAACAGAGGGGCCTTCTCGGACATGGCGATCCCCAATCCGCCCTCTCTGGTGCGCGGAGATATAGGCGAACACGAACGTCACGACTGAGGTTGGATCGAAGAAGCGGATTTCTGCCACGTTGAGAATCAGAAAGAAAATCAAAAACCACTCCGAGAAGTTTTCGGGGCGATCAATGTAAGGCCGCTTGACGCCTGATGATGTTTGTGCCCCGAGAAGGGGCTTGAACACTGTAACGAGGGTGGCCGAGAGCCCCACCATCCCGAGGTCGAGAAGACACTGCAAGTAGCCGTTATGGGCGCTCAATTCGAACTGTAGGGTCTTGTCCCAGAACAGTGATCCGGGGGAATTTGGCCCCAGCCAGAATATACCATAACCGTATCCCAGCAGCGGCTTCTCCGTCGCCATCTCAAGCGCAAACTGCCAGATGTTGGTTCGTCCGGACAGCGTCACGTCCCTACCGATGATAGAGGTAAAGGCATCGGGCGCCGCGACCAGAAACAGAACGCCGCCGACGCTGATTACCACGGTAAGCACGACCAATTCCCGCGGCCGCAATCCCAAACGGGATCTGGCATAGGCCCAAGCGGTCACGAATCCGATGGCAATCAGCGGCGTTGCGGAGCTCGCCAGAAACAACGATAGAACACATGCCCCGGCACCGCCAAGCTGAACAAGCCGGCGACGACCCGTTTCCCTGACGGCGAGCGAAAGAAATGCGAGATAGCCAGCGCCGGCAAATTGGCCCAGGATATTCTTGTGATTGAAGAGCCCGCGAAGTTGGCCGTTGGTGTCCAGAGCCTTGTCCGGGGCGATGAGCAACCATATGAACGAACCCGCCAGGGCAACGATCACTGCGATCTGCACCAGCTTGGCAAAACGGTACGAACTCAACCGGCTGGCCACATACGTTCCCACCGAGAACGTCCCGAACAGCCCAAGCGCCTTTCTGAGGGTCGCCATGGGATCTGACGACCAGGCGGCGGACAGGAAGCAGATTGCGATCACAATTGCGGCCGGCCATCCCAACCGTCTTAGATTCTCCTTCAGCCTCGCGCGTGCCAGCAGATAGACCGAACCAAGAAAGAACGGGGCAAGCAGCGCCTGCCGTATGACATCCCCAGCCTTGTCAATGTTTACAACATCGAGATAGCCGGGCTCGTACTCAGCCTGAAGACCAGTCACGCCGGGCACGATGTCCGCAGCGATCAGGAGATAGCACACCAGGGCTGAAGCAAATAGCACCTCGCTCAGCCGAGCGTTCGCCATGAACGAGTGCGGTTTCGTCGTGTCGAACTCAACCATCGATGGCAAGCTCGCCGCGCGGCATGCCAGGCTGGGTCCGCTCCCACAACAAGGCTTGCGCAAACTCGTTGGGATCGCTGGTCACGATCGCATCAGCCAGCAGCTTGTTCGGCAGTCCGCGGACGCCGACAGGAGTGCTGACGATCCTCTTTCCGAATGCTAACGCCTCCAGCACCTTGATGCTGACGCCGGTGCCCGCGCGAAGGGGCACCGCGGCAACGCGAATGGCGCTGTAGAATTTCGATACATTGTCCAGACGGTCCCATACAGTGATATTGGTCACCCCCTCGACGAGCGGCCCTACCTTACTCGAGATGCCCCCGGCAACCAGCATACGAAACTCCGGCACCGACTTCCGGATGATCGGCAGTATCACGTCCCGTAAGTACAAGACGGCATCGAGATTCATCACGTCATTTGAGCCAATGAAGCCGGCATCGAACGCTTGAGCGGATGTCTCGTGGGCTCGTTGAACGGGAGCGGCATAGGAAAATGGCTTGTGAGAGAGCTTCGCCGTCGATTGGTTTATGGCTGAGTAATTAGCAAATTCATCCCCGGACTCCACGCGCACCAAATGGCAAGCGTCGAATATTTCCGTTTCAGCCTGCCGCGAACGTGCAACGTCAATTCGCTCAAGGTAATGCCTTATCCAGGCATTTGCATGATCGCGCAGGATCAGCGGCAAATTCAGCGCATCAAACAATCTCTGATACGTCTCACGGTAGGCAATCGCTCGGTTGACAAAATCATCGTGAGCACTCATTACCACGAGCGGTTTTCGGCTATTGGACAATTGAGGTAGGACCCGACCGAGCAATTGAACCGATTGCGGCTTGGCGAGATAAATCACGTCGACCTGCCACGCGTTCAACCTCCTGGCGATCCTTCGCGAGTTTCCGACGCTGTTGGTGAACAGAAATGGGTGGGACGACAGGACATTGCCGGTCAGCGCCCGCAGCACCTCTCTCCAGACCTGACCGATCGCACCAAGCGGATGCCCCCCGCGATTCCAGCCAGGCAATAGGAGAAAATCCGAAAATTGTTCCTTATAGGCCGAGTTCACTTCGCTCGATCCCGCCAGCTGCGGGTCCCGGAAGAACGAAACGCAATAGACCTTCCAGCCTCGCTTTTTGTAGGTCTCGACTATGGTGTAATACAGCCAACCCGACGCATTCTTGGACGGTAAGGGAAGGAAGAGTTCGTCAGTCACGAAGAGTATCGAGCGCCTCGTCATGGATTAACCTCTGATCGCAATACGCTGGGCATTCGCCCCATAGATTTGATAACGGATTGCATGCCAGCGACAAGCGGTGGCACGAAAAGGACAGGTGGGATGATCCGCAACGCATTCATCAAGCGGGCGATAGGCGCGCTAACGCTGTTGTATTCCGGGACATTCCTTGCAGCCTTATTCAACTTTATTGCGCAACTGACATTGGCCCGATCTATGGATCTGGAGGCTCTCGGTACGATTGCCGCCCTGTCGTCGATCGTAAACCTTTTAGCATTGATCGGCATGGGAGGAATGAACTGGTTTCTACTGCAAGTGGTTGGCAGGGAAAAGGAAGAAGCTGTTCGCTGGTACTTTCCCGCCGCGCAACTTGTGGCACTTCTCACCGGCCTTGGTATCGTCGGCCTCGTGGCGTATGCGCTGACGGTCGCAAAATTTCCCGCTTCCGAACGATTGCTGTTACTGGCGGCCTCGGTTCCGATCCTGTTGGGACAATTGGCCGTAGAACTGTCGTCGGTTCGCTATCAGATCGAGCGGAGCGCCGGTCAGGTCGCCTTTTGGCAGATCATAACCCAGCTTGGGCGCGCAGTGGTCGCCCTCTGCCTCAAAGCATTCACCATTTCAAGCCTGCGGGCAGTGCTCGTGGGATTTGGAATGATGGGAGCGATCGCCGTGATCTGGAGTCTGGTTGCGGTTCCGGCGCGATCATGGGGGCGACTTCTAAAGAGCTATCGGCACCCCCATCCCTCGGTGCTGGAGACAGCCCGCTCGGCTGGCCCCTTTCTGTTGTTCGGCGCGATCTATCTCATATTCTTCCAGGGGCCGATTGTGGTTCTGGAGTACATCCGGGGCGGGACCGAGACCGCTCAATACAACATCGCGTTTCTCATTGTCTCTGCGGCGATGATGTTTCCCTCCGTCTTCTACTCCAAGTTCATCGCTGAAAGGATCTTCCACTGGGGCCACCATGACCGCGCAAAATTCGCGGCCGCATTCTATGTATCAGCCCTGCTGATGGCCTCGGTTGGCATCCTCGCAATGGCCATCCTCATGGCCACCGCTAGCAGGCTGATTCCCTGGATGTTCGGATCGAGATACGTTCCGTCTGTCGACCTTCTGCTGGTGATGAGCATTGGAATTCCGACAAGGTTCCTGCAAAGCGCTTACAGTTCGCTGCTCGTAACTGAACCGCAGACGATACCGCGAGTCATATACCTTGGTCTCGCAGCCTTTACGGCGATCGCCGCGTCCTGCATTTTCGTTCCAGCCCTTGGCGCGTTGGGCGCCGCCTACGCGACCGTCCTGGCCGAGTTCGTACTCTTCCTCCTGTCCTGGCGGGGATTGTCGATCTATGTCCCCGAGATCAGACGCTTGGGCTGGCTCAGTCCGCAAACCATTCGGCAATCCATATCGGTTCTGGGCGACAAGGCCGCACACTGAATTGATCTAACCAGACAAAGCGAAACTCCTCCAACCGTTGTCGTCGGAGATGTTCTCTAGCTCGGAAAGAACATGTAGAAACGGACCGTACGCAGGAAGCTTGCAGCAACGTATGTCGGCGGATTTCGATAGGCTGAGATCAGCTGCAACGCGCAAGCCACTCCAACCGCAGTCAGGGCGGACAAAAAAGAACCAATTGCCAGAAACAGCCATACGCTGCGCCCTGCGGTTTCAAATGGGACGGACGCAGACTGCGCGATCTTGATGGCCGAAAGATTGTTCTCCGTCATTGCCGCTGCAATCCGCTTTTCACCCGCGCGCGAGGTGATTTCCGCAAGCTCTTGCTCTGCCGAGCTGAGCTGCCTCTTGAGGCGATTGGTTTCGGCCTCAAGGCGAGCCAGCGTCACAAGATCCTTTGCCACGTTGTCCAGCTCGGCCGTATGAGCCGACTCTGCGGCGCGCAGCCCTGCGATCGTCATCTTCAGGGTCAGAAACTGCTGCGTGGATTCTTGATAAAGCTTCACAAGCAGCAACGGAGGATCGTCGCCAAACAGATTTCTGTTGTAGGGTAAGGGAATTGCCGCCTCTGGCGCCGGCTTTGACGGATCGCGAGCCTGCGAAGCGCGAGCGGCGTTTGGCCTCAGCTGGCTGATCTGCTCCTCGACAACCCTCAGTTCCTCCTGCCTCTGCGCCAGTTCGGTTCGCACCGTTGCCACCGACTTGGCGAGGTCGCTCTGGCGGGTAAGCAAGAGTTTTTTCTGCTCATCGATTGCGTAAGTGCCATTTGCGGTCATAAAGGCCCCCAAGACCCCGGCCGCTGTGGCTACCTTGCGCTGAAGTTGGTCCACCTCTCCACGGAGGAAATCAGCCGCCCCAGCCTGGGTGTAAAGAGCCCTGTATTTGCCCAGATAGCTATCCGTGAGTGCATTCACAAAAGATGCGGCGAGGCGTGGATCCTCATGCCGAAAAGAAACCCGGATCATGCTGGTCCGCGGTTCGAGTTGCACCTTCAATGCGCGAGCCGCCGACTTGTATGCGCGGTCCTGGTTGTTCATCTTTTTCTGGGCCACGCCCAGATAGGTTAGCAGCTGCGAAAACTCCCTGTCCGGGCTCTTCGGGTACAACTTGCCGTCGCCGACATTTTGGATGGCCGACCTGATGACAAATTCGCTGTTTAGCAACTCAATCTGCGAGTTTACGAAGACCGAATCAAAGCCCTGATTGGCTTCGCTTTGCTTGCCGTTGTCGATGAGGAGGGACGCCGTCGCCTCGTATTTGGTATCAAGCAAGGCATGCAGCAACAGTGCAGAAAGAATGCCTAAAACGAAAACTGTCGCGGAGATTAACCAATATCGACGAAGCGCACGAAGGACGAATAGCTCCAGGCCATCGGATTGCTCGATGTCCTTTTCGGCCGCCCGGTGGTCTTCAACTTGCGGTCGAAGAATTACCCGATAATCCTGTCGTGGTTCGAGACTGGTCATTGCAACCCCTATCCGCCGGTCCCAAGGATAGGGCCATGGACCGGTCGGAACAACGTCGATTGATGCTCAAATTACAGCGTTTCTGAAGCGAGTTTTGGTCATCGCGACTTCGTCTGCTAATTTACTGATTTTGTTTATCAAATTCAAATCGAATAATGTCCCGCACAACTCAAAGATCGCGAAACCATCCAATTCTAGGCGACTTTGCTCATCAATGCCCACGTCCCGGGCGGCGGTGATATCTCTGCTTCAACACACATTCAGCCTGTAAGCCGGCCGCTTTTGCAGGAATGGCTATCAAAGCTGTTACCTGCGATCCATTCAAGAGACATACACATCTTCGTTAGGCAAATCATCTGGCCCTGCTTGGGACTGACCGTTATGCTTAACCTGTCACATTTCGAAGGTACGCTACGTAATGCCGGATCGTCACATCGCACTTGCAGTTGTCCTTGACACCACCGGCCGTTATCTGTTCCAGCGCCGCGACGACATCCCGGACATCGTTTATCCCGGAAGGCTTTCCTTGTTCGGAGGCCACCGCGAGCCGGGCGAGACATACCTGGCGTGCATCGCTCGCGAATTGCACGAGGAAATCACTTATCTGGTTGCACCCGAAAGGTTCGGGTTTCTGACAACCCTCGACGGATGCGGCGAGGTTGTTGGAGGCGACATCGTCCGGGGACACGTATTTCTGGTGACAGGGATTCCCGCGGACCAAATCGTCGTGACAGAAGGTTCGCTCGCAATCATCGATCCCGATGAGCTGATGCAATCCCTCTCCCATCTCGATGGGGACTTGACGCCTGCATCCCGGTTCGGACTGAGGGCGTTTCTTGAACGGCCTGAAGTGAAGATGCACTGAAGCGGATTAAGCGCCTTGCCAAGGCTCGCCGTCGAACCCTCGACGAACGCGAGCTGCTTCGCTTCATCAAAGAGTACCCCACCGGCAAGCGAAGACGATTCTAATCAATTGTTAACCATATCGCGCGAAACTCATCGACGCGGATCTCGTGATGCGCACGGCGCAGGTTTCGGTACGCGATCATGGCCATTCGCACATTGCTTCTCCTGCTCTTGTCCGTCGCACTCGGGAGCTGCGCTTCGCAGCCCACTTGGACATCGGCTCAAGGTTCGGCCAAGCCAGCCACCGGCGCCTCGCCGTTGCGGTATCAATACGCGTGGGACGGTCTGGGGCAAAATCCTAACCGGCCTCGATCGCACCGAGTTTCGAGACAGTCGAGCACACTGGCGCAGGATTCCAACCTGCAACGAGAAGCGGTCTTAGCTGAGTTGCGTCCCTATTCAGCTGCGTGGTGGGTGGTCCACGACGAAATCGAGGCTGACCGGGAAGCGAAGATCGCCAGAAAACTGCTCATCTGCCGCGGATGCATTAGTTCCGAGAACCAGGTTGACATAACCGCATCGATGGGCGGGCGCTAGCGCCACAGCGTCTGCAGATCACCTCGATCCCCGCTCGATGACCACAGCGACACCAAAACGCGGGAGAAATTCGCTCGGCGACGAGGCGTGGAAACCCGTCGCATGCCAGCCTCTCTAGGCATGTAACAGATATCCCTCCGCCGAGAATGCATGAAGCGCAACCGAATGTGCATGCTCGGCGGCAAGATGCGCGCTGGCATCGAAATCGAGTCCAGCCTGATGTAGCGCTTCGGTAGAAGCGTGGTATCCATACGAGTTGTTGGATCCGATTTCCGGGTGGCTGGCGGGCGTCCCAGATTGGCCGAACACGAACCCGTCGCCGGCGCTTCCAATCCGGACAATCGCTGGAGCGGCAGTCGTTTGCGGCGCCGAGAGATGGGCAAAGTTAAACCCGTCGGCGGGCGGATCGATGACGAGGGTGCCCCCGTTTCCATCGCTTGAGAGATTGAACGTGGAATGGGTGTAGTCGCCGGCCAGCGTGATATGCGCGATGTGGTTCTGGGCGTCCG
>NZ_JARWCR020000114.1:0-14533 GCF_029846695.2 Bradyrhizobium nivariense | reverse complement strand
AAGGCCGGTGAGTGGTTCCGGCGGGGTCGTCTGCTCATGGTCTCTCCTGATTCGCGGGGCCTATCGTGCCCGCCGTCAGGCAGAAACTCCACTTAGCGTCCTGTGCAGATTTCCGGGACCGGCTCTCATGCTCTTGTTCGATCCAGATCCGGTTTGTGTCCGGCTCCTGCCGAAACGGGATACCGCTCAATTCAATGTTCGCCACGTCATCGTTAAGCATGAGCTGCGCCGGGTCAACGAAATCCGCTTCAACTGGGACTCCCTCGACATCCACCCTAAATTGCGACTCGGATAAGCGCTGATCGAGTTGGGCGGGGATGCGTGGAATGGTGATGCCAAGATCGGCTGAGACCAGCGCCGAAACGCGTCCGATGCATTGCTCGAGCTCCCCTTTGTCGATTGCATGTGTCAGATTCCGGTGCACGCATCAAATGCATGTTCACAACCGAAAAAGCCCGCGCCAAAATGAGCCGCACCTATCCCATCACGCCCAACGAGTCATCACTGTGCCGAGGTACTAGCCGCGCATCCGTTTACAGCTAAGCGCGGGAACCGATGCTATTTAAGTCAGTAGCGCCAATGGTTGGGCTACCGCGACCGCCCGTTCTCAGGTTTTCACTTTGACCAGCCGCCGATGTTGAGGCAGCAGGGAAAGACTGTGCTAAACGGCGACCACCCGCTCGCCTCCCGGTGACATGTCTACCAGCAGACTCGCGAAATCTTAAGCAGAACGTCTACATGGCTTGAGCAACTGCTGATCGTCATTTCCGCAGAGCGCATTCCGCGAGATCAGAATAACGAACTTAAAAAGCGCAAGCAAAAAAAAGACCCCGGCATTCTTCTGCCGGGGATCTCACTTCAGAAAAAGTTGGCTCAGAAGTCCATGCCGCCCATGCCGCCGCCCGGAGGCATCGCGGGGCCGGCGCCGCCCTTCTTGGGCAGCTCGGCGACCATGGCTTCCGTGGTGATCAGCAGCGCCGCAACCGAGGCTGCGTTCTGGATCGCGGTACGGACCACCTTGGTCGGGTCGATGATGCCCTTCTTGACGAGGTCGCCATATTCGCCGGTCTGGGAGTCGAAGCCGTAGGCGTACGACTTGTTCTCAAGGACCTTGCCGACGATCACGGAGCCGTCTTCACCGGCGTTGATCGCGATCTGGCGAGCGGGAGCCGAGAGCGCCTTGCGCACGATCTCGACGCCGGTCTTCTGGTCGTCGTTCTTGGTGCGCAGGCCCTTGAGCTGCTCGGAAGCACGGAGCAGGGCGACGCCGCCGCCCGGGACGATGCCTTCCTCGACAGCCGCGCGGGTCGCATGCATCGCGTCATCAACGCGATCCTTGCGCTCCTTCACCTCGACCTCGGTCGCGCCGCCGACTCGGATCACCGCGACGCCGCCAGCGAGCTTGGCGAGACGCTCCTGGAGCTTCTCACGGTCGTAGTCCGAGGTGGTTTCCTCGATCTGCGCCTTGATCTGGGCCACGCGCGCCTCGATGTCGGCCTTCTTGCCGGCGCCGTTGACGATCGTGGTATTCTCCTTGTCGATCATCACCTTCTTGGCGCGACCGAGCATGTTGAGCGTGACGTTCTCGAGCTTGATGCCGAGATCTTCCGAGATCGCCTGGCCGCCGGTCAGGACCGCGATGTCCTGCAGCATGGCCTTGCGGCGATCGCCGAAGCCCGGAGCCTTGACGGCCGCGACCTTTCAGACCACCGCGCAGACGGTTCACGACGAGCGTGGCCAAAGCCTCGCCTTCGACGTCCTCGGCGACGATGACCAGCGGCTTGCCGGTCTGCACCACGGCCTCGAGCAGCGGCAGCAGCTCGTTCAGCGAGGAGAGCTTCTTCTCGTTGATGAGGATGTAGGCGTCGTCCATCTCAACGCGCATCTTGTCGGCGTTGGTGACGAAGTAGGGCGAGATGTAGCCGCGGTCGAACTGCATGCCCTCGACGACGTCGAGCTCGGTCTCGAGCGACTTGGCTTCCTCGACGGTGATGACACCCTCGTTGCCGACCTTCTTCATGGCGTCTGAGAGGAACTTGCCGATTTCGGCATCGCCGTTGGCGGAGATGGTGCCGACCTGGGCGATCTCGTCGTTCGAGGTGACCTTCTTGGAGTTCTTGACGAGGTCGGCGACCACGGCTTCCACTGCCAGGTCGATGCCCCGCTTGAGGTCCATCGGGTTCATGCCGGCGGCAACCGACTTGGCGCCTTCACGAACGATCGCAGCCGCCAGAACGGTGGCCGTGGTGGTGCCGTCGCCGGCCGCGTCAGCGGACTTGGAGGCGACTTCGCGCACCATCTGGGCGCCCATGTTCTCGAACTTGTCCTCGAGCTCGATCTCCTTGGCGACGGTGACGCCGTCCTTGGTGATGCGGGGCGCGCCGAACGACTTGTCGAGCACGACGTTGCGGCCCTTGGGGCCAAGCGTGACCTTCACCGCGATCCTGTGCCGTCTATCGCGAAGTCGTAGTCCTGAAAAAAGCCCCTGCCAAGTCGAAGAGACGGAGAAAGCTGGTGACGATCGTGTCGTGCGACGAAAAGCCGGGAATCCAGGCCATCGCAACGACGGCGCCGGATTTGCCGCCCGAACCCGGCATCCACGCCAGCTTTGCGCGACCACGCGTACAAACGGTACGCTCAGCCTGTTGGCCGGGATTGATCTGCTCACCAGCAGGTCCACACTCTCGTCAGAGACCGCCACCGCAGCGCGAGTTCATCAAACTCCTCAGACTTCTTGACGCCGTTTATCCGAGGAGCACCACGATCAAGTTGATCCTCGACAATCATTCCGCGCACATCTCGAGAGAAACGAGAGCCTGGTTCGCTACCCGACCAAGCGGGCGCTTCGAGTTCACCTTCACGCCCAAAGCACGGCTCGGGGCTCAACCTCATCGAGGGCTTCTGCTCCAAGTTCGCTCGTTCGGCCCTGCGCCACATCCGCGTCGCCTCAAGACATGAGCTCAAGGAGCGCATCATGGCCGGTACCGACGATGTCAACGCCACACCGTCATCCACACATGGTCTTATAAGCTCGCCGAGGCCGCCTGATATGATTCGAACCAAGAAACGCTGACCTAGTTATATGAAATAGCTATCGATTCCGGCGTGAAGGGCTGCGGGCAATCCTTCACCAAGCCTTCACACCCGCCACGCTCACGCGGGAATGACGTAATCGTCAGACGGACGTGATGGCTCATCCCCGTGGCGCCGTGACACATTGGGAACGTTTTTGAGCCTAACACTGAGATAGCGCATGCCGGTGCGGTGCTTCTCCTTGGAGAAGCCCTTTGCGACATGACCAGGGCGAAGTTTTTCTCTCCCCACGCACGAACTGCATTGTCTTTGGCCCAAGCAGCAAACCCATCATACATCCTTCGCGGCGTTCCAGAGCCTATCATCCACGATGCGCAACTCTGTTACTTCTTGATTGATCCATTCGGCGTCTGGGCTTGGATGCGCCTGACGCTTGCCAGTTTTGGGGTCTTTGATGAACCGCTGTCGATTCCAAACGATCCGGCCGATATACATCTCGTTGTTCAAGATCCCCTTGCAACGCTTGGTGTTGCCACTGATGGTACTGAAGCCACAATCGCCGCCGCCGGGCACCGCGATGCCGTCCCTATTTAGCTCAACAGAGATCCGCTTCGCCGACTTGCCAACGACATAGTCGCGAAAGATACGGCGAACCACCTCAGCTTCCTCAGAATTAATCATTCCATACGCCACGTATTGGCTCGCCGCTTTCATTGAATTGCTCACAACACCATAGTCATAGGAGTTGCCACCACCAGATTTGCCAAGCGCAACGCGTCCGGCGCTGGCCTCGGCGCGTTTTGTCGGCGAGGTCCTTGAGGAAGAGGGCGTTCATCGTGCCCTTGAGGCCGACGTGCAGGTGCGTAACCTCACCCTCGGATAGAGTGACGATCTTTACGTTGGCATAGGCCATCGATGTCTTGCTGATCTCGTGAGAGACGATCCATCGCCTCCGCCAGCACCACTTGAAACCACCCGCGCAAGGCGTCGGTAATAAGCGCTTGGACGCCGGCACGCAGAAGCGACGCACCGGAAATCGCGTTGTCGGAATATTGCTCAACGACTCGCCAACCCTGATTCTCGACATAGGCACGGCAGACGCGAAATTGGTCCGCGATCGACGTGTCGCGCTGGTTGTCACCGGATTAGCGGGCGTAAAGCGCAACCTTCATGAGATGGTCTCCGGTAGATTCAGGAGCGCCTCGACTCCTTGTTGGCTTGATCGTACCAGCGCCGTGCCGCATGGCGAGCCAGCAGACGCACGAATTCGACGAGATGTGGATCGGGCGCGTTGCCGCTCTGCGCCGCAAGCGTCAACTCCGGTTCGTTGCACCTGGCGATATCTTTGCGCTTTTGAACGCCAAAGAATTCCATCGTCATGCCATTGACCGTCGGTCGCACCGGCAGCATCATCAGCTTTACGATAGGCAACAATGATAAAAACTCCACGCCAGGCCCCGGATACAGCGGGCGTGTTCGATCGGAGGGCTTCTGGTCCTCGCGTGCCGAATCGCATTTTCGCGTCTTGCGAAAACTTGCGCGCTTCGGCTTGATTGGACTAACTGCGTCATTAGATCATGCCAAATTTGGGACATAGGCAGTGCGGAAACTCGGTCGGATTTACTACTCATTTAGATTAGTTGTCGCACGTCGATCATGCGTGCTGTCGCTTGGACCGTGATTTCGAAGTGATCCGTCTGCATGATATCTACGATGTTGCGCGGTCTATGTGCTACGATGTCGATACCGGTGCGACGCCGTAGGCTGTCGTAAAGCAGCCCCGCGCCACCTGACGCGCGAATATCCTCGCCAAGCTTCTGCGAAGCATCATAACGTTCGCTCGCATACACGTCGGGGCGTGCTAGTTGCTGCCCTGTGATGTCGAGATAATCCCCGAGCAGCGTGGCGGTGTATGCCCTGTAGGTCCGGCTCATCGTGGCCACGTTGCGAGCAGCCGCTTCGCGACGCAGGTGATGACCGACCTCGGCAGCCGCCGTGCGAATATCATCGGCCGCATACCAGGCGCCGAGCTCCGGCCCGTTGAACCTCATTCCGCCGGGGGCGACGTGGAGAAAGGCTGCCATGACGATGCTGGAGTTGGGTGCACCATATACCCATTCGCGCGGCGGTAGCCGATCGATACGTTCGGCCACCAGACGGTCGTTCGTCCAACCGACGAGCTCCATCACCGCTGAAAGATCGGCCGCCGTCGCGACCGTATCGAACAGCCCGATGGGAGGAAATTGTGAGGGGATTAGACGATGGGCGGGCTGCGGCGAGGGTGCGAAAACGTCCGTCACCGGAAGACGATCTCCTTGTCGTCGTAAGGCGTGAAGGCCTCGTCTATCGTGTTCGGCTGCATGTAGAGGCCGCCACGTGCGCCGTCGAGGAAACGACGCACCGAGAGCAACCCATCTTGGGAGCCATTGGTGATGAGGTGGAGCGGCGGATGTCCACCGAAGACGAGCTCGTTATGTGGACTCCGCAGCCAGTCAACGCCGAGCCGCTCCTGGGGAAAGAGGATCCCCAGCGCTTGGTGGATACCGAATACCGCGGAAATGCGCGTGAGAACGTCCACATCAAGGGTGAAAGCGCCGTGCTCCCGCGCCTGCTTGCACCAGTTATGGTATGTAGACCGGGATGGATACCCCAGGACCAGGAGGCGCTGATCTTCCGTCAATCCCCACAGCTCCGCGATAGCGAGGAAGGTCCGTAAAGCTGGGGCGCTGAGCCGCCTTCGGTTAGCCGGAGCAAATCGTGTCTTATCAAGACGCTGAGGGCCTTTTACTGCCTCGAGCGGGTTCGGGTTACGTTTACTTAACATAGGCTGTTCCTTGTCAAAATTGGACATAGTCCAAATCCGGACAAAATGCAAGCCGTTGGCTTTGAGTTCCCAGATGGGGATTGGTCCATGGTCAGCCTGAGCCTGCCGCAAAACGACGCCGTTCTCGACCATCAAGTTGGCAATTCGCTCGAAAACTACTTTTAATTGAGCCGAGTACGAGTGGCTCATCGAGAACAACAACGATGGCGATGAAAATCTTCATTTTCGGCTTCAGCCGCAGCGCATTTACAGCGAGAGCGCTAGCTGGATTGATCGCCATCGATGGCATCCCGAAAGCAGGCTCACCTATCGGCGTCTCCGTGCTGTTTGACCGCTACAAGAGGGGAAACGAGGAAAGCATCTGGAAGTTGAAGGAGATCGAGGCGTCGGGAGACACCACCAAGCTGACTGACCAGGAAATGTGGCTGCTTAAATATTCCAAGGCAGCAACCCGGCCTGCTGCGTAGAATCAACACACCAGCGGGAAGTCGTTCTCCATGATTAGTGCAGGGAAAATGCATTCTCGAAAACCTAACGAAGATAAGCTGCGCTCGAACGAATGAAAAGGCGCGCACTGCAGCAGGGCTGTGATGCAGGATGCGGCTCAGCGTCTGCCGGGTCGGCGTAGGTCCTTGGTGTGAGTTGTGGGGCTGCGGGAGGGCGGACAAGGCTATTCTGGTTGCGGAAGCAGAAGCGCTGGCGACACTGCTCCTGTCCGGCACCACCGGGTACTCAAGTCGAATTCTGGCCCTGTCGCGCCAAGCCGTTGGAGGAAGAAGATTGACAGACTTTTTCGAGATTGATTTTTTAGATGTTGAAGCGAAGAGCAGCGGTGATGCCATTTGCATCCGCTATGAGTTGAACGGTCAGACGTTCATTCACGTGGTCGACGGAGGTTACCAGTCGACTGGCGAGAAGGTCATCAATTTCCTGAACAAGTACTACGGGAGTCCGAAACGGATCGACCATATTGTTGCGACCCACAATGACGGCGACCACGCCGGAGGTCTCCAGCGAGTCCTGGAAGACTGTGAGGTCGGCGTGCTCTGGATGCTGCGACCTTGGGTCTTTGCTGCTGAGCTTCTTCCTCGATTCAAGCGCTTCACAACAGCCGATGGACTGGAGAAGGCGCTAAGGGAAGCTTACTCGAATCTAGCCGCTCTCGAAGAGATCGCCTTACGAAAGAATATCCCTATCTATGCGCCATTTCAGGGTAGCACGATTGGCGCTTTCCGGGTGATGGCTCCGACACGTTCGCGCTTTCTGGATCTGATTCTCTCCTCGGATAAGACCCCCCAGGAGAAAGGGCTGCTCGAAATGGCACGCGACGCGGCTGTTCGTGTGGCCAAAGAGGCGGTCGCGCTTGCCAAAGCCGCTTGGGGCCACGAATATTTTCCGGCGGGCGAGACGAGCAACGAAAATGAGATGAGCGTCGTTCAGTATGCCTATCTCAATGGATGCAAAATCCTGCTCACCGCCGATACGGGACGCACTGGGCTCAAAGAAGTCATCGATTATGCGCCGTTGGCCGGACTGACCTTGCCTGGCATCGATCGATTTCAGGTTCCTCACCACGGTGGACGCCACAACGTTTCGACCGACTTGCTGGATCAACTATTGGGTGAAAAGAAGGCGGCACAGGGCGGGAAGACGACCTTCACCGCCGTGATAAGCGCGGCCGAGGCCGATGAGGATCATCCCCGCAAATCCGTTGTCCGCGCTATGCACCATCGTGGTGCACATGTCATCTCAACCGAAGCATCCAACAAGCGGACCTCCAAGAATGCTCCGCAGCGCGATGACTACAGCGCCGCAGATTGTCTGCCGTATCCGGACGAACAGGAAGACTGAGACCTTGTTGCGTTCACCTGAGAGAGCGGCGGAGCCAGAGTCCGGTCGCGCTGGTGTTCGTGTCTGTGGACGACAGCGAGCACGTTTCTCGCTTGTTCTGCGCCGTTTCCGGAACAAGTCGACCCAAATGAGCACAAACGATGATTAAAAAAGAGTCGAAGGAGAAATTGAAGGAGCAAAAC
Organism: Bradyrhizobium nivariense; assembly: GCF_029846695.2. Classification (NCBI taxonomy): domain Bacteria; kingdom Pseudomonadati; phylum Pseudomonadota; class Alphaproteobacteria; order Hyphomicrobiales; family Nitrobacteraceae; genus Bradyrhizobium; species Bradyrhizobium nivariense. The sequence continues at coordinate 6,643 of NZ_JARWCR020000114.1, read as the reverse complement.
ACTTCCCCATTGATGACGATCCTCATTGTCAATTTCGCAATCTTCGCCCTTGCGCTCAAGACGGACCAGTTCCTAGCGGCCGAATACGAGGAACTGCTTAAGCATTGGCAGGCGCTCATACCTGCTGGACTGGGAGCCGTGCTTATCAGCGTGATCAACGGTGTGCTCGATGTTCAAACGAAGGCCAGACTGGTGTTTTGGCGTTGGCACGATCCTTTGCCCGGATGTCGGGCGTTCTCTTACTATCTTCATCGCGATCCGCGGATCGACGTTACGACGCTGAAGACGAAAGTCGGACCGTTTCCAGCAACTCCGACCGAGCAGAATGCTCTTTGGTACAGGCTTTACAAGTCGGTAGAGGAGGATCCGCGCGTCCTACACGTTCATCGCCTTTTTCTGCTGACGCGCGACTATGCCGGCATCGCTTTCATGCTTCTGATCGTCTTTGGCGGAACCGGTATTGTTGCGATGCAGAATTACAAGACAGCGCTACTCTATCTGACAGCTCTCCTGGCCCAGTTTCTAGCGAGCGGAATGGCTGCAAGGAATTATGGCATTCGTTTTGTAGATACAGTGCTTGCTCTAAAGGCGGCAAGCTGAATCTCAGACGTGATTGCACAGACAACGTCCCCGACCTCCGAAAGCGCTTCTTGACGCGATTGGTCGACGAGGTTGGCCCGAGCCGCAATGCGTGCTTCATTATATAGAGCCGCGTCTGCCGTCGGCAACGGATTGGCATCCATCGCGTCCGCGTAACTTCCTCATGAATATGCCTGCAGGTCCACAAGAGAGTCGTCCCACATGCCGTGGAACGTTGATCGCCTGCTGTGTGCGGTCCCATTGGAGTCTTTGGCGTGAAGCACGACAGACAATTTGTTGTCGCCTTCATCGCCGCTCCGTTCGCTCGCATGCAACGGCTGCTCCAGTCTCCGGCAAGATGCACAACGAGCTTTTTAGCGCCCGCAACCTGTTGTCTTTGGAGCGCGACTTGTCTTTCAGGGCTGCGATGGCTGCCGGTAGGCCTTTAACGATGCAGGAGCCTTGTCTGCCCACGTGCTTGCAATAGATTCCGGCGTCATAAGTCGAACGCTCGACATCGATATCAACGAAATGCCACCGACGTGTTCTTTCCTTCTGCTGTGAATTTGTAGTCATGTCGAGATCGCGGCCAGAGAGCTGTCCCCGATCAGCACCTTGAGGGCCTGTGCGGCGGGACTCAGGTGCCGCTGCGCCAGTTCTGCGATAACGGAATGACCTTGTTGCCTCCAGGCTGGCGCCGAGGAGCTGCTGGCCACCAACGCGGCGGTACAGATCGGAACGTCAGCCTGAGCAGCATCACGAGCCATTCCCAAGATACTGGATTGGATGACGTTGCTTACAGCAGACAGCATGACGCTAGGGCACGTTGACCAGTGGCATCGGCGCGGTCGGTCGCGGGATGAAAGCACTTTGGTGCTGGCCGCGAGCCGCCAACATGATCACGAAAGCCGTGAGAACGATTAGGAGTCCACGCATATCGATAGATCACTCGCAGAGCTGTAACGCAACTATGAAAGGGCTCATATCCCGTGTGCCGGATCAACAAGAAAATGAATCTGCTGTACCATGCGATGAGACGTACGCGGTTAGATTGCAAAGCGCCAAAGTCATAGCGTTTGCTCTTGGGGCAAGACGGCAAAACCAGGTCCTTTATGCCGAAAACGTGCGTCCGGGCCTCGTTAGCGGCTGAAATACCGCGGCGGATTTCAATCGTAGGATCAATCGCTGGATGCCTTCGTTCTTGGCCTTCCGTTGGCTTGCGTCACTTGTCACGAGTTCACCGAAAGGGCCGCGGATCATGAGCGTGTAGACGTCCAAGAGTTCTCCTCGCCACCTGTGCCGGAGACTGACCCACGAGCTGTTAGTAAACGCCAGGATCGGTCGCATCCTCGGTATTGATGAGGAAAACCCGAGCGTCGGGTCCAAGAGCAATCTGGCCGCGCAAGCTCGGATCGGCAGCAACTTTCAGCAATCTTGCCAAACCAACCCCGCCACTTTCGCCTGCAACGACAGCTGGGTTGCCGTCCCCGGGATTGGCCAAACGCTTCATCGCGCCGACGGCGTTCTGGTCATCGACAATCATAAAAGCGTCGGCTGCGCGCGAAAGGATGCGCCAAGCGAAGGTTCGTAGCATTCGAGCATCGCCATCACTGTCGACTCCCATTGGTCTCAGCCCCGCAAATTCCTCCAAAAATGGGTAGAGTCCGTCGCCTGGCAAGGGATGGACCATGAAGCCAAGCCGGTTCACGGAAGAGCAGATCATCGGGATTTTGCGAGAGCAGGAGGCGGGTGCGGCGACTGCTGTGTCTGCCGCAAACACGGGATCTCCAGTGCGGCGTTCTACAAATGAAAGGCCAAGTACGGTGGCCTGGAGGTTTCGACGCCGAGCGGCTCAAGGCGCTGGAGGACGAGAACGCCAAGCTCTAGAAGCTCTTGGCCGAGGCGATACTCGATTGCGCCATGCTCAAGGACGTTGCGTCAAAAAAATGGTGACGCCCGCCGCGAGGCGAGAGGCCATCGCTCATCTGCGGACCACCTTCGAGGTGAGCGAACGGCGGGCGTGCACCGTGCTCGTGGCAGACCGCACATCGGTGCGCGATCGCAGCCGGCGAGCTGATGACGCGGTCGTGCGTGCCCGCCTGCGCGATCCGCCGCCGGTTCGGCTACCGTCGTCTGCTGGTGCTGGTGCGCCACGAGGGGCTGGTCATGAACCACAAGAAGTTCCGACGTCTCTATCGCGAGGAACGGCTGCAAGTCCGCCGGCGTGGTGGGCGCAAACGGGCACTCGGCACCAAGGCGCCGCTGGCCATCCTGCAAGGGGCCAACCAGCGCTGGAGCCGTGACTTCCTGTCGGATGCGTTCGCCGACGGTCGACGTTTCCGCATCCTGGCCGTAGTCGACGACTTCCCCCGCGAGTGCCTGGCGCTCGTCGCCGACACGTCGCTGTCGGGCCTGCGGGTCGTACGCGAGTTCGACGTCATCATCGCCTGGCGAGGGCGGCCAGCGATGTGTGTATCGGACAACGGCCCGAACTGACCGGCATGACCGTGCTGTACTTCAGCCAGGAAAGGCAGATCGAGTGGCACTACATCGCGCCCGGCAAGCCGACCCAAAACGCCTTCATCGAGAGTTTCAACGCCCCGCCTGCGCCACGACGCAATGAGGCGCTATTCACCTCGTGCGCCCGGCTCGAGCCGTGCTGGCAAGCTGGAAAGACGACTACAACAACTCCCGGCCGCACAGTGCGCCGGGTAACCTCACACCGACCGAATTCCCCAACCGCAGCGATCCTGGGCCGCAACGGGGGGGACGCTGCGCTATGCAGAGGGCTCCGCGCCCCGCCCCGTTGCTGCACCGGGACCCGATGGGCTCAAATGTCACCGGGACGCTCCCCATTGCTGGATGAAGCGAGGAGCTCGGACCATTAGCTCACGATCCCAAGGGAAACTACCATACGCGCGTGAATATATCTGCGCCTTTCAACTTGCTAGGCTTACCGTTCTTATCAACGTAGAACAGCATCCATGACGCAGGCATTTGAGAGCCGTTGGTTTTTCCGACCCAGCGAGTAAAGGAATTGCATTGGGCAAAAGTAACAACAAAATACAAGCCAGTTGGACCAATAGCTCCGGATGCAGGATATGGAATGCCCTGGCAGGCAAATCCTTGAGCATGATTTGTGAAGGTCCCTTGTATTGCCCCGTTATTGGCGGACCAGATAAACAGTTCCGAACCCCGTTCGTTCTTCCAGTATGAAGGAGCAGAGAGCCCCTGCGCCATGACCTCACCGGAAGGAAAGAAAAATTGAGCGATAAGCAAAAGTCCCAGAAATCTCTTCATATTGAAACCCCAAAGAGGTCGCTTAAACGTTGCAACGTGTGCTCGGCTGATACAGCGGCTTAGGCAGTTCTGTTTGCAAACATCCTTCGACCAAACCGTACGTCAGCTCGATCGCCCCGTCGTTCCATTCACTTGCAGCAGACTTTTGGTGAAACTCGAGGCGAGTCGCTTCATTCTTACCTTACGTTCGGCGCCGGGATGCGGCCTATATGCGCCAAATCGCGCCGGATCGCGGCGAAGTCGGCTATTGTCGCGCGCCCGTGCCGCCTGTCATCCCAGCAGATGCTCGGCTATTTTGAAGTGCGGCGCGTCCACAGTTGCATGGAGTGGGGCACCCCGTAATAGGAGCACCGAGTCCGCTCATCGCGAATTGGCGCACAGCGGGCACCTACGTCGCTGTGCCAAAGACGGCCAATAGACGCCGACTCAATTTCTTTCGGGGGTACGACGTTGTGCCCGCACCGGCAATTGCAGCAATCGCGGCGACACACACGTCGCCGACTTGGATTGAGGTTCGCAAGAGCTGCGTTAGGTTTCCGAGACCGTAAAACTAGGAAATGAGCAGTTTTCAGTTTAAGACGCTGTCACCGGGGCGGACCGCATTCATTCACGATTAGCATTTTGAACCCGGAGGGCCGCCGGCGTTATTGTCGGCGGCCCTTTTTCAGGGATAAGCGGATGACGATCGGGCTGGGCCGACATGCCATCGGGCATCGGCCTCCATACACGCAGCTTGGTTTGCGGTGAGTTGGCTGGCCAAAACGGCGGTGCCGCACGGGGGCGTTAATGCATGATTGGAAGAGCCAGCTCAACGCGCTCGTCGCTGAAAGGATGGCCTTTGCCAAATCGCTGAAGATGGACATCGAGCGGTCCAGGCCGGAGCCGAAAAAAATCGTCGAGCCGGGTGGCCTCAGCTTGCCCGACTATGGCGGCAGCGAGCGCGATGAGATCAGGATGCGGATCGAGACCTTCAAAGCATATCAAGAGCGCTTCATGCGCGAGCGCGAGGAATACGCCGAGTTGCTGCTGCGCCGAATTAGGCACGATCACGAAATCGTGGGAGAGCTCAAGCTCGCTGAATCTTCCTGAGCCCAGGTCCGCTCACGTCACTCATCTTAAGCGATGCGCGCTCGGGGGCACAACCTGAGCGCCGGGATCATCCGTAAGTGCGTCGACTTGCGGCCTTCCCCAATCGACTTATTGTGACCTACCCCTGAATTTTCATCCAGCGGCAGTTAGAGGCTCGGGGTTTTATACGCCAAGTGGCGCGGGTGGAGCAACGGACGATCGGCGGAGCTGGTCGGGGTTGCGTAGCCGATCGTCCGTTGCGGTGAGGTGGGCCGCGTAGGCCGCGGGGGCTAGGTATTTCAGCGATGAGTGAGGCCGCTGGAGATTGTAAGTCGGCGACCCAGACAGCGATCTTGGTGGGGGCGTCGTCGAGATCGAAGAACAGGGCTTCGTTGAGCAACTCGTCGCGCATCCGGCCGTTGAAACTCTCGACGAAGCCGTTCTGCATCGGCTTTCCCGGTGCGATGAAGTGCCAATCGATGGCTGCGTCCTTGCACCAGGCGAGCATCGCATTGCAGGTGAACTCGGTGCCATGATCGGACACGATCATTCCTGGCTTGCCGCGTCGCTCGATGATTGCCGTCAGTTCGCGGGCCACGCGCCGCCCCGAGATCGACGTCTCTGGAATGGCGCCTAGGCATTCCTTGGTGACATCGTCGACGATGTTGAGGATGCGGAAGCGTCGGCCACTGGCGAACTGGTCGTGAACAAAGTCCAGCGACCAGCGTGCATTCGGCTTGGCCTCCACCAGGATCGGGGCACGGGTCCCCACGGCCTTGCGGCGAGCCCGCCGCTTGCGGACGGTGAGCCCTTCCTCGCGGTAAAGCCGGTAGATCCGATTGATCCCCGATGGCTCACCCTCCCGCCGCAGCAGGACGAACAGCCGGCGGTAGCCAAAACGTCGCCGCTCGTTGGCGAGGTCACGCAGCCGGCCACGGAGAGCCGCGTCTGGAGCACGGCTGGAGCGATAGCGGATCATCTTCCGATCCGCGCCCACGATCGAACAGGCCCGCCGTTCCGACAGGCTCATGACGGCCTGCAGATGCGCGACCGCAGCGCGCTTGGCGACGGGCCCTACCATTTTTTTGAAAGGAGCACGCGAAGGGCGGCCGCATCGAGCATCTGCTCGGCCAGAAGCTTCTTCAGCTTCGCGTTCTCCTCCTCCAGGGCCCTCAGCCGCTTCGCCTCGGAAACGTCCATGCCGCCGAATTTGGCCTTCCAATTGTAGATCGTCGCTTCGGAGACCCCGTGCTTGCGAGCTAGGTCGGCCGTCTTCGCCCCGGCCTCATGCTCCTTCAACACCGCGATAATCTGCTCTTCTGTGAACCTTGCTCGCTTCATCTGTCCGTCCTTCTTCGGGCCGGACTCTAACTCCTTCTGGAGGAAATACTCAGTGGCAGGTCACTGAGGGCCTGCCGTACTCGGCTCCGCCCGATTCTGACTAACCCACCGGAGCACCGTCGCTGAAGGACCGGCGACGATCAGCGCGCCGCGTCCCATAGAAGCGGGAGTGAGACGACGCCCTGTTGGGCTTGGCGCGCGTCTGTAATGCCAATGAGCGGCACAATGCGGAGCTATGCGGGAAAGTGGGTGATGACGGAATGAGATAGGCGGCGTATCGAGGCGGGTGTCGAGCCTGCCAGAACCTCTCAAGGAGAGCGATACGCCATGAACGAGACTAGCAATATTGTTGCCC
>NZ_JARWCR020000113.1:0-14985 GCF_029846695.2 Bradyrhizobium nivariense | reverse complement strand
GCTTGCGAAGATCCAGAGAATAAGGCTTGCCCATCCATGCTGGCCTCCGCCCAGCCAGCATGGTGAATCAGAAACAAGCTGATTTGGGAATCCCAAATCGATTCAACCTAACCCCATTCCGCTTTAGGGGCGCCGAAGCTTTAGCGTAGGCGGCAGGCGCGGCATCCAGTACGCCGCGGCAGTCGTGTGACAAACCACCGCTGGTGATTACTGGATCATCCGCCTTCGCGGATGATGACAGCTGCGTTTGGCTCACCGCCCGTTCGTGCGCAGCAACCTCTCGCCGTCCGCCGTCACCGCGATGATCAGCCCGACACCGGGCTGGGTCTCGCGCGCGACGTAGCCGCGGTCGGCGGCGTCTTCCCAGATGGTGAGGCGCGGGCACGAGGTCTTCCAGGTCGCGATCACCTCGGCATAGGCGCGCGGCTCGCGCGCAACCCATTCGACGAAGTCCAGCACCAGCGGATCGGCGTTACAGCTCATTGCAAACCTCCCTTGTCGAAGGCCGCCAGCACCGGGGTACGAAGCAGGAGCCAGCCGCCATAGGCGATGTAGTAGCAGGCGATGGTGGTGATCAGCTTGTTCGACCAGGCCACGAACTGCTGGTCGGTCATGGCTTCCAGAATACGCCGCGCCAGCGTGGTGCCGAGCATCGAGGCTGCGATCGCGACGCCGGCGAGCACGGGATCGAGCGTGGCGGCCTGGTCGATCACGCCGCCGAAATAGATCAGTTTTGTGAAATGGCTGACGAGCTGGCACATCGCTTTGGTCGCCACCTTCTCACGCCGGCCGAAATCGCCACCGAGGAAGAAGGTGTCGAGCAGCGGACCCGATACGCCGGTCATCAGCATCAGCCCCATGCAGATCGAGCCGTAGGCGGTGCCCTGCCAGACGCTATCGGGATTGGGCTTGATGTTGGCGGGCAAGAGCCGCGCCATGAACGGCGTGACGCCGAGCAGCAGCAGCGCGACCGGCTTGTCCGGGACGTAGCGCGTGATCGACCACGCCGCGAGCGCGACGGCGCAGCCGATCAGATAGACCCCGACCGGCCGCCAGCGGATATGCGCCCGCCACAGCAACGCCCGCCAGCCGTTCGAGGCCATCTGCGTGATCGCGTGCAACACCATCGCGGTCGGCAACGGCATCAAGGCCAGCAGCACGCCGATCAGGATCAGCCCGCCCGCCATGCCGAACAGCCCCGACAGGAACGCGGTGCCGACCATCAGCAATCCAAGGGCAGCGATCATGATTGATGTCACGAGGGGTCTCCGGTGGTGGCTCGCCAATATAAGGGGCGCAAACTGCTTCACTCCCTCGCCCCGCTCTTGCGGGGAGAGGGCGGGGTGAGGGGCTGCATCCGCAATCACGATGATAGTGCGACTCGCGGAGGCTCCCCTCACCCGCCACGCTTCGCGTGTCGGCCTCTCCCCGCACGCGGGGAGAGGCGAAGCAGAACGTGCCCCGCTTGCCCCCGGCGCGCAAACTGAGTTATCTTGGCCTGGCATCAGCTTTCCTGAGGGTCGGTCATTTGCGGCGCCTGCTGTTTCTCAACGGCATCAAGGCATTCGAAGCGGCGGCGCGGACCGGAAGCTTTGCCGCGGCCGGCCTCGAGCTGAGCGTGTCGGCGGCCGCGGTCAGCCGCATGGTGCACATCCTGGAAGAACGGCTCGGCGTCGCGCTGTTCGAGCGCAAGGCCAACAAGCTGGTGCTGACGCAGGCGGGCCGGGCCTATCAGGGCGGGCTGACGCCGATCTTCGACGCGCTCGCAAGCCTCACCGCCCAGGTGACGGCGCCCTCCGGCGTCCGCGTGCTCACCATCGGCGTCGGCCACACCTTCGCGATGCGCTGGCTGATCCCGCGCCTGTCGGAGTTTCGCAGCGAGGAGCCCGACATCGAGGTGCGCTTCACCACCGGCGGCGCGTCGGTGCCGTTCGGCGAGGATTGGAGCTGCGGCATCAAGCTCGGCACCGGCGACTGGCCGGGGCTGGTGGCCGAGCCCTTGTTCGCCGGCGACCTCACGCCAGTCTGCGTGCCCCGCCTCGCTTCCTCGCTGAAGCGCCCGACCGATCTCAAGGGACCGAGCCTGATCCGCGTTGCGCATTCGCCCGAGGACTGGCCGATCTGGCTCAAGGCCGCGAATCTCGCGCGCATCAACGCGCGCGGCTCGGAGTTCCAGTTCTACGGCCAGGCGCTCCAGGCCGCCGCCGACGGGCTGGGCATCGCCATGGGCATCCGACCCTATATCGACGACGACCTCGCCGCCGGCCGGCTGGTGGCGCCATTCGATCTGTCGGTGCCCAAGGGCATGCGCTGGTACCTGCTCTATCGCAGCTTCCAGACCGAGCAGCGCGACTTTGCCGCGTTCCGCCGCTGGATCATGCGCGCGGCGTCGGAACCTGCCGCCCGTCCCGTCCGGCGGACCGGCCGCACCAGCGCGCGGAACTGACGCTACGCGGTAAAAAAGCCGACTGCTTGTGAACGGCTTCACATCCCGAATTCCGCAAATGTGGTCCCCTGACCCTCCAACAAGACGCTCAAACGGGACATTTTGGGGACTGCAATGACGACCCTCTACGACGGCTTTGACATCGAATCCTTCGAAGCTGGCAAGGGGCTGTGGCACGCCCGGATCAGGCGCGCCGATTTCAGCCCGGTTGCCATCGACGGCGTGCTGTTTCCGGCCATGGAAGTCGGCTTCGCCTGGCCCGATCCCGACGCCGCGATTGCCGATGCCAAGCATCACATCGATCGCTTTCGCCGGCGGGCCGACGACGAATAAGCCAGCGGGACTGCAAGCGAACCAAGGGACGGCGCAGGCTAAAAAGGGGGACCGGTCATGTCAGTCATCGAATTCGAAGACACGCTGCGGCCGAGGATTTACGCCCGCAATGTGTTGTCCAGCTGCCCGGAATGCGACGGCGATCTCACGGTGCTCCGCGTGATCGGCGGCCGCGCCGGATGCGAGTACTGGACCATGCGCTGCACCGATTGCGGCGGCATCCATCTCGACATCCTCGAGCCGCGTCTGGTGGCCGAGGGCGACGATGGACCGCTGCCGGCGGCGTGATCCCAAGATCCGTGATCCCAAGATCCTTGATCCAAGGTCTGCTGCATCCAAGGGCTGCTGCCAACCTGCTGTCAGCAGCGTGAACCAGGACGGGCATTCGCCCTTTCCTGAGGGCCGGACTCGCCCCATATTCGGAGCATGGCGAAGAAACCTGCATCCCCCGAAAAGTCCGGCAAATCCCTCAAGACCAAGGCCCCCAACGCGAAGGCGCCAAATTCCAAGGCGTCACGTCCCGACGTGCAGCCGATCGGGCCGGCGCTGGCCGAGCTGCTCAATCCCGCGATCAATCGCGGCGATGCCGGGCTTGGCTCGGGTACCGGCCTGCAGCCGCCGCCGGACAATTCGCGCGACCGCCGTTCCGGCGGCGAGGCCGCCGCACATCGCGCGCGGGCTTCGACGCCGAAGGAGTTTCCGCAGGACACGGCAACGGGCAGCGCGCCTCGTGGCTTACCCCTCTCCCCGGCCCTCCCCCACAAGGGGAGAGGGAGCAGAGAGGCTGAAGGTCTTGACGAGGCACCGCAGGCCAATTACGGAACCGCGGCCACGATACCGACGCTCGATCCGGAACTGGCCCGCCAGCTAGGCCTTCCCACGGAAGAGGACGATGCCGAAGCCTTGGCGCGTCCGCCGCGCAGCAAGATGGAGGCGCTCGGCGTCAAGGCGACCGCCGACGCGCTGGAATCTCTGATCCGCGAGGGCCGGCCGGAGTTCCGCAAGGACGACGGCTCCACGAAGGTGTGGACTCCGCATCGGCCGCCGCGCCCGGAAAAGTCCGAAGGCGGCGTGCGCTTCGAGATCAAATCGTCCTATGAGCCGCGCGGCGACCAGCCGACCGCGATCGCGGAGCTGGTCGAGGGCATCCAGCGCAACGACCGCTCGCAGGTGCTGCTCGGCGTCACCGGCTCCGGCAAGACCTACACCATGGCCAAGGTGATCGAGGCGACGCAGCGCCCCGCCATCATTCTGGCGCCGAACAAGACGCTTGCCGCCCAGCTCTATGGCGAGTTCAAGAGCTTCTTCCCCGACAACGCGGTCGAATATTTTGTCAGCTATTACGACTACTACCAGCCGGAAGCGTATGTCCCTCGCACCGACACCTACATAGAAAAGGACTCCTCGATCAACGAGCAGATCGACCGCATGCGCCACTCGGCGACGCGCGCGCTGCTCGAACGCGACGACGTCATCATCGTTGCGTCGGTGTCCTGCATCTACGGTATCGGCTCGGTCGAAACCTACACCGCGATGACCTTTGCGCTGAAGAAGGGCGAACGCATCGACCAGCGCCAGCTCATCGCCGACCTCGTCGCCCTGCAATACAAGCGCACCCAGGCCGACTTTACCCGCGGCACCTTTCGCGTGCGCGGCGACGTCATCGACATTTTTCCGGCGCACTATGAGGATCGTGCCTGGCGCGTCAACCTGTTCGGCGACACCGTCGAGAACATCGAGGAATTCGACCCGCTCACCGGCCACAAGCAGGACGAGCTCGAATTCATCAAGATCTACGCCAATTCGCACTATGTGACGCCGCGCCCGACTTTGGTGCAGGCGATCAAGTCGATCAAATCCGAATTGAAGATGCGGCTCGACCAGCTCCACGACCAGGGCCGCCTGCTGGAAGCGCAGCGGCTGGAGCAGCGCACCACCTTCGACCTCGAGATGATGGAAGCGACCGGAAGCTGCGCCGGCATCGAGAACTATTCGCGCTATCTCACCGGGCGCCTGCCCGGCGAGCCGCCGCCGACCCTGTTCGAATACGTGCCCGACAACGCGCTGGTGTTCGCCGACGAGAGCCACGTCACTGTGCCGCAGATCGGCGGCATGTTCCGCGGCGACTTCCGCCGCAAGGCGACGCTCGCCGAATATGGCTTCCGCCTGCCCTCCTGCATGGACAACCGCCCGCTGCGCTTCGAGGAATGGGACATGATGCGGCCGCAGACGGTCGCGGTCTCCGCCACGCCCAGCGCCTGGGAGATCAACGAGAGCGGCGGCGTGTTCGTCGAGCAGGTCATCCGCCCGACCGGGCTGATTGATCCTCCCGTGAATATTCGCCCCGCCCGCACCCAGGTCGACGATCTCGTCGGTGAGGTCCGCGCCACCGCGCAGGCCGGCTATCGCTCGCTGATCACGGTGCTGACGAAGCGCATGGCGGAGGACCTCACCGAATATCTGCACGAGCAGGGCATTCGCGTCCGCTACATGCACAGCGATATCGACACCATCGAACGCATCGAGATCATCCGCGATTTGCGCCTTGGCGCCTTCGACGCGCTGGTCGGCATCAACCTGCTCCGCGAAGGCCTCGACATTCCCGAATGCGCGCTGGTCGCGATCCTCGATGCCGACAAGGAAGGCTTTTTGCGCAGCGAGACCTCGCTGATCCAGACCATCGGCCGCGCCGCGCGCAATGTCGACGGCAAGGTGATCCTCTATGCCGACCAGATGACGGGCTCGATGGAGCGCGCCATCGCCGAAACCGACCGCCGCCGCGAGAAGCAGGTCGAGTACAACACGGCGCATGGCATCACGCCGGAGAGCATCAAGAAGTCGATCGGCGACATCATGAACAGCGTCTACGAGCGCGACCATGTGCTGGTCGAGATCGGCGGCCACGACATGACCGACGACGTCATCTCGATCGGCCACAACTTTGAAGCCGTGCTCGGCGATCTCGAAACAAGGATGCGCGAGGCCGCCGCCGATTTGAACTTCGAGGAAGCCGCCCGCCTCCGCGACGAGGTCAAGCGGCTGCGCGCCACCGAGCTCGCCGTGGTCGACGACCCCACCGTCAAGCAGCGCACCGTGCAGGGCAAAGCCGGCGCCTATGCGGGAGCGAAGAAATACGGCGACGCCGCCAATTTGCCGGTCAGCGCGATGAAGAAGAAGACCGTGAGCTCGGCGCTGAAGGCGAGCGGCGGCGGCAGCGGCTCGAAGGTGCACAAGCCGCATCTCGACGAGATGCACGGCCCGGAATCGCTGCCCTATCGCGCCGACCGCGCGCTGCCCTCAAAGCCGTTCGGCGGCGAGAGCCGGATCATCCAGCCGACGGACTCGAAGCAGTCGGGCCCGGAGTTCGGGCCATCGCCGCGGTCGAGCGGAGGGGCACCGGGGCATAGGGGTGGGTGGAAGAAGAGGTGACTCGTCCCTTCCAATGACGATATGCGCAGCGCTCCGGAACGACACGCGGAGAGAGCTAGACTAGCACCATGTGGGCGGCGCTCATCATTGCCTGAGCAGTTAACAGCACCCGCAGTCCGGTGCTGCGCAGCCCGTCCTTCGCCAGCTGCCGGCCGACAATCATTCCTCCACGTGACTCTCGCGGAGCCGCGTGCACGGTTCAGAATGACTACCCCTTCTGGCTTCGTGCTTCGCTCGGTCATTCTCTCTTACAGTGGCATTCCTGTCGTCCTGCTATCAGCATGGCCTTTCTTGACTGGTACTGGTCCGGGAATGACAACGTGTCTCGAGATGCATCATGACCGACACCGACGTGGCAATCATTGGCGGGGGCCTTGCCGGTTCAACGACCGCAGCAATGTTGGGGCGCGCAGGCGTTCGCACCATGCTCGTCGACCCTCATCCAGTCTACCCGCCCGATCTGCGTTGCGAAAAGCTCGATAGTGGGCAGGTATCGATCTTGGGCAAGACCGGCCTCGCCGATGCCATTTTGCCGGCAACGACTTTCGACGGTGACACACGAGACGACAAATTCTGGGTCGCCCGCTTCGGACGCCTGATCGACAAGCGCCCGGGAGGCCAGTACGGCATTCGGTACGACGACCTGGTCAACGTGATGCGCGTCGCCATTCCTCCGAGCGTCGCGTGCATCGCCGCCAAGGCAGTGAGGCTCACCACCGGCGACGACCATCAGCAAGTCTCACTGTCGAACGGCAGCCGCATCTCCGCGCGTCTCGTCGTGCTCGCGCATGGATTGAGCGTCGCATTGAAGGACCAGGTCGGCATCGCACGCATCGTGACGAGTCCCTGCCATTCGATCACCATTGCCTTCGATCTCAAGCCCCGCCACGCCCGGGCGTTCGATTTCGCCGCCCTCACCTACTATCCCGAGCGAGCTGCCGACCAGATGGCCTATCTCACGTTATTTCCCATCGGCATGTCGATGCGGGCAAACCTGATGGTCTATCGGACCATGGACGATCCGTGGCTCCGCGAAATGCGTCGCGACCCCGAGCGCAGCCTGCTCAACCTGATGCCTAATTTAGCTCGCCTCACCGGCGACATCGAAGTGGTCGGCTCGATCAAGATCCGGCCTGCCGACCTCTGCGTCAGCCTAGGCCATCGCCAGGCCGGCATCGTCCTGGTCGGCGATGCATTCGCCACCTCCTGTCCGGCGGCCGGCACCGGTGCCGGCAAGGTTTTCAACGACGTTGAGCGGCTGTGCAACATCCATATCCCGAGTTGGCTCGCGAGCCGCGGCATGGGAGCAGACAAGATCGCTCAATTCTATGACGATCCGGTCAAGCGCGCTTACGACGAGGTCTCCATGTCGTGGGCTTACCGGTTGCGCTCGATGTCCGTCGAAGAAGGCTTTACCTGGAATTTCCAGCGCAGGCTGCGCTTCATCGTCGGCGCTGCAATCGGAGCGGCTTGCCAGCTCGGCGTAATTCCTATTGCGGATCAGCTCACACCCGAAGGATGGACACAGCGCCTTCGGAATCGAACCTAGGCTTGGCTTCAATCGCCGACGGCGCTCGATTCGCTTGAGCATTGTCCCTCGAATTGAAAGCCGATGACTTCCCTGTCTTGGCCTAACGCGGCCTCTTGATCGCTCGCCGCATCCGGTCCTGCACGCGGCGAATCTGCTCGTGACCTTGGTGACACGCTACGTCCATGGCAAAAGCCAGCGAGCTGCGCGAGCGAACATCGATCAGGGCATCGACCATGGTTCTTCGGCCAGTGAACAACCGCGCCATGAATCCGTCCGCATACGAGCAGGAATCGATCGTGACGATCCGCCCGGATTCGAGCAGGCTCTCGGTAACTTTGTCGATCAATAGAGCCCCCGGCGAGAACTGAGCAAAGGCCGAATTGAAAGCTGTCTTCCATGTGTAGGCTTGCCGGCCGCTGTAGAACAAGACCTGGGCCGCAATCGCCTGGTCGTCGACGCTCAGCAATGCGACGGAAGCCAGATCCTGCGCGGCAAGGTTGTGAAAGAGCCGGCGGGCGAAGCGTGCATCGTCGGCGTCGCTCAGCAGCGCGGTACCCTCCGCCCCCTTCCAGCTCGCTGCTTCGAGCACCAGAAAAGTCTCGAACGCGGCCTCCGCTTCGGCCGGCCTGCGGTCGTTGACAATCTCCACCGACCCCGCCGCCGAGATCCGGTTCCATACACTGCGCAGCTTCTTGCAGGCCGACCTCGACTTCTTGGTCCCGGAGGATCGATCCGCAAAAGGCCGTTCGAAGCGATGCAGCTCCCGATGCCGGCCCGTGCCCGCCAGGTGCCTGAGCATCGCCGGATAGACAATTGAATCGGCTTCGAACGACCTCAAACTGATGATTTTGGGCAGGCGGAGGTCGCGCCTGAGCGCTTCGAAGAATGCAGCCACGACGCCGTCGGCGCAGGCGCCGTCGACGAGGGCATTCGAGGTGAAAGCGTAATTGTAGGGAAGCGCTTGCAGAAAGGCGGGTGTCAGCGGCAAATCGCGCCGCTCCTGAAGCGCCCAAAAGCCGACCGGACGGCGCGGCTGCGACTCCTCGTCCCACGCCAGCAGGACGTGAATCTTGGCGAAGCCGGTCTCGGCCGCCGCAAGCAATGCCGCGGGATGCATGAATCCGTTCGGATCGACCCGCGCAGCAAGATCGTCCCAGAGTCGGGCGAGCTCAGGGCCTGGTGGACAAATGCTTACTGAGATTGCCTCGGTCTTTGTCCGTTGCCAGCCAATATTCATCTCTCTACGTGACTATCGCATGCCGTCGAGAGCAACCGCGCCGAAGGATTACTACGTTCGGCATCAAGGCGGCCCGGTACCTGCAGGCGCGGTCACAACGTGGGGACGGGGATTAATCCGAGAAATCGAAGGACAACGCTCCAGCCATTGGCTTCAGTGCGTTGCAGAAAAAGGGCCTTGCCGCATCCACTACCGGGTTCCATCGAATGGTAAACAGTGGTTGTCCGCGGATTCCGCACGCTGTTGTTGCACGCGCGCTACATCAATGTGTGAGATTTTCAGCTTAAACTTGATGTCCAATTCTACTTAGCGGGACATTCGATGAGGAAGTTTTTCATTTCCGGACTTGCAGTGCTCCTGACCTCTGCAAGCGCTCACGCAGCCGATCTGGCAGCTCGGCCGTATACGAAAGCTCCGGCCCCGGTTGCCTCTGTATTCAACTGGACCGGTTTTTACGTCGGCGGCTTTGTCGGAGGAGCGTTTGGTGATGGAAATGCTCTGTCGACTGAACCCACTTTTTCGGGCGGGTTCCCGTACAATTTCGCTACATTCCCGAACAGCTACAACCTTTCGAGCAGTGTCATCGCGGGCGGCACCGTTGGATGGAATTATCAGCCTGTGGGCTCAAACTGGTTGTTCGGTCTTGAAGGAGAGGCAGGCTACATCCATCTGGCTCGGACCGTGCAGGATATCAACGCAATCAATGCCGGCCTCGCGTATCCCGACAGCCTCGACACCACGCGGATCGGGGACTGGTACGGCGTGATCGCTGGCCGCCTTGGCCTGGTTGTTGACCGAGTGCTTTTCTACGGAAAGGGCGGAGTAGCATTCGTTGGAAAGAGCTACAGTTTTGCCGACAATTGTGCGGTCGGCGGCTGCGGACCAGGAATCGCAAATCTCGCGCGGAGCCAAACACAGGTTACCTGGGCGGCCGGTGGTGGCGTGGAATACGCGTTCACCCCCAACTGGAGCGTTAAGGGCGAATACCTGTACCTGGCGACCCACGAGTCGTACACCGTCAGTGGCATCGCTAACGGGGCTCCGGTCAGTAATGTTCACACCGATCCCGGCGTTCACACCGCCAAGGTGGGCATCAACTATCGGTTCGGCGCTCCGGTGGTCGCGAAGTATTGATTCTGTCAGACTCACAATCTGACTGAACGTCCCGGTGCTGAGCTTCATGGCGCTGCCTCGACCTCATTAGCGCAAGGTCCGATCTTAACCATTTGCTCGGGGGTGGGCGTTTGCAACGCCCCGCGCCTCGTCGATGCGCGCCTCCCATCTTTGGTGGTCGACTTGCACCCGTGGGTACCTCTCAAGAAGTAGCAAGAGCCAACTACCAGCATGGGCGAGCGGCGGTTACCCACTTGAGGCGTGCTTGAGCAACGACTGCCGCCCCTCTTGTGGAGCGAGCCGGCGTTCCGCTTCCAGTGTGAGTAGTAAGGAAGAGCATCTTCACATCCTGCCCTCGCGACAGGAAAATTCCCGAAACCATGCAAGCCCCAAGTGCAGGCGAGTAGGGGCGCACGGCGAGGCAGCGCGGAGAGTATTGGGAAGATGCATTGGGCTCACTCGATGTCGGAATCATCGCCGAACAACCCCGCGGTCCGTCACTTCGGCCTATCTGGTTTCGCGTGACTGGAGCAAGCAATGCACCCCGATCCGGTCGTCGACGTCAGCGTGGAAACCTTGCAGAGCATCGACCGACTTGAGACCTTGTGGAAAGAACTCGAAATGCGGGCGGCTCACTCATTTTACCTGTCTTGGCTCTGGATAGGGACTTGGCTGCGTCATCTCCCGCACGGCGCACAACCACACGTTCTGGTCGCGCGGATGTCGGGCAAAATCGTTGGTCTGGCGATTGTTTGCCGGCGGACGTCATGGAGTTTCGGGCCACATCCGCGGGCGCGTTGGCTGCTCCATGAAACCGGCGATGCGCGCTTCGACCGATTGTTCATCGAATACAACCACATTCTTGCAGATCGGTCTTCGGCCGAGGCCGTTACGGTGGCATCTCTCCAAGCCCTGATGCACCACTTGCATCCGTCTGATCAGCTCGTGCTCTCGGGAATCGGTCCGGACCTTGAGTCGGCCGCTGGTCGCGCCGCGACCCTAGTCGGGCTGGTTACGGAGGTGAAAGAGGCAGATGCGGCGCAGTGGATTGATTTTGCCAAAGTCCGCCAGAATGGCGGAAACTACCGCGCCAGATTGGGCCGCTGTACTCGCCAAGCCCTGAGCCGTGCCATGCGGTTGTACGCCCAACGCGGTCCTGTTGGGCTGAGGATCATGGAAACGACATCGGAGGCCCTCGCCGCGTTCGATTTGCTGGTCGAGCTTCATCAGTCCCGATGGGGAAGCAGAGGATCCTTCGCCAATCCGAGCTTCCGCCTGTTTCACCAGGAACTCATTGCGCACGGGGTCCCCACGGGCGCCATCCGCGTCTCACGGACGTTGGCCGGGGACCAAACGATTGGGGTCTTGTACAATTTCGTGCATGACGGCCGCGTTCTAAACTACCAAAGCGGCTTTCTCTATGAATGCGATGCCCGGCTGAAGCCTGGGCTTGTCAGTCATGTGCTGGCTATTGACGACAGCATTGCACGCGGGGAGCGCGGCTATGATTTTATATGCGGCCATGCTGGGCACAAATCCCATTTGGCCAACGCCGAGCATCCTCTGAAGTGGATCGCGATAAGCAGAGACAATCCGAAGCGCCGGATCGAGGCGAAGCTCCGCCGTGCCAAACGGACGTTGGGGACCCTCGCCACGAATCTGAAACAAACTGCGGCTCTAGCTGCCAACCCACCTAGAGTTGCCAGCTTTGTATCCCGCGTGGGAAAGTTTTTGGACGATCGGTAGCAGATTGGGCCCGCGGATGCTCGCCGCCGCGCCCCCGTCGACGGGACGGCGGGTGGAAGAAGAGGTAGGACGCCCAACGGATATTGAGTACCGCGGATCTTCCTCACCCCACGCTCGCCGTCACCACCGCCATCACCGACAGCAGCAGCACGATGGTCACGAGTTGGAGCGATGCGACGGGCTGGGTGCGCCATGCGGTGATCTTCTCAGTGAGCGACAGATGGGCTTCGAAGAATTTTGGTTCGTAGACGGTCTTGAAGAAGGCCGGGAAGCTCGGGCCAAGGGTGACCGCCAGCAGCGCGTGGGCGAGCGAGGCGATGGCGACGAAGATGGCGACGCCGGGGTCGCCGACGAGGTCGTGGTTGCCGCATAGCTTGAGCAGGAAGGCGGCGGCGGCGAAGGTCGGGAAGCTCTGGAGGGTCGCGGTCAGCGCGAGGCCTTCGACCACGTTGTGCTGGCTGGACTTTCTTGCAGCGGCGATGGCGGCCATGGCGCGTCTCCCTGATGACATGCGGATGAAGCTAGCCGCGATGGGGAACGCGTGATGTGAGGTGGGTCACGCTGCTGTTCACCTCGCCCCGCTTGCGAGGAGAGGTCGATCGCGCGGCGATCGGGTGAGGGGGACTCTCCGCGAGTCCAACTCTCACAGTCCCCGGCGAGACTCCCCCTCACCCCACCCTCTCCCCGTAAGAACGGGGCGAGGGAGCCGACCGCCGATGCCGTCCAGCCGAATGCGGCATGAATTCGCGTGCTGCATCTGCTCGATGCCATCGCGCGTAGCGATCTCCAGGCTGCGCTGTCGTGCTGCACCGACGACGTCGACTTCCTCACCCACGCCCCGATCGACGTGCTGCCGCACATGGGTCCCTGCCACGGCAAGAAGGAGCTTGGCGAGTTCTGGCGCACCGTGCAGGAGCGCTACGCCGAGATCCGCTACGAGGTGCCGCAGATCGTCGCCGAAGGCGACACGGTCGCGGCCTATTTGCGCGTGTTCTTCAGGAAGCGCAGCAACGACCGCATCATTCAGGTCGACATGGCCGTGTTCTACACTTTCCGCAACGGCCAGGTGGCGCAGATCCGCGAGATCATCGATTCCTACGATCTGGTGCAGCAGGTGCTGGAACGTGAGATCGGCCCGCTGATCCTGGGCGAGCGGGTGGACGGGGGCTAGCTCCGCCGTCGTCCTGGCGAAAGCCAGGACCCATACCGCGGAATCTTTCGATCGCGCGTGGTAGCAGTCCCGGGCTACGTCTCTTCGCCAAACTCCGGCTTGGGGTAATGGGTCCTGGCCTTCGCCAGGACGACATCGGAGGTTCGCGTCCCGCACCGGTAAAATACCGAATTCTATTGTAAATCTCACAAGCCGCGATCAATTGTGCCTTGCGAAAACGTGAATTGCGTTTTGGCCGAAATGACGTATCTTGTTCGTACACAAATGAGTTGAGCGACCCCGCGGCACCTTTCCTGTGCGCATGGGGTTGTTTTTTGCTTTTTCGCAAGCCAGCTTCAGGACTGCCCAAAATGACAGAGCACAGCCTCTGGCGTTTCTCGCGTGCGTTGCACCGCGCGATCAACGACCGGCATTTCGAGGACATCGAGGCCCTGATCGACGAGGACGTCGAGTGGGCACTGTACGGCCCGATCGACATGTTTCCGTTCCTCGGCGCGCGCCAGGGCAAGGACGCCGTGCTCGACGTCATCCGCCAGCTCGCCGACAATTTCCAGGTCCGCCGCTTCGACCGCGAGAGCATCATGCTCGGCGTCGATTCCGCCGCATCGATGCTGCGCTATTCGCTGACCGCGCTGGACTCCAACAAGCCGATCAGCTTGCGGGTCGCGCAGTTCGCCCAGTTCAGGGCGGGCAAGCTCACCAGCATGCGCGTGCTGATCGACACGTTTGATCTGGTCGAGCAGGCACTCGGCCGCGCCATTCATCTGCCGAAGATGACCAGCGTCGGCTGAAAGGAACACCAACGGGCCCCGCTGTTCGGGACCGGTGGCTGATGCTCCCCGCGACGCGTCCTGGCCTCCAGCCCCGCCGGATGCAATCGTGGGGAAGCTCGTCATCGGGCGCGCGTCTTTCGCGCGGCCCGTTGGTTCGCGTCTGATGGGACCGCCACAATTTCGCAACGATGGTTCCGCATCCTGGGCGCGAACTGGGCTGACGGGCAGGACGATGGAATTCTCGACAGGTTTTGGCTGGACCAGGCTGCCGGTGCTGGCGGCCGTGTTCATCTTGGGATCGGTGCTGACGGTTTCGGCGCAGGTCATTCCGCCCACGGCCGCAATGCCCGACGAGGACGCCGAGGCGGCGGAGGCCCCCGACGTCAACGACCCCGACGTGCTCAGGGGTATCGACGTCGACAAGCTCGACTGGGGCCAGCTCGCGATCGACGCCAGCACGCTCAACGACATCATCGCCGCCAAGAAGCGCGCGCAGGCTGCCGCCAAGGACGGGCTGAACTGGGCGACGAACGCCAACGCCAACGGCTCCTCGGCGGTGACGGTAAAACAGTCGGTATCCTCATTCTGGGACGCCCGCATCGGCGCCGACATGACGGTGACGAGCGAGCCGCGGACGATGTCCGAACTGTTGGCACAGAAGGCCACCAATGGCGGCAGCGTGCCTCAGTCGTCCGGCAGCGCCTGGGCGGCCGCGACCGCGCCGGGCGCGGGCGCGATCTGGGACAAGACCGCGGTGGAGGCTCGCGTCGATCCCGGCGCCGAGCAGAGCAAGCTCGGGGCGTCGCTGACCAAGTCGGTGCCGCTGTCGAACGACACGTCGCTGACACTCCAGAACGGCTACAGCGTCAACCAGCAGGGCACCACGGCGCTTCCCGGCGTCGGCGGCCGCATCACGCGCAACTACGCGACCGAGCAGTCGGCCAAGGTCACCCTCACCGACACCGGCACCAGCATCACCGCGGGCCAGTCGCTGTCGACCACCGACGACAAATGGCTGCGCAAGGTCGGCGCCGAGCAAAAACTGTTCGACAACGTCACCGTCTCCGGCTCGGTCGGCGAGACCTCGCAAGGGGCGATCAACAAGAGCCTGACGGCGGGTTTCAAGAAGAGCTGGTAGCGTGTTTTCGCCTCTCCCCGCTTGCGGGGAGAGGTCGACGCGCGAAGCGCGTCGGGTGAGGGGGAGCC
>NZ_JARWCR020000112.1:0-15808 GCF_029846695.2 Bradyrhizobium nivariense | reverse complement strand
CTCAAAGGCACAAACCAGTTGCCGAAGATCATCGCAGGTGTCAGATTCAACGACGGCATCGAGGTCATCCAAGCGCCGGCAAACCACGCCGCCTGATCACCCCGTCACCCAAAATCCCGCATAGCTCCGTCGAGGCGGGCGTGGCGGTGATTGATGTCGCCTGCTCCGGCGGCACCAGTTGGGCAGCGGTGGAGGGCGAGCGCGCCCGCGATGCCGCCGACCGTGCAGTGGCGATGGCGTTCGCCGATTGGGGGATTTCGACCGCGGCCAGCGTGCAGGCGGTACGTCGGGCGCTGCCAACGATGAAGCTGATCGCGTCGGGCGGGATCCGCGACGGCGTCGACGTGGCCAAGGCAATCCGCCTGGGCGCGGACATCGCCGGGCGGACGGCCGGCGTGCTACGCGCGGCGACGGTGTCCACCGAGGCGGTTGTCGCGCATTTCGAGATCGTCATCCGCCAGTTGGCTGTCGCCTGCTTCTGCACCGGCTCGGCTGATCTGGCGGCGTTGCGTCAGGCCCGCTTGTTGCCCTCGGCGGATCTGCGGTTGATGCCGGCGTCGCCCGCACGTGGCGGCGGGCGCCTAGGCTAGTCAATATCGCATCGTACCGGCTCGGCGGGGATGGCATGTGGCGAGCCCTGACCATTGGTCAGGTTGCGCGGATGATTTCGATTAAGGATTGAACCATGGCCATGGCGAACTTCATGGACCGCGCGGCGTCGGCGGCGTCGCGGGTGTTGACCAACTTCAAGATGTCGACGTTCGAGGAGAGGCTTACGGCGCCGGTGATCGGAGTGTTATTCGACGGCGCAGCCGTGAAGTCGCCCGAAGGCAGCGCCAGCCTCGATTTGATCATCAGGTTGTTGACCCGTCTCTACCCGACGATTGCGCTGCGGCCGCTCGATGCAAGGGCGAAGGATCACGTTCCCGCGCTCGAGTTCTTGGCGAAGTCCATCAATTCCGAGATCGAGCTCGCCAAGACCAGGAAGGCCGTCACAGTTTCCGTGGTCGTTGGAAGCAGCCCGCCGCGCACTAACTGTCCAACCTTCTTTATCGGCTCGGACGGATGGAGAGCTAAGCTTTCGAGCCGCGGTCTGGTTGGCTCCGGCGAGTCGATGAATCCGTTCGGTGCGGGAGCTGCGTCATACTTCGCCGCAGCCAACGTCTTTCGGACGGTGTTTGCCGAACAGCTGGACCAGGGCGACGCGGACGAACTTATCGACCTGTCGATGCGGACCTATGCTCAGGGCGCTCATGACTCCGGTCCGGGCTTTGAGGGAGCGCATATAGGTGAGACCCACGTCGTCGGTCTCGGCGCGATTGGGAATGGCGCCATTTGGGCCTCGGCTCGCACGGTGGGGTCTTAAGGGACGCTCCGTCTGGTGGACCATGAGGAGGTCGACCTCTCGAATCTGCAGCGCTACGGTGCTGGCCGGCCAATGTCATGTTGGCTCACCAAAAGTGAATCTGGCGCGGGCCGCCCTCGTGGACCGGCGCTGAATGTGTCGGCGCATTCTGTCAAATGGGACGCCTATGTAAACAACCGCAACGATTGGATGTTCGAAAGGATCGCTGTGGCATTGGACAACGATCCGGATCGTATTGCCGTGCAGGGAGTGTTGCCGAAGTGGATCGTAAACGATTGGACGCAGGAGATCGATCTCGGCGTCTCGCGCCACGGCTTGGATGACGGCCGTGCATGTCTGGCCTGCCTTTACTTGCCACACGGGAAGATAGAGGACGAAGACGAGAAGATAGCTGAGGAGCTGAGGATCACGGAAGCCAAACAGGAGATCCGGGCTCTTCTTCAAACGAACAGGCCGTTGGATGCCGGTTTCCTCGAGCGCGTTGCGAAGGCCTTCGACATTCCTTCGGATTCCCTTCCATCCGATCGTTTCACCAACGGGCAATCTGCGGCGGGGTCGTTATGCGCCTGACGGGTGGAGCGCAGCCCGTGAAAGCGTACCGATGTCATTTCAGTCGGCTCTTGCTGGCATAATGCTGGCGGCAGTCGCGTGAAGCACGCTTCGGGGGTGAATATGCCGACCACGAGCACACGGATCAACCTGCTTCGTCCACTCGCCGCGCATCTTCACGACCCCAAGGCGAAAGACACGTCAGGACGCTGCATCTGCGCGGACCGGGACTTCCTAGCTGCGTACCGGCGGAAATACGAGATCTCGTATCCAAACTAAGTTGGCAGAGAACGTTTCACGAGACTGGTCTCGTTTGCGTTGAGAAATAAAAGGATTCTGGAATCTTTGGCTAAGACTGGGCTGAAAAGGAGTGGCAATAGCTCTTAATCAGCGGGTCCTAGGTTCGAGCCCTGGTGCGCTGGCCAAGCCGTTCACGGACTTAGCCGGATAGCGGCGGCACAGGAGAATGGCCTCGACGTCGTGCAAGCTGTGGCTATCCTTCGACACCATGATTGACCATTGAGGGCCGCGGGGCAGTCTCGTCTTTTGCGAATGTGGCGATGCAGTACTTCACGAGCGACGGCCTCGTCAGGTTTTCGAAAGCTTGCCCGAGTAAGGTTGCTCAGGTGATTTGTAAACGTGAGGCTGCGATGGACCCGCACAATTTTGACTCATTCAATGTTGGAGGTTGGCCGCAGGTAGAGCCTCCCGTCTCGCACGAGCCTGAAGCGAGCGACGTCGGCCAAGCGGCCTTTGAGCAGCAATTGCACCAGGCGCGCCCAGCCGGTGCCGTGATGCCCGATCGGGGGCCGCGCGGTGGCCTCCGTCCCAATGTGTCTAGCGACCGCCAGCAGTCCCCCAACGGGCTGATGGGTGCAATTGCCAGGAGCAACATCCTGCCAAGCGAGGAGGTCCTGATCAACGATGAGCGTGATACAGCTGCGTTGAGAGCAGCGAAGAGGCCGAGGACCACAAACAATCCGCAAGGCGTTGCCATTGAGCGGCAGCTGAGCGAGATCGCCAATTCCGGTGAAGGTGGTGGAGCAATGCCGCCAGCCTCGGCGCTGCAGCCGGCTCAGTCAACGGGGGTTGTGATACGGCACGACAGGCGGCCTCTTTATTCCGAGGATGCTTCCGCGATTTTGGGGCTTGAGGAGGCTCTCATCAAGGCCGGGATGGCCAAAATCACTGCCCAGCAGTATGTAAGTTCTCTTCTTGGCTTTAGCCGCTGGCTCTTCGCAAAAAAGAAACCGAGCATTGTTGCTCGGCTCGACAGCAATTCGCTGAACGCCGGCAATGGCAGTGACGTGCACGAGCACATCGGAAACGGTAGTCAGAGGCTCATTAGCGCATTAGACCATCTCCGGACCTTGCGGTCAGGAGCCGTGCCGATCATACGCGGCGCCAAGCGGAATCCTCGCGCCCCGAACGTGGCCCTCATCAATCCCGAAGGGGCGGTAGTGACGGAGCCGAGACGCGTCGGCGCCACCGCTGCGCAGCACAGCGCGTCGCAGGAAGCTGACACTCGACGAGAGGAGCTTCAGGGACGGCGGGATAATCAATCCGCCCCGTCGGCTTTCGTCCAAGAGCACGTCGCGTTCTATCCACAGCAGATTGCTCCGGAGGAGCTTCGGCGAGTGCTGGATCATCTGAATGATCAATCCATCCCATCCCCAGTCTCCGTCCCTTCAGCGGAGCTTGAGCGACTGGAAAGGGACGTGCATGACGGGCTTCGCGGACGACAGGACGATCACGCTGCTCAGTCGCTCTCCGTCGATCCAGAAGAGTTCACTTTCAATCCAAAGCAGTTCTCTCCAGGCGAGCTTCAGCGAATGCTGGATGATCGATCCATCCCGTCGCCAGTCCCCGCCGGTCCAGAGTACTTCGCTCTAAATCTTGAGCAGTTCTCTCCGAAGGAGCTTTGGCGGCTACTGAATGCTGATGAACCCGCTCCGTTGGGAGTGGCATCTAGTTCAAGCCCGGCAGATCAGTCGGCTTGCGAGCCGGGTCCGCTGCCGAATCTATCAATGTACCTTGCCCTCGACTTCCAGCACGGCGCCCAATGGGCGTCGGAAGACTTCATGCAAGGAATGCGCTTGCATAACCTGCTGCCGAGTGCGTCTCAACCGGAGATAAAGTTTCCTCTCAATGGCGTGAACTACGCGGCCACATTAGGGCCGGCAGGCCATGAGGATCAGGTTTTTCTGCGCCCAGCATGAACACCGGATTGCCGTACGGCAAAAAGGACGTATGAAAGCGGCGCTCGATCAGCCGTCGCTTTCCTTCCATGTGTTGGCTTGCTTGAAGATCGTTCCTGCCAGAGGCATCAAGATCGTCTTGACGCGCTGACGGCGATGCTCGGCGGCGGCAAGCACGCCGCCCGCAAGCTTAAGCGGGCGCAGATTTTGCTGGCGGCCAATGGAGGCTGCCGCGACGAGGAGATTGCCCGGACCGTGAGTGTCAGCCTCTCCACCGTCGGCCGGACCAAGCGCCGCTTCGTGGAAGGCAATCTGGAGCGGGCCTTGAGCGAGGAGCCGCGTCCGGGCGCTGAGCGCAAGCTGACCGGCAAGGAGGAAGCCCTGCTATGGCGACCGCATGCGCCAAGCCGCCCGCCGGCTGCAAACGCTGGACGCTGACGCTGTTGGCCGACGCGATGGTCAAGCTCACCGATCACAACAGCCTGTCGGGCGAGACCGTGCGTCGCCGGCTGGCCGAGAATGACCTCAAGCCGTGGCGCAGGGACATGTGGTGCATTCCCATGTCGACGGCGAATACGTTGCCCGCATGGAGAACGTGCTCGACCTCTACGCCGAGACGCAGAATCCCGCCCGGCCGCTGGTCTGCTTCGACGAGACTCCCATCCAGCTGATCGGCGAGGCGCGCCAGCCGGTCCCGGCCCAACCGGGACAGCGCGAGCGCTACGATTACGAGTATCGCCGCAACGGCACCGCCAATCTCTTCGTCACCTTCGATCCACATCGGGGCTGGCGCAACGTCAAGGTCACCGACCGCCGCGCCGCCGTGGACTACGCCGTGATCTCGTCGACGTCCATTATCCCGACGCCGCCTGCATCCGTGTCGTGCAGGACAATTTGTCGATCCATAAGCCTGGGGCGCTGTTTGAGGCCTTCGCGCCCGCCGAGGCCCGGCGCATCCTGCGCCGCCTCGAATTCCACTTCACTCCGAAGCACGCCAGTTGGCTCAATATGGTCGAGTGCGAGATCAGCGTGCTACAGCGCCAGTGTCTCGGCCGCCGCATCGACGATCTCAAAAGGCTCCGAAACGAGATCGCAGCATGGCAAAAGAGGCGGAATAAAACCCGAGCCCGCATCAAATGGATGTTCACAACAGATAAAGCCCGCGCCAAACTCGGCCGCGCCTATCCAGCCACCCCCAAAGAGTCAAAATCACTGTGATTACCACTAGTTTACGATTTCCCCTAGTTCGCAGCAGATGCGGCGCTCGCCTGAAGCGAGGAGCGACTACTTGCGCTCAAAACGAGATTCGGGCCGCTCTGGCTAATCGAAGGAAATATCGAGCCTTCTCGATAAGTGCTACTCGGAACAGCTCGGCGTTGAATCGAGCGCGGGTCCGCTCCATTATTGCAGAAGTCGCAGCCATCACATATGTCATAAAGTTCCGCAAGTGCGGACGCTCGCATTCGAGACCATTGAGGCGCTTCCATCGCAACCGCTGGCGGCTGGCGCTCGTCTTCATCAGCGTGCTTTCTCTAAGTGGCTTTCCCATCATGATCCGTGAGATCGCGCAAGCCGTCAAACTAGGATGCACTGCTGTCCAAGATCGCGAGCCACTGCATCAAATGACTTGCGCGCAGAATTCCTCCCTAGCCTAAGGCCCGCTTCGGCGGCGCTTTTTTTCGTTCTCGCTAGAGAATTTGATCTTGGACGCGCCAACTCAACCACGGGTGCCGAATGTGAAATCGGGGCCGCAATGGTTAAGGCACCAGAAGGCCGCGCGTCCAGCCAGGTGCGCTCGTGAAATCGTAACCCCCACACGATCACAAATGCGTTTACGTGCTTGCAGCACTACCAGGGCAGATCGAACGGATGGTGATTGTCGGTAAGGGCATCCGCAATCATTTAGAGGCTGAATACTGGTTTGCTTCGACAAAGGGACGGACGTCGCATGACGCCCTGTGCGCTCCGGAAACACCCGTCGGTCCCGTCAGGTTTTCGAAAGGTTGTCCGAATAAAAACCTGTTACCATGAGAATTAGTTATGACCACGTTCCCTCCGACGAGCAGAGTCTGGCCCAGCAGCGCGATGCGCTGGCCGGCGCTGCTGGCGCGGATACGACCGCTTTTTCGGGAGCTTTAGCAGCCTACCCACCAGCCTCTGTCGCTGTTGACAGGAGGCGGGGAGGGATAATCAACTTGTACAGCGCAATCAGCAATAGCGGTGGTGGTCAACGTGTCTCTTTGTTTTCTGATGCTGGTCAACGCGATGAGATCGGAATGATGACTGTGTTGTCGAGGCGCGACACTTTGCGAATTACCGACATAAAGAGTTGCGGCCGATTCCAGGTACAAAGGGATAGGGACGGCTCTGGTCGACATCGCCGATTGGATTAGAGAGTCAGCGGGCCTTTCCAGTCTATCCCTCATTTCTATAGACGACGGGGCCTCCGTCTTTTTCTATAAGAACGGATTCCGATTCGCTGGAGAAGGGCAGGACGAGAAGAACTTTGAAATGGGGAAACATATTTCCGATCCAGGATCCCCGTTTCCTGACGACGTCATGCTTTCGGGCGATATGGAGCGCAGGGCTTAGCGCATTCTTGGCGGCTGTACTGGCCAGCCTCTGAGTGCAACCAATATCAGTTGAGGCTGAGTGCAAGCCGCGACGTGAATCCAGGCCTTTTTATGAAGGGATCGTTGGCGCGCGCGGCCATCTGCTGCCGAGGAGGCCAGCGGGTTCGTCTGCGGCAGCTAAGGCTGGCGCTGGTGTGAGTAATGCGCGAACTCGGAGCGGCGCGCGACGACAGTCCTCTTGTTGTTCTGGTTGCCGATCTCGGCAATCGGCTTTCTGAAGCTGGAGTCTTTGTGGTCAGTGCACCCGAGTTTGGCTCTGGGGCAGCTATGAAGAGTCATCTCATCTAGGGAGAGTAGTATGGAACCGAGCTATAACGGTCCGAACTATTGGACGCATTGGTACGCTGACCAGCAGGAGCTGCAGCGTGCGCGGCAAGAGCCGGATAATGAGCCTTCGGGCCAAGCTGGCTTTGAGCAGCAGTTGGGCGAGCTGCAACTCGGCTCCCCTGATGAGAGCTCGGCTGAGCTGAGTTCGCCCTACACCCGACTCGCGAAGGCGCATGACAGTATCCAGCGCACTGACGTTGGCGGTTCGATGCCGATGCCGCCGCAGTCCAACCTTCGGGGTAACTCGTTCAACAGCGCGCGCTACAGCGTAGATCTGCCTCGCGCTCACCTTGGTGGCTCAGCTGCTGGCACATCGCAGTCTGACGTGCGTGACAGGCTATTCAGCAGCGCGCCCTATACAGCACCATCGGAACCGGAACCCGTCGCGCGGACAAGGGATAAGAGCGGAGGACTGTTTTCTCGGGTTAAATCAGGGCTCGGCAAAGTCTTCGGAGGAAGTCGCGGTGAAAAGTCGTTCGGCGGCCCGGCGTCGGATGTGGTCTATTCAGAGCTTCGTATCGATTGCTACAAGCGCAGCCGCGCATCCGAAGAGGACGCGCCCCTCATTTCCGAGTTCGCGCGATGGGCTGCAGGCAGTTATGCTCCCAATAGCATTGAGAAGATGGTGCAACATCTGGGCCGGTTCTGCGAGTTTTTAAAGTCCAACAACTTGACACTGGCTAGCCTGCTTGAAAACCCTATTCAGTTGAAGGCCCATGCGAATGAATTTGTGAATGCGGGGGGCACAAAGCGAGTGCATGCCGCATTGGAAGCGCTTCGGAAGTCCCGCGCCGGCGGTTCTCCTCCTTCTCCGCCGCCCCTTACCGGAGACGCGCTACTCATTCGCCAGTACGCGGCAGCAGCCCGGGCACATAATGTTCCCGACAGAACCTTCGGAAGGCATACGGCTGTTCTTACGCACTTTGCTGAGTGGCTCACAGCCAAACAGAAGCCATCCCTGACTTCTCGGTTTCGAACTGACGAATTAGCCGAGGACATCATGGCCTACGGCGAGGAGAATGACCACAGGGGCCGCCTCTTCGTTGCCCTGAATCATCTCCGAAGGCTTCAGCCTGACGGGGGAGGGTTCGAAACACTCGGACCGGGGCCACGCGTCATGGGGCGCCGTACTTTGGGTGCTCATGAGAGCGACGCCGGCATCATCGACGGCGCCACTGACGTAGCCTTGGGCAGGCTTGGACCTGAATCGACTGCCAAAGAGAGGGAGCCTATCCTCAACGTCGCCAGCGGTCAGCGCAGGCTTAGTGAGTGGCTGAAAAGAGAGGGCAGGGAGAGCATAGAGAGTCGACTCAACGGCAGTGAGGAGCAGGAGAAACAATTGGAGAAAGATATCTCGGAGTTCAAGCGAGACATTGGCTATCCGAAAATCAGCTTGGGGATCAACGACCTTCGGGAGTACCTACGCGGCGAGCCCCAGCACGGGCTTCATCCTCGCCGGCTTCATCCTTATGCCGACGACGCCAGCATCATCGATGGCTTGGCCAAGGAACAGCTAAGCAAGCTCGGATCCGACCCGGCTTCCCAATCGAAAAAGAAATATGTGCAGAATACTGTTTCGGCGCAACGTAGCTTCAGTGATTGGCTCCGAACCACGGGTAAAGAGAGCATAGTGAGTCGAATCAACGGCAATGATCAGCAGCAACGGTCGTTGAACGTAGATTCGCGGGAATTCACTCAAGCCAAACGGAACATCCGCCTGAGTTTGAACAGGCTACTCAGCCAGCTTGGGCCGTACCTACGGCTCGTCGAAGCAAACAGAGCGCTGGGAGTGGTCTTCCCTGAGCGGCCGAGGCAGGAATCGCCGCTTGCGGGGTCGAGCTTATCGTGGCCGCGAGTGCCGTCCGACTTCGACCCGAGCGAGTGGCTGCCGCTCGCGCCAGCTTGGTCGCCGCGAGGGCTGTCCCCGTCCGAATTCAGCCTCGGTGATTTGCCGACGCCGCCTGACTTTGGTCCAAGTGAGTGGCTGTTGTTGCCGTCCGACTATGGGGCGAGCATCCGACCAATTCCGGATGCCGCGCCAGCTCGGTCGTCAGAGATCTACCGCGGTCTTGATTCTCTGGTTGATCTGCCGTCCACACCGCAGAATCGGACGTCAGAGATCTACCGCGGTCTTGATTCCCTGGTTGATCTGCCGTCCACTCCGCAGGAGATGCGTGACGATGCTCAGTCTGCGCTGGCGCCTAGCTCCGGCGTCAGATCGCCGTTCTTCATCGGGCCATCAGGCGCACCTCAGGAACTGGAGGATATCGGACATCTCGTCGGTAGGGATTGGCAGCATGGTACCCAGCCCGTCCCGGATTTCCTGGTTGATGTGCTGGACAACAGAATGCTGTTGCCGAATTTGCGCATCGTTCCACAGCCGGTCTCTATCAACGGTGAGACCTACTCGATCATGTTGGGACCGCGAGGGCGCCTCGATTCTCAATTTATCCATCATCCTCGTCCATCCTCGGCTCCGGATGCTCAGATCGGCGCGTTGGCTACGGGGGCCTCTTCTTCCCGCGACCGCAGCGGACGGGTGCTCGACGCCGAGCAATGGCTGGGTGACGAGCATATCCAGCGGGATTACGAGCTCCTAGCGCAGGAGCTGGGGCGGAGTGATCCGAATCTCGCCACCCGGACGCGGTTCGTGGATCCCCTGATCGCCTTTCAGCTGAGCCATGGCGCCGATACCGACGCGCTACGCGCGCTCCATCGCCTTGTCGATGATCGGAATGGTAACGATATAGTCGATTTCCTGTTCTTGCCAGTTAGCGATGCTAGCCCTACGGACCGCGGTCGCCGCGGCGACCATTGGTCGCTGCTGCTGATTGATCGCCGCGATCGGGAGAGGCCGGTTGCCTATCACTACGACTCCGCCCGGGGATTCAATGATCGGCCTGCACAACGGCTCGCAGAACGGCTGGACGCCAACCTGCAAGCCGCCAGCATGCGCCAGCAGAATAACGGTTATGATTGCGGCGTCTTCGTAGTGGATGGCACCCGGGCGCTGGTTGGGCGATTGGCGGTAAGACGGCAGGTAGACCTGAACCTTGACAATCTCGTCGTCGATCGGCGGGCACTGCAAAACCGACTGAGGGGCTGATGCCGGCTTCGACTGACCGTGCGCGCCCAGCTGGTTGGAGCGGCTTCTCGCCGACCCGACCAGAATGCGAAATCAGCGCCTCGCAGAGCATCATGGTGGCTCACAATGTGGAGCGGATGCCGGACTAAGGCTGTTTTCGTAGACCGCGAAGGAGCCCGACGGGCGATTTCGGAGCCAACGTCTTCCGATGTTCTCACAGCCGTCATCAAGCTGTCCGGTATCATCGTTCCCCGCCGCAGTTAGGCCTGAAGACGCGGCTGCGCGCCAGGCGCGTGGAGATCTCGCGCCTGGGGCCGGCGATTCGGTCAGTGCACTGTCAATCGGCCCTTTAATTGCGGGTTGTTGTCAAGCTACCATTCTTTCTCTCCAGTGACACGCCGGCAGCGATTGCTCCGTCGGAGCTGGTCGGTGTCATTCAGAGCCAGGATGGCGTTGGTCGGCTCGCGGCGCAAATTGCCCTCATACTTGGAAGAGGGCCCGACGGCTGTTAGCAGCTTGGGATCGGTTGTCGTCGCCCCGATTGCGCTGCGGATCTGGCGCATCTATTTGCGGACGGCATCGAGGAAGGCCAGACTGGCATTCTCCATCAGATGCCAACGATCTGCGACCTGTACCGCGTGCGGCACGGCCTTCGCCGCGGCTTCGCCATATCCTCCGCCACGATCACGGGCGACGATCGCGATGGTGGGATGAGCAGCGAGCCAGGCTGGGGTGGTCGCGGGTTGACTACCCTGCGCTTTTCCAGATTGCAGATGATGCTGGGTGTCGGTGATTGCGCCGCCAAGCCCAGTCATCAATGCCGATAACCCTGAGAGGTCAGCTGGCCGACGGCTATGGTGTCGGAACACGCGCGGGAGCGTATCCTCACTCACCAGCAGCATCCGCCGTTTTGGGGAGCCTGCCGCCGGTCGTCCGCCGAGCGCCAGACCAAAGTGATGGACGATCGCGTCCAGCCTCGCGGTCCGTCGCGCCGATGGAGCCAGTACCCCTTCAGCAAAGCGCTCAGTGAAGACCTGGCGCCCACATAGGACGGCGTTGCAGCGGAAGCGGCGGACGTCGCGAGCGCGACCGCCACGACGACCGGTTCTCCCAGCATCACCGACGGATGCACGCCAGCTCTACTTCTGATTGTCTCCCGCAGACTACGAAAGGATGGGCAGGATTCTAAACTAAGCTCGGTCGCCGCCGGCCCGGTTGTTGCCCCAGAAGCGCTATCAAGCTCTAATTTGTCGGAGGCCGTCGCGGACGAGATCAAACGGGACGCAACCAGCACGCGCCATTCATCCGGCCGCTATGCAGATACTTCCAAATATCGGAGCAGATCATCAAAGCGCTTCCTTCCGGCATATGCGAAAAGGCGCTTCGGCGGGGAGCGCGCTTTCAGTGCGCTCCCGCTTCTCTATGCCCTTCGCGCCCGGCAAGGCGAGACACGATTTTGCTTTCGTGGCCTTCCGATTGAGCTTCTCAGTCGTCGCGTCCTCCGCGAAAAGTGAGCGCCCGCTCTAAGTACCAAGAAAGGTCATCGCCGGACGAATCTGTCTCGACAAACTGTTCGCTTTCGTCGCTACTTCCTTCAAGGGGATCCTCGCTCTCAGCTTGGAGATACAGTTGAGGCCTGTCCGCCCGCTGCCATTCACCGTTGCCATTCAGCGTCCACTTATCGCGATGCCGTTTGGGATCAAGCACAAACTCGTTTCCACCCACGTCAACAAAGCCCATCTGCTCCAGACGGGGCTTCAGCTCATCGTTAGCAGGACGCGACATGATCAACGGCTTCTTGCCGTCGAGCCGAAGTTGATGTTCGAGCAGAACATCGCCGGCATTCTCAACGAGGGGATGTGTTACTCGCAAAGCCACAACCGATGAGATGTTTTTTCGCTCGGGAAAGTGTTCTTCCTGCCAGTCTCTCCCTTTGATGCGGAATCCTGGATCCATTCTTAGGAGCCCGACACTCTTGTCGCCCAACCGGTAGCTGAAGTACCGCGAACCCGGCGTGTCTTCTTCGCTCGCGCCGCCTCTAGCGAGCATTGCGCTGCGCTCGGCTTTTGAGGACACGAAATCCGAGTACTCTTGGGGATTTTCGGCTATGTGCTTGACATCATCGCCGTAGAAATTCCTCAGTTCTTGCTCGTACGTACCCCTGTCCATCTCAACGATAGGAGGGTTAGAGGTAAGAGAATAGGGCCGTGTCGTCGACGACGAAGCAGCCGTCTCTGCGACCGCTCCCGCGAACGTCGGGTCATCTGCTAGCTGTCCCGATTCATAGGCTTCGCTGGCAGTTGTAGATTGGTTGGATGATCCGGTGATTCTGCTATACATGCGATCCGCTCTCATATCGACATAGCTGCGCCATAACTAATATGGGTCTCCTCGAGATCCGGTGGCAGCTTAAGCGAGTCAGCTGACCACAAGCTGACGTAGAGAAATGTGCAAGAGTGCAGCCCCGATCTCGATCTGATCCAGGCTGGGCACATGGAGCGGTTATCTGGCCAGCGCAGCCTTCGATCTGGACGATATGCCCGTGATACCAACGTCACGCGAGGGCACCGAGCCCTTGCGCTGCTGCTATGGCTCGAGAAGAGCACGCAGACGAAATCCTGATGCCGATTGCCGAGCGGTACGGCGCGACGTTCATCTGCGGAACCGGGCGAGACGTCGCTGACGTCAGTTAATCCGGCCGGCCTGAAAAGTCGGCGGCGCGAGGTTCGGAAGTTGGAGCACAATCACGGGCTGCCAGCTGCAGCCGATCGCGCCCTCGCACGAGCGCGTGCGGCGGTTTCGAAATCTCCGTGCTAGGGGATAATCATCCAGTGCAAACTTGGAAGACATTTGCTCTCGGGCCGAGCGCTGCAACCTTGATCGAGCGGCAATGTCGCCCGGGGCGGGAGGCTGGCCAAAGTGCAATATGTTAGGTCCCGCAATTGCTGATGCAGAATATCATCCCCTCGCCAGTAGTGCAAACAACGTTGTCGCACGTGCGACGAAGTCGCAATTGCGACAATGATCCTCGCGCTGGCGTTAGATCCCCGATCTCTCAAGTGCTTGTCCTATGCGGAGCTGGTACGATATTTTGCTGGACGCTTTAGGTCCGTCCGCTCCGCGAGAACTGCATGCACAGTTTTCGCTCCATCAAGCAAGGATCCGATCCGACGCAAATCAACATGCAGCGGTGACAAGCCACTATGATTGTCGCGTTCGGCCAACGACCTTGCAAGCGAGAGAAGGCCTAAAGTGGCACTGGACTCTCTCCGCGATAGGTTCAGTCAAACCACGCAGCACCGGCCTGCCTAAGTCGGCGGCGCGAGGCGCGAAATGGACTTCTACAGCTTCTTCGAATGTGCAAAGCAAACGCGATCTCCGAAGGCGTTGTTCGATCTGCCTGTGATCTGTTCGAGCGAACAGGGCTTCAGTCAAGTCGCTAACGGGGCACTGACCTACGCGGAGCCGACTCGGCTGCCAGAGTATCTGCCAGCGTGGATGATCGTGAACTTTCCTTCCGATTGTTGCGAGCGCTATTCTGAATTCGGGTACAATGCCATCGTTCCCGTGGTTCGGCGGACGACAATGCTATCGGCACCGTTTCCGTGGGATCAACTCGCCTAGCAGTATCAATTGCAACCCGGCGAACCGCGCGTGTTGAACGAAGCCAGAGAGGCCGGCCTGAAGCATGGCGTAAGCGTACCATTGTTCGGGCCATTCGGGCGGCTATCTGTCGTATCGCTTGTGTCCCGGTTCGACGATGCCGACCCTCAGCATCGTCTCGGTCATTTCCACGCACTGGCTTGGCAGGTTCATCTTGCGTTTGCAGAGATCACGCCTTCATCGGACGGCAGATGCGATGTGCAAATTGCCCTATCCAAGCGAAGCAGGACTGCCTCCGGCGGGTAAGACGGAAAACCATCTTGGGAAATCGGAGTCATACTGAAAGTAAGCGAGAATACCGTCAACTTTCACCCCAAGAACGCAATGCGAAAGCTTGGGACGAACAGCAGTATCCACTGCGCTGTCGAGCCGATCCGCCTCCGGTCCGAGAAACTGAGCCATCTCGAGCATTGCCACGCGCTGCATGGCGACAGGCATCGCCAGACGAGCGCCTATGGCCGGGGGGCGCGCGACGCGCGAACATGCGCCTCGGTGAGAGCCAGGCTATTTCGAGTGCATCAACGCATGCGCCACGTCGGACGGCGCTTGCAAGCTGGCGTTTCCGCTCTCGGCCTTGCCATCAAGTGCCAGCGAAAGGTTCAGATTCTTGCGCAACATCTCATTGTCTGGCTCCGTTGCAAGGGCTCGTTGATATAGCGCTTGTGCCTCACGGTGACGTCCCTCGCTGTCGAGGACTGCGCCTTTCGCGTTCAGTGCACGCAGATCGCCAGGCGCTGCCAGCAAGACGCTGTCCAGTAGCTGAAGCGCCTCATCCGGGTGCTTTTGCGTCAGTAAGGCCCGCACCAGAGGAATCGCCGCATCAACGTTGCCAGGCTGTTGCGTCAAAGCAGCGCGCAGGGTGTTCTCGTCGGCATCCCGGAGTAGTGTGTGCGCAATGCGCTCGCGCACGGCAGGATCGACATCCTTGGTAGCTAGCAACTCTGGTCGCGGCGCCTCCCCTACTCGAAGACCCGACTGATCCAAGCTAGCGCAACCGCCGACCAGCAGAATGGCGAGCACTGCGAGAAGCCTGGAGCATGAGCCTGGACCAAAGGGACACAGCTGCCGCCCGATTTGTTGTTGCATCATAACGTCCATCACACGATCAACTGCTGTGCTTCATAAACCCGATGCGGCGACTAACCACGCGGCTCCGCTGACAAACCGTTCTCCTTGGCTGCCGTGAGCTTGACGGATCCAACCGGCTGGATCGTGAAATCGGAGGCGAGATCCTGGTAGGACAGAACGGGGAGATCAATACCGTTGCGGGTGAGAAAACCGCGGACGAAACGCCGGATATCCATTGAACCCAGAATGACCGGCCGGCTCTGACCCGATGCGATGCTTGAATGGATCTGACGGAATTGCGAAAGCAGCCTCTCGGTTTGCCAATCCTCTAAAACGAGGTAGGGGCCGACAGCGGTATCACGCAGCGCACCGCGCACGATCTCCTCAGTTTCACGCTCGATGATAAAGGCGGCCACCACACGGTGGGCATTGGCATAGCGATGGCAGATCTGCCGCCTCAGACCGGAGCGAACATATTCGGTGAGCAGCACGACACTTTTCTCGCGTTCGCTCCATTCGGCCAGCGTCTCCAGCACCAGGCGCGTGTTGCGAATGGGGATGCCCTCGTCCAGTAAGCGGCGCAGGACGTCGGCGATCCGGGGAACCGGCGTCGTGCGCAGCACCTCCTTCACCAGATCAGCGTACTCCTGCTCCATCCGGTTGAGCAATTGACGCGTCTCATGAATGCCTAGCAAGCGCTGTGCGTACCGTGTCAATGTCGAATGGACGCGCAAGCCGACGACTTCGCTCGGACTATGATACCCTATTCCGGCGGCTTTGAGAGCCGGCGCATAGAGCCGGTCCCGATTGTCTGAACAAAAATTCCGCGTCGATAAGTGGAGACTCTGCCGGTGTTAGGCCGCCGCGCGGAGCGGAGGAAGATCGAAGTAGGCTTGATCCGGGGTGCGGTCGTCAAGGC
>NZ_JARWCR020000111.1:0-17534 GCF_029846695.2 Bradyrhizobium nivariense | reverse complement strand
ATGTACGAAAACAGGCCGCCCTGGTCCTTAAACCTGCCGCGCATGATCGCCTCTGCCGATTCGAGATGGATAAAGTGAATCATCAAGCCCCCTCCGTGGCGAGGGGGTTCTTCAGCAGACTGCTAGAGGAAGCGGATCGGATGGACCCGCTCAAGACTGAGCGCGGCCCTGACATTGAGGGCGTCTAACTCATCCGGCCCAAACGAATTGTTCAAGGCCCCAGGGTTGCGTCGGCGCGCTCTGCGGCGGCGAGACGGGGACCCGCTCCCGATGAGAACGGCTTCCACGCGGACCCAGAAGGCATCTTTTTGACTCCGGCTAAATATGCTTTCGGGGCCAAGATCATCCTCGCGCGCAGCAACGGGCCAAACGGCTCGGCGCCGCGGCGGGCACATCGTATGTCAGCGTCGCGCGGAAGGGAAAGCCGGCGATCGCCTTCCGACCTCGCCGACCGAGCATGGTCGGCTACCAAACGGGGGACAAACTGCCTTCGTCGGGGTTCCAAGCCGGATCACTGAGCTGGTGCGTCCTCTGCGAGCGCGGGCGACCGATTAACTAGGTGGCGACGATGGTAGCCACACAGTTCAACGTCCCGGCGAATTTTCTCGCTCACCGAGCGAACGCCGCGCTTCTTGCGCTTCCAGTTTCCTTCCAAGTCTGATGGGACAGAGACGCCTTGCGGAACGACTAAAAGATCGTGCCTTCCATTCAAATAGACGTCATACATGCGGCCCCCATTTCTCGCGCGTATCCTATAAGCAAGGGCTTCGGATAACCTGACGTTATCCAAGCTGCGGTCGCCCGCGCGCGGCTTCCACATTCCACCGTGCCGCGCGAGAAGGGTCGTTGGATCGCTCAAGTGGCTCGAAAGCTCCCCATGAAGGCGTCAAGTTCCTTGCGGAGCCGTTTGCTATCTGCTGACAACGCTCCAGCCGAATTTAGCACTTCGTTTGACGCCGATCCGGTACTGCTTGCCCCGCGATTGACCTCAGCAATGTTACTTGCCATTTCCTGAGTGCCTTGAGCCACGTTCCGCACGTTGCAAGCGATCTCGTGCGTTGCCGAGCTTTGATTCTCGACAGACAAAGCGATAGTCGATGCGATCTGCGAGATACAGCCGATTGTGTTACTAATTTCATTAATTGCCAAGACCGAGTCTTGCGTCGCCTCTTGCATGCCGTTGATATGAGAGGAGATCTCTTCAGTAGCCCTTGCGGTCTGACTAGCTAGCGACTTCACTTCTGAGGCAACCACCGCGAAGCCGCGCCCTGCCTCACCAGCACGGGCGGCTTCGATTGTCGCGTTCAGCGCTAGCAAGTCCGTTTGCTCGGCAATCTCCGTAATAATCTTGACAACGTCACCTATGCGTTGGGCAGCCTGCGAAAGCTTCATAATTTGATCATCGGCCTTCTGGGCCTGCCTCACGGCTCCCTCGGCCATCTTGTTCGACTCTGTTACCTGGCGACCTATTTCGTGAATCGAAGCGGTGAGTTCCGTCGTCGCGAACGCCACAGACTGTACGTTGGTAGATGCTTCTTCTGAAGCTGCCGCAACGCGACCGGCTAACTCCTGTGAGACCTCTGCCGTCCGTGTTAAAGTTCCTGCAGCTGCTTCCAATTGGTTAGCTGAACTAGATACGTTTGAGACGATCGATCCGACAGCGGCCTCGAACTCGTTTGCGAACCGGTTGAGTTCGGACCGGCGCTGCTCGCTGGCGGACTTGCTTTGAAACTCCCGCTCTCGCGCCTCGCATTCGGCTTTAGCAGACGCCTGCACTTTAAATTCCTCAACAGCGTTAGCCATCTCTCCCACTTCGTCGCCCCTACCAAGCCCCGGCAGGATAACGTCAAAATTACCGTTCGCTAGTTCTCGCATCGCCGCGCACATCGCGATCATCGGTCGCGAAATCCCGCGGCCAAGCATGAACGCGAGGACAATGCCAAAAAACAGTCCACCCATGCCGAGCAAAAATACCAGCTTTTCCGTGCCATTGACGGTCGATGTTGTAGCCAGCGAAACCCGCTTCTGGTCCTCTACAACGTCGTCCTTCATTGATTTGGCATCTTTGACAATGGCGTCCGCTGATTCATTCATCGCGGCGACGAGATTTCGAATTGCTTTCGTATTTTCGATAAGATTTGCAACTGCATTTTGGTAATCGTCAATAAGAGCGCCGATTTCCTTTATTTTGGGGAGCAACAGCTTCTCATCGGTTAAGAGCGCTGCGAGACCGCTCTTAACAAGGCCGATACGGATAGAAGTGCTCGCGAAAGACGTCTGTTCTGGCTGAACAATATAGTTGCTAACGGTAGTACCGATCGTGAATAGCTGCGAGTTTAGTTCCTTGAGATTGGTCTCAAGAGAAGCTTGCCCCTGACCTGCTGGGTCTTTTAGTACTTCGTCTATCTTAGAACGGAGCAATTCCATTGTGTTGTTTAGATCGGCTGCATTTTTTCGGTTCTTGGTCTTCAACGCGACGACATTCGTAAAAATGGATGCAAACGTTCTGAACTTCTCTTGAAGAGATGAGACTCGGTCATTGCTAAAGATTAACACCTCGCTCGCGTTCTTGATCGTATCGCTGAGTTCAAGCTCGGCTTCCTTGGCCGCGGAAAGGTCTCCGGGCAAGCCTGTTTGAACGTAGTAGCGCACCAAATGCCGGTACGCCAAAAGAGCGCGATCAATTTCGCGCGTGGTGTCCGATTGCACGACGATAGATTGGTAGGCACTTGAACCGACTGAAACTCGCTCAAATCCGAAATATGTGGCGCCAAGACTAACTGCCCACAACGAGAGCACGAGCGCGAAGCCAAGTATTATCTTGATCTGAAATTTGAGGTTAGACAGGAGGCCGATATGACTGCTGGCGACCGCCTCTTTTTTGCTGTCTACTAAGATCATCATGTGAGAACCTCTTCCAAAGCGAAACCCCATGTCGGGACGCGTCGACAAGCATCTTGCAGACGTCCCAGGTTCGGCGGAATTCATCCGCAGCCATACCCCTGTTTCAATTGCATTCCGGAACCTCGATTGACGGATTGCCGCGGACCCGAGAGCCGACTAGCAGCGGCTCGGGCTCTTCATCGTCGATCCGTCGGTTCGAAGCGGGCTCATTCAGATGAGTTAAAAGAGGACATTTCTCCAGAGCGAAGGCCCCCGATGGGCATATCGGAGGCCTTTTTGGAGGTTTAAACAAATCGCGTAGACTTGTTTTCCCTTTCGGGACGGTTAGCCGCTCACCAGTTGCGCTGAGCGCGGAGGATCATGGCGATCGAGTCCTGATCCTTCAGCTCGTAGACGGCGGCCGGCTTGGCGGTCACGACGTTCGGGACGAGACCAACCGTGCCTGAATACTTCTGGTCGAGATGGGTCCAGGAGAGGTCAGCCGAGAACGTCAGGTTCTTGACCGGGGTCCAGCGAGTGACGAGACCGAGCTGGCCGATCGCGAAGTCCGGGTTACAGCCGGTCACACCCGCCAGGCCACCGAACACGCCGCCAGCACCGCCGGCGCCGCAGAGGGTGGTCTTGGCCAGCGTGCCGAACTGGGCCTGGGCGTAGGCACCGTAGAGCGCCGAGTTCCAGTTGGGATCCCAGTTGTGGGTGTAAGCGCCACGGAAGCCCCAGGTCTTGACGGTTTCCTGCGAGCTGCCGGTCACGAACACCGTGTCAGGAGCATTGGCGAAGCCGAGGCTGCCGTAGGTACCAGCAGTGCTCGAGCTACCGTACAGCGCGTAGGAGCTGCCCGACAGGTTCTGGAAGTTGTAGCGGGTCGCACCGTCGGTGTAGACGCCCTGGATGTTGATCGTGTCACCCGCGCCGGTCGGGATGTTCTTGATCGACAGAGCGAGCTGAACCGCCCAACCCCACTTGTCGTCGGGGTGGCCGGAGACTTCGGTCGCGCCGTAGTAACCAACGTGGTTGTCATGCGCAGCCACCGACGCCTGGAAGAGGCCCCAGGCCTGGTCGACACGCACCTGACCGACGAGGTTCGGCGAACGCGAGCCGCCGAGAGCGTTGGTGCCGTAGGAGCCGCCGATCATGCCACCCGCGGTCGCGCCGGTCATGTTGAGGTTGCCGGCCTGATAGTAGACAGTCGCGTCTTCCGCCGAGAACGACGCCGTCACGCCCTGGCCGAAGTCGGCCGTGTAGGTGAACTGGGTGACGCCGGTAACGGTGCCGCTGCCGCCGACGAGGTTGTCGGTGATGTTGCCGGGATAGTTGGTCCAGGGCGCGTCGAACTGCGACACGGCCTTACCCATCGTGAAGCCGGCGAACTGGATGAAGGCGTAGTACACGCCGAGCGAACCGCCCGAAGTGTTGCCGTCGGTGCCGTTCACCGAGCCGGAGCCGTTCGAACCGACGAGGCCGGTGCCCGCAGCGTTGAGACCGAGCGAACCGCTGTACTGGGTTCCGCCCGTTGCCGAACCGGTGGCCGAATAGTTGCCGGTCGTCCAGCTGAAGACGCCGTCGAAGAAGGTGCGAACCACGCCGTACTCGGTCGCGGTGCGGGTGTCGATATTCAGGTCTTCACGAGCGCGGAAGGTGTAGTAGTTCAGCAGGCGGTTGCGAGCACCGGCAACACCGCTCTGAGCCGGATTGAAGTCCGAGTTGGTGTTAAAGTTTGCGTCAGCTCGCACGTAACCACCGAGCTTGATGCAGGTGTCGGTGCCCGGGATGTAGTAGAAACCGGCGCCGTACAGCGAGCAGATCTTCACGTATTCGACCGCCTTCGCCTTCACGGGAAGATCAGCAGCATGCACTGCGCTGCTCGCGAGCAATGTTGCTGCGGTAGCCAAGAACACACGCTTTGAACTATTCATTGAAATCTCCGTTTGCTTTCAGGATCAATCGCCTGCGTTGCGAGATGAAGCTGGTCCCCAGAAGCCCACTCAGTCGATCAACCCACGAGCTCTGCAGCCGCGCCTTGAGAGAAAGTGAGTTTGACGATTGAGTCCCCCCTCATCACCAAAACAACTTCGCAGGTTCAGCGTAATTTGCTCGCGTCAACACGGTACGTAACGTACGCATCGGCGATCGGCTTTTTGGCTGTGTCTTCTCTGCGGCAAAACCGTTCGCTTCGTACGGACGCCGAGATCGATCGTTCGTTTCGTACCAAAGATACAACCTCAAGCCGTTACGCCGAGATCTCTCCGAGCGAGATTCGTCCGTGTCGAGCTGCCATCCGACGATTTCGTGCTTCAAGCCGACTCCGCAATCGCCGACTACTAAGTGGACTTGAAGCAGGACCACCCCGTCACGGCTCGGCCGAACAGCAGCAGTTGACCGTCCGGTCGAATAGCTCTTGAGGCTACCTCTCGAGCCAGATGGAAGCGCCACTCACGAGGATCGTGACGCACCTCAGGCATCTCAACAAACGAATGTCGCTCGCAACGTCTTCTAGGATGACTGGCTATCGTGAATCCATCGATGGCCTAACCAGGCCCGCCGCGCGATGTCATCCTGGCCATCTCCTGGCGCAGGGCGCGCTGACTGCGCACTAAATGGATTCTTGCGAGTTTCACACGGTCAGTTGGCCCGGATGCGCTGCAGAGCGACCCGCGCTCCGCGTCTCACTGAGCGGCAAATAGCTGCGTCACTTTGGCACTGGTCAGATGAATCGACTGCTCGAGTGCACGCTAGTTGGCCCGGCTCATCAAAGCGCATAAGAGATACAGACGCGATCGCTGCGATCGAAGATCGCGCGGAGGAAAGCGTCTCGTCATCCCGCTGATTTGTGGTCCTGCGGAAGAACTAGAGACGGGTGCGTCCGGATCACCACAATCCGAGCGCATCCATTGCGCCAGGTCGATCCGCGGTACGGCTAGCGCAGAATTATTTGCCATGTTGCTCATTACAACTGAGCACGGCGACTTCGTATTGGAGCGTGTCACGGGCCAGATGTTCAAGGGATGTGTAGGCGCCGGCGATTATCCCATAGCAACCGCATGCCTCCTGCTGCAGTCTGCCGTGATCCTCGATGCACAGCACCCCTCTCATTTTTCGAATTAAGCCTTGCTCCTCAAAACGAATAAGGGCCTCCGTCACACTCGGGCGACGCAATGCCAGAGCATGTGAAAGATAGTCGTGTGTGACCGGAAGAACCTGCTTATCGAGTGCATCACTTGCCAAGCAGAGCCAGCACGCCAGTCGCTGTGCGTGGCGATGACGGACACCACACAATCCGGCTTGAGCGTTATGCAAATCGAGCGCTCTGACATATCTTCTGACATGTTCCTGAACTTGTGGACACTCATTCATGACGCGGCGCAGATCGTCAAAATGAATTCGTAGTGCAGTTCCAGCAACAATCACAATCGACTGCCGTGTAGGAAAATATTCGCCCAACAGGATCGAA
Source organism: Bradyrhizobium nivariense (assembly GCF_029846695.2). NCBI lineage: Bacteria > Pseudomonadati > Pseudomonadota > Alphaproteobacteria > Hyphomicrobiales > Nitrobacteraceae > Bradyrhizobium > Bradyrhizobium nivariense. The sequence continues at coordinate 11,179 of NZ_JARWCR020000111.1, read as the reverse complement.
GCTCCTATGGCGCCTCGATTTCCTATGATCGCAGTCTCCAGGATACTGCCTGCAGCAACAGTCCGCAGGGACACGAGCCCGGATTCAACGAAGTAGACGTACTCCATTCCCCTTTTCGGCTCCTGCAAAACCATGCGTTCTCTCAAGTCGATAGGCTCAAGAGAAGCACTCAAAGATGCGAGTTCAGGTAAAGGCAGACCGGCCAAAATTGCATTTCTCGCATGGGTCTTTTTGGAATACACAAGCATCTGACAATCTCCGATTGATCGGAAGCAATGGTCTTACGGCTGACAGGTAAGCTCCTCTCCAGAGCAGCAAATGTTAGGTGCTCGTTGAACCATACGGGCGCCGAATTTCTGTCAAGCTGCGCTGTTCAACACCAGCATTCCATTCGAGAGAAGCTGCGATCACGTCCTACTTTTGGGAGTCGAGATCGCTCTCGCCGAGCTTCCCTCCACTGACGAAAGTCCAAACAACATCTACACGCATGGGCTATCGAGGATCGATGCCCCCCGTTCCGCCGAACCGACCGCCGAGCGAAACACGGAAAACAAGGCGCGGCCGGTGCCGACTTGGTTGGCGGAAAGATCGGCCTGCGCCGGAGGACGAGCCGCCCATTCAGTGGCACTGATCAGGACCTCGAGTCGCCCTGATACGCAATCGATACGGATTGGATCACCATCGCGGATCTTGGCAATGGGACCACCGTCCAACGCCTCCGGAGTAACGTGGATGGCTGCCGGCACCTTGCCAGAAGCTCCGGAAAGCCTGCCGTCGGTAACCAGCGCGACCTTGAACCCACGGTCCTGCAGCACAGACAACGGTGGTGTCAGCTTATGCAGTTCCGGCATACCGTTGGCCTTGGGCCCTTGGAAGCGGACTATCGCCACCATATCTCCGGTCAGGTCACCAGCTTTGAAGGCGGCTTGAAACTCGTCTTGGCCGTGAAAGACACGCGCTGGCGCTTCGATGATATGGCGCTCGCTCGACACCGCTGAGGTCTTGATGACAGCGCGGCCGACATTTCCTGCGAGCAGCGCCAGGCCGCCCGTTTGCTGGAACGGCGATGCCACGCCGCGCAGCACCGTCTCGTCGCCGCTGGCGGCAGAGACGTGGCGCCAGGCGAGCCCGCCATCGTTGGTGAGGAACGGTTCCTGCGTGTAAGCGGCAAGCCCTTTTCCGACAATTGTGTTCGCACTATCATGCAGAAGGCCGGCTCCCAGCAGTTCTTGAATGAGAAATGCCATCCCACCCGCTTTGTGAAAGTGATTTATGTCGGCCGAACCATTCGGATAGACGCGCGCGAGAAGGGGCGTAACCTCGGCGAGTGCCGCAAAGTCGTCCCAGTCCAGCGTAATGCCGGCGGCCGCGCCCATGGCCACGAGGTGAAGCGTGTGGTTGGTCGAGCCACCGGTCGCATGAAGGCCGACGATGCCGTTCACGAAGGCACGCTCGTCGAGGACCCGGCCGATTGGGATGTATTCGTTTTTGATTGCCGTGATCGCGAGAGCTCGCTGTACGGCTGCGCGAGTCAAGGCGTCTCGTAACGGCGTATCGGGCGCGACGAAGGAAGCCCCTGGTAGATGCAGGCCCATGATTTCCATGAGCATCTGGTTGGTGTTAGCCGTACCATAGAAGGTACAGGTTCCGGGGGAATGATAAGCGCGCGACTCTGCCTCGAGCAGTGCACTCGGGTCGGCCTCGCCTGCAGCATGGAGTTGTCGAATCCTCGACTTTTCAGTGTTGGACAGCCCGCTGCTCATGGGCCCGGACGGAATGAACACGGCCGGGAGGTGGCCAAACGACAGTGCGCCAATGACGAGACCTGGCACAATCTTGTCGCAGATCCCGAGAAATACGGCGGCGTCGAAGGTTTGGTGGGACAGCGCAACGGCAGTCGACATCGCGATCAAGTCACGGGAGAAGAGCGAGAGTTCCATGCCGGCTTCACCCTGCGTGATGCCGTCGCACATGGCGGGCACCCCACCAGCTACAAGCGCGGCTCCTCCGGCTTCCCTTGCGGCTTGCCGGATCAACTGAGGATACCGCTCGTAGGGCTGATGGGCGGAGAGCATGTCGTTGTAGGCGGTGACAATGCCGAGCGCAGCGCCGCGACCATCACGCAGCATTTTCTTGTCGGCGGCACTGCAAGCTGCAAAGCCGTGAGCTTGATTTGCGCAACCCAACGATTGTCGTTTGGGCGAATGGGTGGCAGCGCGATCGACACTCTCCAGATAGCGTGCGCGGCTTTCGTGGCTCCGCCGCGCAATGCGGTCAGTCACCTCGCCGATTCTAGAATTCAAGGAGACTGAGCTGTTGATCATAGAAGCTTTCTCTGAATGAGAACGAGAACAACGTGATGGGCGGCATTCCCTGCGGCGCGAGCTATCGCAAGCCTGATAATCATCATTCGGCCTCGCACCAGGTGCGGCCGTCGCGCAGGATAAGGGCGTCGGCGGCCGATGGCCCCCAGGTGCCGGCTGCGTAGAGGCAAGGTGGCTGGTTCGCACCGCGCCAAGCAGCGAGGATGGGGTCGATCCAGCGCCAAGCCGCTTCGACCTCGTCTCGGCGCATGAAAAGTGTCTGGTTGCCGCGGACAACGTCCATGATCAGGCGCTCATAAGCATCCGGGTTGCGAACGCCGAAGGCGGTGGCAAAACTCATATCGAGAGGTACCTGTTGCAAGCGCATGCCACCGGGACCAGGGTCTTTGATCATCAGCCACAGCTTTACACCTTCATCCGGCTGTAATCGGATCACGAGGCGGTTCGCCGCAATCGGACCGGCGTCGACATCGAACGGATCGTGCGGCGTTGGACGGAACGCAATAACAATTTCGGATACGCGAGCCGGCAGCCTCTTACCGGTGCGCAGATAGAATGGCGTACCAGACCAACGCCAGTTGCGGATCTCGGCCTTGATCGCAACGAAAGTCTCGGTGTCCGACGTCGACACACCGACTTCCTCCAAATAACCCGGAAGAGCGCCCGATACCGACGCGCCGACGCTATATTGGCCTCGCACGGTGACTAGCCCTGCATTGCGCGCGTCGATCGGAGAGAGCGCTCTCAAAACTTTGAGTTTCTCGTCGCGTACCGCGTCGGCGTCGAGCGACACAACCGGTTCCATTGCCACGAGACACAGCAATTGCAAGAGATGGTTCTGAACCATATCGCGCAATGCACCCGCGGTGTCGTAGTAGCCTGCACGGCCAGCAACACCGACACTCTCAGCCACGGTGATCTGGACATGGTCGATATGTGCGCTGTTCCAGTTTGGCTCGAACAGCGCGTTGGCGAACCGCAACGCCATTAAGTTCTGAACGGTTTCTTTGCCAAGATAGTGATCGATCCGATACAGGTGACGCTCATCGAATACGCGACTCATTGTGTCGTTGAGAGCCACGGCGCTGGCGAAATCCTTCCCCAGCGGTTTTTCGACAACGACCCGCGCGTCCCCTCCGCTCAGCCGATATCGAGAGAGTCTCGCGCAAAGCGGCTCAAACAATGATGGGCCAGTCGCGAAGTAGAATATCCTCGTGACGCGCGGATGGCGACCCAGCAGATCCGCAAGAACGCTCCAGCCCTCATCCCCCTCGGCGTCGAGGGTCACGTAATTCAAGCGCGCGAGAAAACGATCGAGTTCTGCGGTGCTGATGTCGGCTGGCGGAACGTGCTCGAGAAGAGCGGCCCGGGCGACCGACACGAAGGCCTCGACCTCCAGGCGCTGGCGACCTGTGCCGACGATCGGCGCACCTGCTGGCAATTGGCCAACGCGATCGCGTTGATAGAGCGCCGGGAGCAATTTGCGGCGCGCAAGATCACCAGTCGCACCAAAGACCGTAAGCGCGAAAGGTTGGACAGGAATTGTGCGACTGGACATCAACGTCGTGAAGACCGCCTACTCGATGAATAGCATCTTGGCAAAATCGCGATGCGCCTCCTCGCGTACTGACGCGCAGAGTAGCAGCTACATGCGTTACCAGTCGTCTGACAACAGACCGCAGAACGATTATGAAGTCAAGTATCTTAGACCCTCCTAGGTCTTTTTCGCTCTGACGACGTACGAAGGACACTGCACGCGGCACCGTTGCGGCAATCGTTGGCGCCCCGAAACAAGAATCCAAATGGGGGATCCGACTGAACCGTACTACCAATACGACGCAGTTTTCTGTGCGCGCCCCAAGAGAAATCGAACCGAATTTTCAAGTGAATGTGACGCTATACGGTAGCGCTTTGCTGAACTGAAGAGCCAAGCCGTAAAATTGCCCTCGCAGTATTTGTTTATGTTCAGTCAAACGATGGGGAGGGAGGACACCACTCCGCAGAGGTCAAGGATTGCCCCCATCGCCTTGCGTCTGATGCTCAGATCGCACTCATCACAAGCAATAAAAATCGTCCTGAGCCCGGCGGCCTGGGCTGACTGTAAGCCACTTTGGCTGTCCTCGATGGCGACCAATTCGAGGGGGACGCAGTCCAGGCGACGACAAGCTTCAAGATAAGGTGTCGGGTCTGGCTTCCCGACGGCAACGTCATCTCGGCTGATGGAGAACTCAAGCAGGTCACGGATACCAAGGGCCGAGAGGTTAGCATCCACAATGATGCGCTCCGAATTGGACACGCAAACCTGACGTATTCCAGCCGCGCGTAACGCCTGCATCGTCTCAAGAACGAAGGGTTGAGCAACAAGAGACGACGACCGGTTAACATATGCATCGATGATCTCGTTACGCCAGGTCGCAAATGTAAGCTTGGGCGGAAACCGTGCCTCCAATACCTGCCAAGTCCAGTCCATATCGCGGCCGATAAATTGTTCGTGGGACGCAGGCCCGAGATTGACGCCGTACCGCATCGACGTCGTGGTCAGGCAAAGGTGGTGCAACGGCTCACTATCGACGAGGGTGCCGTCAATATCCCACGCAATCGCTCTTGCTTTGGTCATACGTAGGATGCTCTGGAAGCAAACGCATAAGGCATGGTGGGTCGATTCACTTGCGGACAAAGCTAAAGGTAAACCGGCTCCCCCGATGGTAATCCTTCGAGAAAAGAACGGGCGTTCCAATGCGCGTATAAGCTACCTCGGTCACAAGAAATGCTGGCCCGAAGTCACTGAGATTATTGCGGTCGCTGACCTTTTGCGGGAGCAGAACCGCGCTAGCCGAGGCCGTGGACATCGAAGGTCGCTGGCGATACCGCTCCAACAGATTCAAAACAGAGCCGCTCCAATCGATATCTGAAACATGATCTGGAATGATCGGCCGTGGAATGTAGTCAACGCAGTAGACCAGCACCTCCTTGCCATGCATGCGCAGGCGTTCGAGACGGATCACTCGCGCGCGGGCATTCAGGCGCAAGGCGGCCTGCACCTCTTCCGATGGATCCTGCTCCAAAACCGAAAGCACCTTGTTCGTCGGCTTGTAACCGAACCGACGGACCATGTCGGTGACGCTCTCGAAGCAGGTGATTGGCCGCTCAACCTGCAGGGTTCCCATTGCCGAGACGAAACGTCCTTTGCCATGTTTGACATAGATCGTTCCATCCTGCTCCAAAAGCTTCAGCGCTTCACGCAAGGCCGGACGAGAAATCCGAAAGGCTTGTGTAAGTTCGGATTCTGTCGGCAACTGGTCACCAGGCTGCAACTTACGCTCTTCGATCATGGCGCTGATCGCGTCACGCAGTTGTAGGACCAAAGTGCGTTCATCACGGAGAGGCACGACGGACGACATGTTGCAAGCCTATCGAAGTGATCAGTTGTCAAACGGTACTTGTGTTACTTCGCGAGGCTCGATGGAAGTGCTTTTCCAACATGCACCGATCAATTGAGAGCAAGACACCAAAGCCCCTGACGACCCGCGCTTGCCCCCGTCGGCCAGACGTCAGACAACAGGCAACATTATGGGACGTAGCTTGTCAAGCGTAATGGGATGCAAAGGGCTATTTTGAATCCACGCCCCCCGGAACGCACCGTCCATCGTTGCCTTAAGGAATGAATGAGAGCTAAAGCGCTGAAAGAAGCTGTCTCCTCGTCCACTTTGGTGATCTCGACCTGAACTTCCTGATGTTCACAGGCTCGCCGCCTCCCGACTGAGTCTTTCAACTTCATGCCAGTTTTCCTCACGTAGGAGGGCTGGTAGTACCATCCATGAGCCGCCAACGCAGATGACATTCGGAAGATCTAGATAGCGGCGCGCATTCTCGGGTGTGATTCCGCCGGTCGGGCAAAACTTCAGTTGCGGAAGCGGGGACGCCCAGGCTTTCAGCATGTTGGCACCGCCTGCAGCCTCAGCCGGGAAAAACTTGGCGTAGCCTGCTCCCCACTCAATCAGTTGCATCGCCTCCGACGCAGAGGCGGCACCCGCCAGCATGGGGATGTCTTCGTCCGCCGAAGCATCCAGCAGAGTTTCCGTCATCCCCGGGGAAACGGCGAAACGGGCGCCGGCGTGCCTGGCCTCCTGTATCTGCCTCGCGTTCAGCACGGTTCCTGCGCCGACGATCGCGCCTTCAAGCGCCGCCATCTCGCGAATGGCCTCGAACGCCGCCGACGTGCGAAGCGTCACCTCGATTACCTTGAGGCCTCCCCTCAAAAGCGCGATGCCTAGCGGACGAGCATGGGCGGGATTGTCAATCACCACCACGGGAATGACTGGCGCGTGCGCAAGAATTTGCCCCAGCGTTTGCTGACCTGTCCGCATGCTCATGCCCCGATCCACCCTAAGATGCTGCCGCCGTGTTGAGTTCGTCCGCGCCGCGCAGGAGGTGCGAACTTGTGATCAACCCGGGCCAGATAGGCGGTAACAAAGGGTGACTCCATTCGCAAGCTCGGTCGGTTAAGGCCGCGATACGTTTGTAGAGTTTAGTCATAGTAACCTCCGCGGGCTTCAGGGGGAGTCGACGCGCATGTCGCAGGACAACGGGATTTTGGATCATACCCTCGGATGAGTGAGGCGAAGAAGGCGCTATTGACGTTGCCTTTTCGCGGAAAAACCGTGTGGTGGCCGTGGGCGAACGCTCTCCGACGTTGTAAGACAACAATGAGACGCAATGCGTGCCGATCGGAACGAACATGACCTACGGAAAGGCGATGATGATCCAAAGCTCCTCACAGTGCCGAAGCCGCGTGGGGCTGGCAGCCGGAACGATCTCCGCACTCGCTGCCGGTCCTTTGGAGATTGCCAAAGCTCTGACCATGCGTGCGTTCGGACAAAGGCATGCTTGCTTCTTGTCTTCGCAAAGGTCTGGACAATGCGCCTATCGAACGCCTTTTTAGGCCGCGTTGAAAGCTGTCATTGACTCAGGACACGTCTTGGGCCTCGCGCCTAAACGCCGGAGAAATAGCGAGATGACTAGGACCAAAGAGACCGGCCCAGAACGTATTCGAAATGGCGTGCTCGAACTCATTCAACAGCAGAACCTCAGCTTCGGCGAAAAATTGCCGACCGAGGAAAAGTTGACAGAATTGCTGAAGGTATCTCGCCCCGCCTTGCGCGAGGGTCTGAAGCGGTTGGAGCAGGAGGGCATAATCGATGTCGTCCACGGCAAAGGCCGCTTCGTCGCCGCGGGGAGCGCTCTCAACATCGATCGACCAATCACCAAATTCGAAAGCGTCACCGACATGGTGCGCACGCACGGCTATCGCACCACAGTGGAGGTTCTAGGCTTCGGCGTAGTGCCTGCCAACAAGCAGCATGCGCAGGAGTTGCAGGTCGCTGAAGGCTCGCCCCTATTGCGTTTGGAGCGGTTGAGGCGAGCCAAAAACGAGGCTATCGTATATTCGATCGATCTGGTGCCGCGCAACCTTATCGGCGAGGGCCTTCACTCCCACGACCTGAGCGGCTCGCTTCTGGAACTACTGTCAGGCCATGATGTTCGACCGGTTGCATCCACGGCAAAGGTTTCAGCCGTAAACCTTCCCAAAGAAACGATCGAGCTGCACGGGCTCCACGATTTCGGACCGGCACTAAAGATTACCGAATTGTGCTTCACCGAGCGCGGCCAACCGGTGGTAATTGCCGAGGTCTATCACTCGGGCAGCGCCTTCAGCTTCAGTTTTGTACGTCGATAGCCGGTTTGGAGCAATGCCGCCTCCTCCTTGTCAGGGCGTCGCGGTGAGGCGAGCAACTGGTTGGATGGAGAGGTCGGCCTGCCACCACGTGAGGGCCGCAAGGTGTCTGGGGTGAGAACTGGATCCTCGAGTAACGCAGGCGGCACTGTGAGGGTGGTCGACTACTGCATCGACCAGCGCGGTCCCGGGGAACCTTTATGACGAAGCCCTCGAGCCCCGGGAAGCTCGTTAGCGAGTGTCCTGGTGCCAGGTATCTCTTAAGTGACTGCCGACGCGAAGGGCTTGGGCGCAAACCGTCAGGGCCGGGTTCAACGCAGCAGAGGATGGGAAGAAGCTTGCATCGACGACGTGCAGATTGGGATGATCATGCGATTGGCACAGTCCATTAAGCGCCGAAGTAACGGGATCATTTCCCATGCGAACCGTGCCGCATTGATGTACCGGCCCTTTAATGCCGGACGGACGGTGAAGAACGACCGGAAATATTCTTCGGAGATGGCCTCGCACGTGACGCACGAACCGGGTATGCGCAGCAACGTCGCCAGGATGATAAGCAACCTCAACCCGGTCGCCGGGCAATAGCCGAACCCGGCTTTCGACCCGCGGCAGATCCTCGGACATGCAGAGCCAGTCGACGCTGTGCCGGGCAACAATATCTGCGATCGGCCCTGGTACCCACGGCATGTTCGCGCGGATCATCGGCCCCTTGAGATTGCTGAGCATTTGAATATTGCCGCGCGCCGCGGAGTCATTCGGCAAACCGTAGTAGAAATCGTTGATCGCCATGGTCTTGGTGAACTTTGCTTCGTTCACACGCCACGGCATGAGGCCGACCAAGCCGGTGAGATGATGGTTCATTAGATACCGTCCAACCACGCCCGAGCGGTTGGCGATGCCATCTGGATACGCTTCGTTCGCCGAGCGTAACAAGATGAGTGCCGAATTGATCGCGCCGGCACTTAGCACAATGATGCGCGCTTCGACGCGAAGCATCTGCCCGTTCCGCAGTAATTCGACAGCGGCGATGCGCCCATCGGGAGCAGGGATAAGACGGGTGACCTGAGCCTTGGTCCATAGGGTAACGTCAGGATGGTCGAGAATTGGCCGGATCAGACGCGACTCACCGTCACCTTTGGCTCCGTACCGGCAGGCGAATCCATCGCACGCACCGCAGCGACGACAACTACCGCCCGGGCCAAAATCTATGGCCACCGGGTTCGAAAACGGGCGCAGTCCCTGCTTTGCTAATTGCACAGCCATTTCGGCAATAATGGGTTCATGCGGGACGGCGTCATGCGCATATCCGGCTGAACGCGGCGGCTCAGTGGGATCTACTCCTGCCTGCCCGCGTACACCGAAAAGCCGCTCTCCTGCGTCGTACCACGGTTCGAGGTCAGAATAGGAAATGGGCCAGGCAGGCGAAATTCCATCTTCATGGGCAACTTCGCCAAAGTCGCGCTCACGAAAGCGGAACATCGCTGCGCCGTAGAATTTCGTATGACCGCCGACATAGTAGAACTGACCGGGGCGATAGCGTTGTCCGCTTTCGTCCTGATACTCTTCATGTGTCCTGTAACGCTTCTGGGTGTAGACCGCCTCTACGTCCGAATTTTCCGGCTCATTTGGCAGGAAATCACCCCGCTCAAGGATCAATATCTTCGCGCCTGATCCTGCTATTTGCCGAGCAACCGATCCACCTCCCACCCCAGAACCGATGATTACGATATCCGTCCTAATTTGCTCGACCACAATTCTCTCCTAAGATTCGGCGATCGCGGTTCGGGTCAGGGGGCGATCCTAGCCGTTCCGCGCAGCCGCGCTCAGCCGCCCGATCATCTTGCTCGGGAGCTTCTTCATGTTCATCAGGTTTAACCGCGCTCTATGCGAGGGTTTTCAGCAGCGCCTCACGCATCGCCGGCGCAGGGGCCTCAACGCCGGTGTAAAGCGTGAATTGATGGAGCGCTTGATGAAGCAACATTAGCCAACCGGGTACCGGAACCAGCCCCCGTCGTTCCGCTTCCGCGCATAGCGGCGTATATACTGGGTTGAACACAACATCGAACACGGCTCGCGCATCCGGGAAGTGGTCCAGGTTAAGAAGATCATCCGACAGCGTCGAAACAGGCGTCGTGTTGACTACGAGGTCAAACCCCAAGAAGGACTGCGTCTCCAGACTTTGTGGGGGTGAAAGCCCGAAATCTGAGGCGAGAGATACGCCGGCGTGGTGATTTCTGGCCGCGACTTCAACCTGCCAGCCCGCACTTTTGAGGCCAAATACCAATGCACGGGCAGCACCACCTGCGCCCAGCACTATTGCTCGTCCCGGCTGATGCACCCCGCACTCTCGCAGTGCGTCCAAGGCGCCACGCCAGTCTGTATTGTGACCTGTAAGCCGACCGGCCTTGTTAACAACCGTATTGCACGCGCCAATAGCGGCTACGTCGGCAGACGTCTCATCGAGATACGCAATGATATCCCGCTTGTAAGGCATTGAAACAGCAAAACCCTTGAAATCCAATTCGAGAAACGCAGCTACCGTTGCTCCAAGGTCCTGGCTTTCAACTGAAGCGTATCGAAAATCCAACCCTAGTGCCTTGTATCCCGCCTCGTGCATTTTTACGCCCAGCCCGAGTGGGCTCACACGTCCCGACACAGATCCACAAAGCGGAGGTAGTGTACGCGCCATTTGATTCACCGTGAGAGAGGCTCCATCCCGAAACTTGGCGCGCGGAACCTCGCTGGAGTTATGCGCCAATCACAACGACGGAGACTCCGCTGACTTCCGTAACGTCGGGAGCCGCTGATGGACGTTGTCTGGATAAAATCCAGTACCACATACGGCCCTCACGTCGTCTGACACCACTAAGAAGAATCCCTCCACACGTCAAGAATCATTTTGACGAATCCGAAGTTGATCGCAGGATTTCAGGGATTTTTCCAAATTATCGCGTCGAAGCGTTGTAAGACAACGATGGCGTGAAAAGCGCTTGTAGAGCCGGTCCCGATTGTCTGAACAAAAATTCCGCGTCGATAAGTGGAGACTCTGCCGGTGTTAGGCCGCCGCGCGGAGCGGAGGAAGATCGAAGTAGGCTTGATCCGGGGTGCGGTCGTCAAGGCT
>NZ_JARWCR020000110.1:0-17578 GCF_029846695.2 Bradyrhizobium nivariense | reverse complement strand
GCCTTGACGACCGCACCCCGGATCAAGCCTACTTCGATCTTCCTCCGCTCCGCGCGGCGGCCTAACACCGGCAGAGTCTCCACTTATCGACGCGGAATTTTTGTTCAGACAATCGGGACCGGCTCTTAAGCTAGGCCAGCACCCGTGGAGGGCTCGTCCTCGGGCCGAAGCCAACCAATTTGGTATAGAAATGAGTGACAGTGCTCGGCGCGCAAGCCGGCGGCTGAATTGTGGGCTATTTCACAATGCTGACATTTAAAGTGAGCTAGATAAGCGTTCGCCAAGGGCCAAATATCGATTTGCCGGGCAGCAGATGGAACGCAAGCTATCATCATTGGAGCGGCAGGCTGCCGACGCTCTCCGTCGTGCAAGAAGGTTACCTATTGGCGCGGACCGCAACGACTTACGGCAACTTGCCCGAGGGCTTCTTTGGCTGCACCGCAATGGCATGGATGCGTTGATGAACGAACGTAGTGGCAATTGGTTAGAAAAGCCGGGGCTAACTGCCGCAGCGCAATGACAGGATGGACCAAACGCCGACATGAGACCGTCGGCTTGAAATGATTGAGGTCCCAACTGAGGCGCGCTGGCGAAGCCGCAATTGGGATGGTCAAATTGAAAATGAAAAGCGCGAGCGCAGCCGAGTTTTATCCGTCCCAAGCGATGAAGGCCATCTCCGGTCACGCGTGATACTGCGCGCGCATATCCTCTACGGTTAACCTATTCGGGACCACCACCTGCGTAGGTTTGTGAGCGAGAACGTGAATTGACTTGGATCAGTATTGCCTCCTGCTTAAGTGCACTAGCGTTGTGTCGACTTCGAGGAGGTTCCAATGCGCACTGTAGCTTTGACTATTCTGATGATGAGTATGGTTTTGGCAGCAGGGCAAGCCTCGGCTCAGACCTATGATTTTTCGCCTGCGCTTGCAGGGCCGGATAGCTACTGCTTGCAAGGGCGCATATGGGGCTATCCCGGCAATTGCCAATTCTCCAGCTACGCCCAATGCATGGCCACCGCGAGCGGTACTAACGCCTATTGCGGGGTCAATCCCCAGTATGCGTTCGCGCGCCAGCGGCGCGGCGCCAATCGGGACCGATACTGAGCGGCAGTCACGCGGTATCGTAGCACAGTGCTGTCGGCGCAATAGCGGAGGAGCTCGCGAGGGATTCAGCGCAAACGCCAGATTGTGCTGTGCGATTGGCGCGCGCGCGAAGGACGGCATCGATCTCCGCAAAGTCCGTGGTGAACCGGACCTTGCCGAGCGCAGACGCAGTGTCCTTGCGCCCATAACGGAACACTTTCTGGATGAGCTGCAAAACGTTCAATCCGCGTCTCGTTGCACTGCCGCGGTCGAGCTCGGCGTCGTGTTCCCAGAAGCCGTCCGGGTCGAAAAAGATCATGGGCGTGAAATCGGCAGCCGTCTTTGTCCTACTAGTCTGTTCCGCATCCTCGAACACCTCGCGGAGAGTGCCGCCACACCTTGCGCGTAGACGATACCGGTGCGCGATTGGGTAGCAGCGCCTCTTCCGGATGCTATTGTGGAATGACTTGGCATACGTGGTCGCAAGGGGGAGGCGCGCCGGCGTTACAGTCGCATCGAAATCAAGTAGCCGCGATCAAAGCTTGTACGTCAAACGGGGCGAAGCAGCTGTCGAGGGACGGTCCTACAGTGTCGCACGTCACGCGCGCTTCTTCGGCTTCGTCTTCTGCTGCATATAGGACCGCAGCACCGCGTTGACGGCGCTGATAGCCTTCGCCCTCGCGCTTGAAGAACTCGAGCACGTCCTCATCGACGCGAATGGAAATCGCCTTCTTCTTCGGCGGAATCAGGAGCACGGCATCCGACCAATCGACGTCCATGAACTCCTGCCAGTCGGATCATTCTTGATCGCCGCTTCGATCTCCTCGTCGGTCGGCGCATCAACACGCCTCCAGTCAGTCTTGCCTTCCGGCGATCCCCCCGTTTTCGTCGCACGATCGATTGGATCAAACCATCTCTGCCAGGCGACCTATGCAATCGCCCGAACCAAATTGGAGAAGAGGCTCGCCGGCCGCCTCAGGCCGTAATGATCGCGCAGCGTTGTGCCCGTGTAGTCGTGACGGAACAGGCCGCGCTTGCGCAGAATGGGCACGACCTGCTCGGCGAAGATGTCGAAGCCGCCGGGCAGCCAGGGCGGCATGACGTTGAAACCGTCGGCCGCGCCATTCTCGAACCAGCTCTGAATGCTGTCGGCGATCTTCTCCGGCGGTCCGGCAATCACCCAATGGCCGCGGGCGCCAGCCAGGCGCTGCACGAGCTGGCGAATCGTCGGCTTCTCGCGATCAACGATGTCGATGACCAGCTTGAATCGGCTGGCCACCCCGCGGGCGCCCTCGGTATCGATCAGATGACGAGGAAAGGGGCCATCGAGGTCAAACCCGGAGAGGTCGAGACCGATCATCTGGCGCACCTGGCTCAGCGAATACTCGGGCTGGATCAGCTCGTTGAACTCGTCCTGCAGCCGATCGGCCTCGATCTGCGTGCTGGCGATGAAGGGACTGATGCCGGGCAAAATCTTGATCTGATCGGGACTGCGGTCGAAGGCGCGCGCCTGACGCTTGATGTCGGCATAGAATTCCTGGGCGGTCGCTAGTGTCTGATGCGCGGTGAAGATCGCCTCGGCGAAACGCGCCGCAAAGGCACGTCCGTCGTCGGAAGAGCCGGCCTGGACATAGACCGGTCGTCCCTGCGGCGTCCTTGAGATGTTGAGCGGCCCACGCACGCGGAAATGCTTTCCGATGTGATTGATTGCGTGGATCTTGCCGGTGTCGGCGAAAACACCCGATCTGGGGTCGTTGACGAGCGCGTCGTCTTCCCAGCTGTCCCAAAGCCGCGTAATGACGTCGAGATACTCCCGCGCCCGCTCGTAGCGTTCATGATGCGGAGGATGCTCTGGCAAGCCAAAGTTCTGCGCGGCCTGCGGCGTGCTCGTTGTCACGATGTTCCAGCCGGCCCGGCCGCTACTGATGTGATCCAGTGAGGCGAACAGCCGCGCCAAGTTGTAGGGCTCGGTGTAGGTCGTCGATGCCGTGGCAATCAGGCCGATCCGGTGGGTGGCGGAGGCGATCGCGGTGAGCAGGGTGATCGGCTCGAGCCGAAGCCGCTGCGCATAGCGGACATTGTCCGCCAGCGCCGGACCATCGGCGAAGAAGACCGCGTCAAATTTGTGCGCTTCAGCGCGCTGCGCCAGCTCCTGATAGTAGGTGACGTCGAGGATGCGATTAACTTCCGAACTCCGGTGGCGCCAGGCCGCCTCGTGATGGCCGTCTGGATAGATGAAGAAGTTGAGGGAAAGCTGCCGTCGTTGGCTCATTTGTGAGATCCGCGTGCATTGGGAGCTGTAGCAAACGAGACTCGACGTCTGCAGTCACGTTGATGTCGATGAAATGAATTTGCATTGTTTAGTTGGATGCAAGCACGAAGCTTGCGAGCAGAACGCCAATCAAAGACGAGGGAAGTCGTCACGACGAGAAACGGCGGTGGTTGTAACGATTTTATCGCGTCTCTGGACGAGAAGAAAGGTGCGTTGCGTCGCGTCAAATTGCGCTCTTCTTGCGACCGGGCGGGCAGTCATCATTACGAATCTTTCAGTGTCAGCATCGACGGCGAAGCGTTCGTTGCCTATCGCCGAAAACAAAGCTGGTTTCGTTTCATTGACTGACGATCGATCGCTCGTACCATTCAAGGCCTCAACGCGAGGTCGTTTCATCATGCTCCAATCCGATCGCAGTGACCGATGTCCCGGCTCGGGCCGTCTGCCGGAGCACGTTGCGGCCGAGTAGGGCCCCTAGCCTGAAATGATTTCATTTATCTCCGCCGTCGTTTCCGCGACCGGCGCATGGCGGAGCTTTGTCCAGGGGATCGCAGTGACGAGAGCACGACCATGAGCAACACGACAACAATCGATAACGTCATTCCGCGCGCCGACATCGTCAAGCGTGCGGCCAGGCTCGGCGCCGAGATCAGGAACATCAAACTGTCGGGCGATCTTTCGGACGAGACCATCCGTGCCATCAATCAGGTGCTGCTCGAGCAGAAGGTCATCTTCTTCCGGGACCAGGGACATCTGGACGATGCGGAGCAGGAGCGCTTTGCCATCAGGCTCGGCAAGCTGGTGCCCCATCCGACGGTCGGCGCGATCAAGGGCACGTCGTCGATCCTGGAACTGGATTCTGGCCGCGGCGGTGGCCGCGCCGACCAATGGCATACCGACGTCACGTTCGTCGACGCCTATCCGAAAATCTCGGTGCTGCGCGGCGTGGTGATTCCGCCCTACGGCGGCGATACCGTCTGGTCGAACACGGCGGCAGCTTATCTCGATCTGCCGGCGCCGCTACGCAAGCTCGCTGACGAGCTGTGGGCCGTGCACAGCAACGCCTATGACTATGCCGTGAAGACGCAGGCAACCGAGGCGGACAAGAAGCACTTCGACGAGGTGTTCACCGCAACGATCTATGAGACCGAGCATCCGGTGGTGCGCGTCCATCCCGAGACCGGCGAGCGCACGCTCGTGCTTGGAAATTTCGTGCAGCGCTTCGTCGGCCTGCCGAAATACGACGGCCAGAAGCTGTTCGACCTGTTCCAGTCGCATATCACGGCGCCGGAAAACACCGTGCGCTGGAGCTGGGAGGCCGGCGACGTTGCGATCTGGGACAATCGCGCCACGCAACATTACGCGGTCAACGACTATGGCGACCAGCACCGCGTTGTGCGCCGCGCCACCATCGATGGCGATGTACCGCTCAGCGTCGACGGTCGCCGCAGCGTGACGCGCGTCAAGACATCCAAGCCCCAGACCGCCAAAGCCGCTTGATACGGATTAGCTCACGAGAGTCACAATGATGAACGCTATATTTCGATTGCTTCGCGCAGGGCGCGCCCGCTTGGGACGTGCCACCCGCATGACGTTGCGGGTTTTGTTGGCCGGCGCCGTGGCGCTCGGCCTCACGGCTCCGGCATTCGCCGAGCCGCCGCTCGAGAAGACCGACATCTGCTACCAGGGATCGGCCGGGCAAGTGACGTTTATCGAGCTGGCCGAGGACCTCGGTTATCTCGCGCCGCTCAAGCTCAAATGGGTCGGCAACACCATCAGCGGGCCGCAGGACATCCAGACCGTCGTCACCGGCGATATCGACATCGGCGGCGCGTTCTATGGGGCGATCCTCAAGTTGATCGCGGCGAAGGCCCCGGTCAAGGCGGTGGTCGGCTACTACGGCTCCGATGCCAACACCTATTATGGCTACTTCGTGAAGGATGACAGCCCGATCAAGACCGCGCGTGACCTGATTGGCAAGAAGGTGGCGGTCAACACGCTGGGCGCACATTTGGAATTCGTGCTCCGCGAATATCTGGCTAGGTCCGGCCTCAGCGCTGGTGAGGCCAGGCAGGTCACGTTGGTGGCGATCCCGCCAGTCAGCGGCGAGCAAGCGTTGCGCCAGGGCCAGGTCGAAGTGAGCGCGTTGAGCGGCGTCTTGCGGGACAAGGCGCTTGAGCGCGGCGGCATCCGTTCGCTTTTTAATGACACCGATCTGTTCGGCCAGTTCACCGGCGGTGCCTATGTACTGCGGGACAAATTCATCAAGGATAATCCCAATGCCTCGCGCAAGCTGGTGGAGGGGATTTCGCAGGCGATCCAATGGGCGCAGACCACACCTCCGGAAGAGGTCAGGGCCCGGTTCGACAAGATCATCGCTGAGCGCAAGCGCAATGAGGATGTCTCCTTGATTAAGTACTGGAAGAGCACGGGCGTTGCGTCCAAGGGCGGCGTGATCTCGGACAGCGAAATCCAGGTGTGGATCGACTGGCTCGTGAAGGACGGCCTGTTCAAGCCGGGTCAGGTCAAGGCTTCGGACACCTACACCAATGCGTTCAACTATTTCCGTCCCGGAAGGACGGCGGAGGCCCGATGACCAATGTGAAGATCCGTTTCGAGCATGTCCGCAAGGAGTTCGTCGTGCGCGGCGAGGGCGGCGGACCAGGCCGCCATTTCACCGCTCTGGAGGACATCACGCTGGATGTTCGCTCCGGCGAATTCCTCGCCCTGGTTGGCCCAAGCGGCTGCGGGAAATCCACCTTGCTCGATCTGCTGGGCGGGCTCTCGCTGCCGACCAGCGGCCGGATTCTGCTCGAGGGCCGGCCGATTGCAGGACCTGGTCGCGACCGCGGCATCGTGTTCCAGCAGTATGCGCTGTTTCCTTGGCGCACCGCCGAACAGAATGTCGAGTTCGGTCTCGATATCGCAGGGCTCAAGCCCAAGCAGCGGCGCGACATCGCGCGGCGTTTCCTCGACCTGGTTGGGCTCTCCGGCTTTGCCGACCGCTATCCTCATGAGCTCTCCGGCGGCATGAAGCAGCGTGTCGCGATCGCGCGAAGCCTCGCCTATGATCCCGAGGTGCTGCTGATGGACGAGCCGTTCGCCGCGCTCGACGCCCAGACGCGCGAGACGCTGCAGGGTGAGCTGCTGCGGATCTGGCGCGCGACCGGCAAGACGATCGTCTTCATCACCCACGGTATCGACGAGGCCATCGTGCTCGGCCAGCGGGTGGCAGTGATGACCTCGCGCCCGGGCCGGATCAAGCAGGTGTTCGACATTCCGGATGTGCTCCGCAGCGACGATGACGACGTACGTTCGCTGCCCGAGTTCGGCCGCGTGCGTCACGACGTTTGGAGTCTGTTGCGCGAGGAAGTCTTGAAAGCCCAGCAGGGACAGTTGGCCGGCGCCATTGGCACGCAGCGTGCCGCCCGCAAAGTGGAAGAGGTTGCTCATGTCTAGTCTCGAAATGTTGACATTGCTGGAGGTTGCGCGCTGGCGCCGAGAGCCGCTCACCAGCGTGGAACGCCCGGCATCGCCGGTGCTGGACCGGATCCGAGCCGCGGCCCGCGGGCTGGCTGCCTTCGGGCACCGCTCATTGCTGTTGATTGCCCTGTTGGCTGCGTGGGAGGCGGTTCCGAGGCTCGGGCTGATCGATCCCGTGTTCCTGCCACCCTTCTCGGAGGTCATCGCTGCGGGCTGGCAGCTTGTGCAAAGCGGCGAGCTCTACGATGACGTGTCCGCCAGCTTGCTGCGCGCTTTGAGCGGATTTCTGATTTCGGTCGCGTTGATCGTTCCGCTCGGCGTGGCCGTCGGTTGGTATGCGCGACTTGGCAATCTCGTGAACCAGTTCATCGAGATCTGCCGCAACACGGCGCCGCTTGCGCTGCTGCCGGTGTTCATCCTGTTGCTCGGAATCGGCGAGCTGTCGAAGATCACGATGGTAATCTATAGCTGCGCCTGGCCACTCCTGCTCAACACCGTTGCCGCGGTGAAGCAGGTCGATCCGCTGCTGATCAAGTCGGCGCGCACCATGGGGGCGACCCCGCAGCAGTTATTCCGCAAGGTGATCCTGCCGGCAGCACTTCCCACCATCTTTGTCGGGATACGCCTCGCCAGCGCGTCAGCCATGCTGGTGCTGGTGGCGTCCGAAATGGTCGGCGCCAAGGCCGGCCTCGGCTACCTCATCATCAACAGCCAGTACAGCTTCCTGATTCCGCAGATGTATTTCGGCATTCTCAGCATCACCGTCATCGGGCTGGCGTTCAATGCCATTGTGGAGGCACTGGAGCGGCGCTTCATGCGGTGGAAAGCGCCAGTGACGGCATGAGATTTGGGATCAGGCGCCGCTCGGAACGTTCCGCGCGGTGGCCTGCCTCACCATGCTGGTCGGCGGCACGTCACGGATCAGCCAGACATTGCCGCCGATGGTCGATCCGCGGCCGATCGTGATTCGGCCGATCGTGATTCGGCCAAGGATCGTCTCGCCGACGTAGATCACGACGCCGTCGTCTAGGATCGGGTGGCGGGTGTCGCCCCCTGATCACCTTGCCCTTGTCGTCCGTCGGAAAGTCGCGCCTCGAGGGTGACCGCCTGATAGATGAAGACAATTATCCCTCGATAATGGCCGATCACGACCCCGGTGCGTAATCGGTGAAGAAGCCGGAGCCGATGCCGGCGCCGGGGTCCATATCGATGCCGATCCAGCTCAATTTGACACGTACGCGCTCCGAAGCAGCTATCGCCTCAATCAATTCACCGCCGCCACAAGCCAGACATTGCACCGCGACGGGATCGCGATCCTTGATAAACAGGTCGAGAGCGGTGCCAAGCTGATGCCTTGCGACATTCAACTTTGTGAGTGCATTCGGTGTCGACTGCATCATTTTGCTGTCTCTATTGGGCGCGCTCCGGCTGCTGGAGGGGCGTCATCGCCCGCCACAGGGGGCAAGCGATTGGCAATGTGCTCCCCCATCTGCATGACGGCGAATGCAATCGAGTTAAATTCGGCAGCCGAAAACGAGAGCCGATCACCAACTGCAAACTCCCTAGTTTGTAACTCAAGTCGAATCATTATTGCCGCGTGTGTCTGTCCTTCGTCAGGCTCGATAATGGAGCCGGCACCAACTTCGACTTCGCCGCCGTCGCGGATGTAGAAGATCTTAATTCGGGGGAAACTCAGTTTGAATGTCTGCGCACCCTTACAGTCTTCAGCACCGACGATGCCGCCGCGGTGCTCAAGGCAATTGCGGGCCTGCTGAAGCGATAGTAATGCGGAAGGGAATTCAAGCGGCACGATCAACCGCTTGTTGGCTGCCGCTAACAAGTCTTCAAATCCCGCATGTTGAGCTTTTAATTTGAGACGGGCCGTGAGGCTGTCGATCTGTTCTTGTGTTTCCGGCTGCTTATCCAGCAGTCCAAGATAGACATAGGCCTGCTCGAGCCTTTCTTTCGCTCCGCGTACTACGTCGTGGAAGCCGCGCGCCAAGATCCAAGCTTCATAGGCGGCTTTCCGTTCGCCGGCGCTTAGCTCAGGCGCCTTGAAATTAATAAAGTTCGTCCCTTGCGGGGCCTTTGACAGGTCAGTGCCTGCCATGGCAGCGAATGCGAAGTCGACCATTTCTGTGGAGCGAACCACAGCTATTTGAACTGGTTGTCTGATAGCATTTCGATTCAAAACTAATTGAGGCATCTCGCCTTCCAGCGATTCTGGGCAATCTAATCAAACCTGCGGGAGCATACCGCTAGGGCATGCAATCGGCAGCGCTTCCATCCAAGCGCAACCAAAGCGGGAGCGCAAGCCGCAGGGCAACAAAGTCAACCAAATTCCTAGAGCCGAATTTACCTTGGCGTAGCTGGCGCTTCTGCGGCAGGTTAAGCCAGCCACACGGAGCGCTCGGTATATGCCCGCCTTTCTCGTTCGGCTCATCAAGAACAAAGACCTCGTCGGGATTTTCACTGCTGACGACGAGATCGATCTCGAGTTGGCCGTCGACGAGTGCACCGACGTACCATACTGCGAGTACACCGAGCTGCCTGATGGCGGGATCATGTGGGAAAGCCCCGCTAAGCCTGTGCCGCTCGATAGAGGCGACCCGGAAGATGACGAGTCACCGGTCGAAGAATTCCTATGGGGAGGAGCGTCACTGAGTGAGCGCTGGTGGTCAATCGCTTATGGATTCGAGGAGGTCGAATGGATTCCCTTCGTCGAGGGAGGGCCGGCTCCTGAGAACGATCCGCAAGTTGATCCTGCCGTGAGGCGACCAATGGGGCCCGCGCGAATCATCCCAATAAAGGGACGAAAGAGAAGTTAGGACTTTTACGTTTTCAATCTGAGCCTTCCGGGTTTCCGAGGTCGATCAATTCGTCCAGGACGTGATCTAGACTGCCCGCGTCCCGATCCAGCTCGACCAAGAAGGCGCCGTAGAACTCATTGTGATGGATTCGTCCAAAGCGCTGGTCCTCATAGATCTCTCTTTCCGCAGGCCGCGCTAGGCGCAAGCGCATGATCCCGTAATCGTCACACAGAGGGGCTCCGCCAGACTTGAGGGCCGAGAGTTTCGTGCGCAATTCCTAGCCGTTAAAGATGGCTTCTGCTGCCGCATGGGTTCTCGAAGCAAATGCAAAAACAGGACGCCGGTCGACCTCAACCGCGAAAACGGACAGGGATAACGCTTCTCTCATTTCTTGATCTTCAGACCGATCTCAACAAGCCGGCGGATGGCTTCGGACCGACGGGGAGTGTCCGATTGTCTAGCTGCCCAAGCGTCAACGCTCTCTCGCATTTCAGCGGAGAGGCGAATCGCCGTCACAGGATCCTGGCCAGTGGCCGGACGGCCCGGGCGTTTACGTACTACGTTTTTTGACTGGGGCACGATAAACGTACTACGCTAATTTCGCTTGAATAACAAGCGGCCTGCCGCGATTGCTCGAACAACCGTGACGGGCCTGGCCCAAACTATGAGGTTAGTCATGGCTCAGGTTGATTCTGAGAATATCACAGCTTTGCGAGCGTGCCGCGCTGGTGCGATTTCCCAACATGTCGGTCACAAGCCAGCTCGGGCATTAGAAGCGCCAGACGCCGCGCCGTGGCAACATGCCATCATCCGACTGGCGAATGCCACCGAACGGGTGGCCAATCAAATTTCGACCGTTTTGGAGCAGCCGCTGGGCTCTGGCGAGTACGTTTGGGGATTGCGGGATCTCGTTCGCGACGCGATCGACACGCTTGATCAGCTCGACGGCGACCCCCGACCTCGAGGATGACGGAAGCGTTGAGCCATCTCTGGGCTCGCACGAGGCCGAATCCGGAGCCGCGGTGTACTTGCCCTGCTGGGCTCCAAGGGCCGGCTATGACGTCGAAGAGCAATCCGATCATGAAGGGGTCACGGCATGAGCAGCCCCGTAATAATTGCCCGCAGAGGCTTCCTTCCGCGCTGCGGCGGTACTGGCCGGCGCCAGCGTCGCAGCGGCCATCCCCCTGACAGCCGCCCTTGCGGCTCCTGAAGAGCATCCCGCGCTGCTCGATGCCGACCGGCGCCTCGATGGGCTGGTCGACGCCTTCACAGCGGCGCAACCCAAGCTGGCGGCGGCCAAGGACTTGGCGAGGTCGCTCGTGCCGGACGTGCCGGAGGAGATCGTCTGCCACTCCCACTTCTGGGGCGGCTGCCTATGAGGTGCGGGACGTGGACGACACGCCACTATCGAGTGGGGTTGTCGTTGATGCGGACGGCAAGGCGCGGCCGGCGCGGCCGACGATGATCATCCACTCGACCGGGTTGAGGAAACTCATCAAGGACGGGCAGATACGCTGCGACGGCCGGACGGGCTTCGGCAAACAGGTTAAGCGAATCATCGCGGCAGCCGAACGATATGACGGCGACCGGGCGGCGGCCATCGAGCGATCAGGACTGCGAGACGCCCAAGAGGCGCTCTATTCGGCCTATCGGGCGATTGATGACCTTGCCCGCGAGGTTGCGGCCATCGAGCCGAAAACCGGTGCCGGTGCGGTCGTGTTGGCGCGGGTCCTGTGTGCCTAGGTCAGCACCGAGGACTACAGCGGCAACCGGCACCATGGCGTGTTGATCCTCGGGAAGCCGCTGGCAGAGGCCGTTGCACGCCTCGCTTGCCCTTTGTGCAGCCACGTTAACGAGACCGTCGCGGCGTTATGCAGCCCCCGTCGCCGGAATGACTGCAGATCGCACGCCTTAGGTCGGTTTCGCGCGGGCAAGCTTTCCTCCAATTGCCTTGCCGAGGCGGCACGCCTCGGATCACAAAGTTGAGTCACGCTTCCGGTCCAGCGCCTCGGCCTCTCCGCGGTGTTAGTTTCCGTTCTCCAGCTCCGCGCGTGAATTCGACCCGCAAGCGCGCTCTGGCGCAGTTATCGTGCGTCATCACGTAAGTGCGCGACGTGCACCGAATCAGCACACGGCTTATTCTCCCGGCAAAGTCACCGATTCTCTCTTCAGTCGGCCAATGTCACGCAATCGGGAGCTACGTCATGAAGGTTCTGCGATCGGTCGAGCGGATTGCACACTCGATCGGCCTCTTGCTTGCGATCGTGGCCATAGTCTGGATTGGGGTGATTATTAGGCGTCCTTCCGAGAAAAGTGGAAATCAGCCGAATTTCGTCGGCGCAGAGCAGCAGCAGAAGCGCCTCGCGGTTTTTCTCGATGGCACCTGGAATAGCATCAATAGCAATACGAATGTCTGGCGCATGCGCGCGCTTTGCGCCGCGAAAAGCAAGGCGGCCAGCGACTCGATGAGAACATCCGCCTAGCTTACGAGTGGCTCATCGAGAACTACAACGACGGAGATGAAATCTTCATTTTCGGCTTCAGCCGTGGCGCGTTTACAGCCAGTAGCCTGGCCGGGTTGATCGCCATAGATGGCATCCTCAAAGCCGGTTCACCCATCGGCGTGACCGAATTGTTTGATCGGTATAAGAAGGGAGACGAGAAAAGCATTTGGACGTTGAAGAAGGAAGCGTCCGGAGATGCCAGCAAGTTGACCGAGCAGGAACAGTGGCTGCTCAAATATTCCCAGCCGGCGAAAATGAAAGTTGTTGGCGTTTGGCATGCCGTTGGATCCGTCGGCGTGGCCGCGGGAAATATTCCGGGCATTAGCCGTTCTCAGTTTGATTATCTGCAAACGGGTCTACGCATCCACATCCTAAACGGCTATCACGCGCTTGTCATCGACGAGCACCGCTGCGACTTCGCTCCGACGCTGTGGGACGTTTGCCACCCGAAAGATCCAAACGCAGTCATTGCGCAACCGCGCCCGCTCTCCGGCGTTGAGCAGCGCTGGTTTGTAGGTGCCCACGCGAATGTTGGGGCGGCTATCAGGCGGATCGTCTTGCTCAGGCTCCGCTGCGCTGGATGATGAAGAAGGCGGAATCTCAGGGGCTTTCGTTCCGATCGGAGGTCGATCTGGATGGAGATGTTCTCAAGGCGCCGATTGCTGACTCCTATGAGTCGTTCGGCTCAGGATTGTACGCCAAGGTGCTGGCGCCTGAAGCGATAGAGGGGATCATCGTGCGACACGCCCAGATGCTGTGGATCGCGTCGACGCCGGGCTCGATCGATGAGCTGCGCCGGGCAACGGGGAGTCCGCGGCGCTCGACAGCGCGGCCGGGCCCAAGCTGATCGAGCAGAAAGACGGCGCATCACAAGGGTCAAACGCTGCTAATCGTCGTGGTCCAATGCTAAAAGTCCTTCGCCGAGCGACTGGGGGCAACATGGTTAAGGCATTTCGCAATACGATCATGGCACTTACTTTTGTAGGAGTCGCCGGCTGCAACATATTTTGGAATTTCATGAATGACTATATCATCTGCGGCCTTGCACTGGCGGCTTCAGTCACCGCCGGTTTTTGCGTTGAGCGCGTCTTCATCGAGCGGTCCCGTCGGGAGATGATCCGCCTCCACGGAGCGGACTGGCATTCGGCGGAGAACCGTCAGCTCGACTCATGAACGCCACCCGTCGCACGCTCTCTATGCCTTGTGGCCCAATCGCGGCAGCAGTACGTCATTGGCCAGTCGATCTACCTTGAGCCGGACCGCAACTCGGCCATTTCAGCGAGCCGAGCTGGTGATGATTTTTTTCCGCAATGCGCTTGTAGGTCCGTCTTTCGGAATGTTCGGGTGCAGCGCGGCCTATGCCGCCAGTTCGTGCGCAAGCATAGATGCCTTCAGCTCTTATGACCAGACCCCGTTACGGGAGACATCGTTCGGAGTCGGCGGAGTTGGAACATTCAGGATTGCCGGCGAAACCGATGAAAACAAACAACCTAATTTCAACCTCGCTTTCATCGATTGCGAAAGCGAAACTGATGACAGGGGCGCGGGAGCTTGAATCGGTTCTGCGGCAAACCTTGGCGGGACCCTGTCGGTGAAAGGTCTGCAGGCATCTAACGCTGTCGGTTAACGCCGCGTGTGCTGGCGCGGCGGGCAATGAATTCTTTCATCAACCGCAGAAAAAATGCCTTGCGATGGAGATTGCCGCCGACAGAGCGGCAGAATACGGCGGCCCTGATCCGGCAATTGCTCGGAAAGAGCATTGCGGACCGCTATGTCGACTTCTGCCGGCTCGCCCACTCGTTGAGGTCTAGCCAGCAAGCCACAACAGCGCAAGGTATAGATCGCCGAGGGCAAGGTTCTGGATGTTGGAAGGGCATTTTGGCGAACGGCGATAGCGGTTGAGGAGCCCATTTACCCTCCGTGATGTACGGTCGCTCTGTCGTTTCTCCGACTGGCTTCTCTCCCATCCCACCCAACGGACTACCCCAATCCTCTCAACATCAAACGGCCAGCGGACCCTGAAGGCCTGTCCGTTGCAGACGATGATGTCGTCCTCTTCCAAGTTCAACCCAACGGCAACTTCCTCGACATGGCGATGATTGCTGAGCACCACGCTCAACACGTCGGCATCCATCGGATGATCCGGACTGCCGTCAAGGTCTTCAACGATCGCATGCGTCAAGTCCAGTCGTTCGATGTCAGGGGTCACCTTCCGGAACTCCGGACGCGGTCTCCAAACGCGATATCGAAACCTAGGCCTCATAGTCTCGGCTCCATCTCCTCGGCGAGAACTTTAGCCAAGCAAAATCGGAAAACCGCCGGTGGTTTCGATTACGCCGAAGCCCTGATTAAAAACGAAAATTCAAATGCTGTGTCACCCCGAAAGTTGCCGCCATGTTGGCGAATGAAGTTGACTACTTCCTCGGGGTTCGCATTTAGCTTCTCTTCAAATTGTTCCCGTGTTCGAAGGATGCGCATAGCGGTCAGGGACGCTCGGGTTGAAGTGCCGGCGGTAGAAACCCCCGGAGCTTGGCATAAACGAGCGGCCGTCAATTGTTACAGTTGTCGATAATCCGGCTCCGCGGAGCCGGGCTCTTTCCCCGGCTGTCCAATTTTGCTTGGACGGAATGATTCCTTTCAATTCGAACACCAACCGGCATTTGGCCAGGATCTCACGATGACTTGTATCAGGTGCTCGTTCGTCCAGTCGCGGTGGCTCATCACGTCGATCAGATAAGCAGTCTGTTCCCTGAATGCCGCAAAAATCAGCGGGCCATCAGCTCGCGCGTCGTCGGCAGGAAGAGTTGCCGGGATATGTCATGGACATGAGTATCGTAATCGTTGGCCGTGTACAGGAAGGCGGGACAGAAATCATACATATCCAGCTCGCCATTGCTGAGCGCCCGGAGCAGGCGATGTGCATGGCCAGTCTGTCGGTCTTGTCCTTCGGCCATGTGAGCGTGCCGCTCCCGACCATGGACCCAATCGTCTCCTTGCACTCCCCGTACCATGCTTTGCGCTTGTTGCAGCGTCGGTCAGCTCGTTATAGACGGCGCGGAAATTCGAGAAATCGCTCATGATCGCCCTGGCTCAGCAATGGTAAGTGGACAATACCATGCGAACGTTTGTGCGACACTGCCGGCATGAGCGAACCATCAGATTATAATGGACTGATAATCGTCATGAAGGTGGGCTGGGAAGAATCGGGTCTTCGCCGAACGGGCGGTTGATAATCGACAGCGCATCAGGCGCAGTGAATACGCGGTTGCGGGCATAGCCGGTCCGCTCCACGAGAATCTCGCGCTCGACAAGCTGCTCCACTGCTTGGGAAGCTGCCTGCACGGTGATGTCGAGAAGCTTAGCCAGGCGCTTCACGGTTAGAACTGGATAATGGGGTAATACATCGAGCGCGCGAAGGCTGGCAGAGCCCTGCCGGAATTTCCGACGCTCGCGCCACATAGCGCCAAGTGTGGCCAAGGCCTCGCGCGTCCTGAGCAGCTCGTCGGTTGTGCCGACCACTGCATCCGCCATGAACCCAACCGCTTCATGCCATTCCAGGCGTTGCTGCGCCGCCTTGAGGGAATCGTAATAGGCAGTTTTACGGGCCTCGATGTAGGGAGAGAGATATATCGGCATCATTCCCTCCGCCGCCATCATCAGCGGCAGCAGCAGACGTCCAACGCGGCCGTTGCCGTCGCGGAATGGGTGGACCGCCTCGAAATGCGCGTGCGCTACCGACATCCGAACGATGAAGCTCTGGTACATCGCCTGCATCCCCTCGCAGCGCATGTATTTCATGGTCTCTTCGAGGCAGGCCGCGATATCGGGGGGAGGCGTTGGATTGTAAGTCGAATACGCAATGTCGCCTCTGCCGCCGATCCACACCACCCCCTCCCGGAAATCGCCGGGTTTGTCCTTATAATCGGCATCGCCACGCATGACGGCGCGATGCAAATCCTGAACCACGGAGGTCGTGAATAGCTCCAGCTTTTCTTTACGCGCGCGCGGCAGAAAATCATCGAGCGCGAGTGCGTAGTCGCGCACTTGCACAGCGGCTTCGCCCTGCGGGGAATCTTCGCTTTCCTCAACTGACAGCAGTTCGTCGAGTGTACTATTCGTCCCTTCGATCGACGAACTGCTCACGGCCTCACGCCGGGGCAATATACGGCTGATGAGGTAGGGGTCCTTGAGTTCCGCCGCGAGTGTCTCAATCCTGACAAGGGCCGCGTCCGCCGCCTTCAGCCGTGCGAGGACCGGCCCAACCGCAATCCCCTCCTCGGGCGGCGGCAGCGGAACGACCCCGTAATGGGAGTCGAACGGCGGCGGGAGCCTTTTCAGTCGCTCCCGGATGGCATGGCTGAGATGGTTATGGTTCACGCAAAACCTTGGCTACGGAGGCCCGATATATATCCATATTAAAGGTTGTTTATAAAAACTTCAGTAAAGGGTCCGGAGTTAGTCCCGATTGCAGGGAAATTCGACGACATTCCCTTTCTGGTCTTGGGGAACTTGAAGCGTTGCCCCGTCGCATAGCCAGGGTCGTCCTTGGGCAAGTGGTCTTATTCCTGCTCATTAAACGCAGAGCCAAATGCGGATCTTGGGCTGCCGCCCCCCAAGTGTGGCGGGCTCCCCTTACAACCGTGTGCTATGGAACTTACCTTTGCGGATTGCGCCACCCGTCGAACTTCCGGCTGAAATCTCTCATGCCTGCCGCAACCGCATACGTGCTCTACGTTCCGGAGGGCCGGCGTGACATTATTCTGAACTACGCCGAAGAAAACCGGCCCGACGCCCCGCGGTACGTCGCCGAACCCGTGCCGAGCTTTTCCTACGGTAGCAACGCGTTGGTCGTGCTGGCGTGCTTTCGCGACGGCGTGATCACGCATATCGCCGACGGCCGAAAGGGCATGTCGGCGGGAACCGGGTTGGCCCGGCTCAACATAACCGAGTTGCAGAGATTGGAACGGACCCTTCCATTTGAAGAACTTGTCGGCCTCGAAACCGTCCTCATCATCCTCTACGTCGTTGTTATCGGGATCAAGACGCTTTGATTGAAGGAGCCCCAAGCGACTGAGCCAGAATCGCATTTGTGGACTGTTTTGGGGTTGCAGGATTTTGATGCTTCGGGCGTCGGAACCTTGCGATTTCGTCTTCAGATATGCCGAGCCTAAACTCCCGGCATATTTCTGGTTGCACTGCGCATAATTCAGAGCCCTGCTCGAACGCGCAACAACGGAGATTGAGCATGCCCCCACATTTCGAAGCTCTAAACTCACGACCGAAGATCCAGACAATGTTCTCTAGGGTCTGTTGGGATTCAGGATTCTCATTTGAGCTCGGCTGTGATTCAAGCTCGGGATGGACCGATTCGTTTTGAATGACGCCCAATGGGCGAAGATGGAACCGCTTTGTCTAGGCAAGCCGAGC
>NZ_JARWCR020000109.1:0-17590 GCF_029846695.2 Bradyrhizobium nivariense | reverse complement strand
GCGCAGATGGGCGGCTGGGCGCTGCTTGATCACGCGCTGAACGATGCAGACGACCCGCATCCGCTCCTTCGTCTGGGCTATGCGTCACAACTCAGCGCGTGGGCCTTGCTGAACAGCGGCCCCGCGTTAGCCGGTCATGGCTATTGGTATCCGGGCGAGGAGAATGACGGCGCGGCCGGTGGCGGCTTCGAGCCGGCGCCGAGCGGGACCACATGGCTCGGTCAGCCGCATCACCGTGGAACGTGGTATTACTCGTGCGAGATCGACCTGGGATTTTGTGGGGCGGTCCGCGCTGCTGCGACGATCGTTGCCGACGATCCCATCTTTGGGCAGGTTTGTCACGGCGGCATTATGGAGACGTTCGCTCAGACCCTGCGTATCTGGCCACGTGATGGCGTGCGGCGACGGCTCAACGTGCGGCTCCAGTTTCTCCGATTGGACCTGGTGCTGCTTGACGCCCGATTCCGGGCGGATGGACCGATCATTCTGAATTTGGGGGAGGGGTGGATCAGCCTTGCGCCTGAGCCCTTTGCCCCATCTGCATCGGGAGTGACGTTCGAATTGCGGTACGATGACGGGAGGAAGCGCAAGGAAGTCGTCGACATCACGGACAGCCAGATCGTCGTCCGCTTGCCTGCGGCGCACTTACCGCGGATTCAAGTTCGCTAGTGTTGCCGATTATCGGGTGCGATCGGCACTTATGGCCTGCTGTTCCACGCGGCTTCCGAGGCGATGACGATCATCGCCGCAAACCCCGGGCATCTCGGCGCACGTAGTCGTGCACCGCATCGACAGGATAGAGTGGGCCGCCGTCGACGTAATGCCATTTCAGCGCGTGGTTCGGATCCCGCCGCGACTGCTCCAGTGCGCCGGGCGTGCGCCGGATAACCGCCGCGGCCTCTATGCCGTCAAATTAGAGCTGCCCGGCAGCGTATCGATATCGAAGTCGCGGGCGGCGGCATGCCACGGTTCTTGCGACGGCGCTTCGTGGCACGCGGAATTTTCCGATTACTTCGCGGCCCTAATGCCTCGATCGGAGTTTTTTCGCCCTTGCCGCTCATGCCTCCGCCCCGAACGATAGTCGGTATGAGGCAATGAGATCGTAGGCTTCTCCGGCAAGAAACAAATATAGAGCGCAGGTATGGATGCTGGATAGCTGTGGCGTACAAATAGGACGGATCGCAACCCTTTCTGACGCCCTCCGACATCACGCGATGCAAGTGATCGGTGCGGATCACGAGTGGATCAAGCATCGCGCGGCGACATTCGAGTCAATAGTGTCGCCCCGCACCGTGGTGTTAACGACTTTGATCTTGTTCGATGTCCCTTATCAACTCATCCAGTACGTCGAGCGATTTACGCGAACAGAACCAGTCCTCCACGGCATGATCGGCAATGCCCACAACCCCTGCCTTGGAGCCGCGACGATGTAGCTCGGTCCGATCCGCTCTTTCGTGGGGTCATGCAGAAAGCCGCGCTGGAACAAGCGCGGGACATAATGCTGGCGCTTACCAGCCATGAGGAGACCTATCCCATGCCTAGGTTAGGTCCCGGACGTCAAGTGTGCCGTTGTTGCAACCACTGCTGTCGCGTTTACGACGTATGTCGCAATCGCTTCGATAGCCGATGGTGCTGCAGTTGGATCGGCAGCTTGCCAGGCTGATCGGTGCTCCTCAAGGCTTGTCTTGGCAGGAGAGTTTGCGATCTCCGTCGCGTGGTACGGCATTTGCTAATCTCGTTCCAGTCGTCCCGGCTCCAGGAGAAACACATGGTCGATGTGCAAGACGTTGTGCTGTCCGCACGAGAAAGACAGTGCTTGCAGTGGGTAGAGGAGGGCAAATCATCCTGGGAAATAGGGGTGATATTGAGAGTCAGCGAGAACACCGTCAATTTTCATCTCAAGAACGCGATGCGAAAGCTGGAAGTGACCACCCGAATCCAGTGTGCTATCAAGGCGCGCCGCCTCGGGCTTATTTGAACTATTGGAGTGCTGCTGCTGTCAACTTGCGCCGACGGCGACGTATAAACATCCGGTGCTAGGACTACTCCATAAGATGGGATCGCATCTGTCGAAAGTAGCGGGCCGTTGTGAGCGCAGCGGTATAGTTAGTCGGCCGTGAAGAATCCTGATTTGCAGGCTGATGAAACGTGGTTTGGCGAGCGTGCCGATGATTTGCCACAACAAGAGCCTGAGCCAGCAGATTGGGCGGCGGAAGTTATAGCCGACGGCGGCGAGAACGGCGTTGATGGCGTCACCTTGGCGATGCCAGAGGTAGTTGTGGCCGATGCGGTGCTCGGATTTGAGATGGCCGATGACCGGCTCGACGGCGGAGCGCCGTCGCAGCTCGCGCTTGCTCTGTGGTCACCCGCCGCTTCTGTCCTGAGATGAACACCCTGAACTTGTAATCGGGCGGGGCGTTGGCCGCGATAGCCCTTGTCGAGGAGAGCGCGCTCGATAGTGTTGCCGATCAGCGCTTCCATCTTTGGGATGACGGTTGCAAGTTTGCGGGCATCATAGGGATTGCCGGGCAGCGCCTTCACATGGGTCACGAACTGCCCGCCGCGGGCCGGCGCCAGCGTGGTGGCGACCGAGACCTTGACGCCGATCTATGGACCACGCCCGCATTGCAAGAGGAATCGACAAAGGGATGAAGCGGTTTGCGCCAATCTATCCGGCTTCAATTTGGGGCTGTTGCCCCGAGCCATCATGGATATCCGCCCACTTCTGTCCTCAATAACTCGCCGGCCTCAAGAAGGGCCATGGAGTCGAACCAGGCTTCAGAAGTGTCGGTGGAACCGTTTCTCCATTCGTCCTTTCCGTCTCGCAAACCTCGGCGGGTTGTTGTGCCTTCTTGATCGGACCTTGGATCTTCCTTTCCGGGCCTGTTTCTTATGCGGTGCGGCCCAAGAGGTTGGCGTCGTAGTCACGGCCCTTTGCGAGCATGCTCCAGGCCATGCGCGCGAGTTTTGCGGCCAGGGCAACAACCAAGACATTGGAGTGGAGCCGCTTGGACGCTGCCTCCAACCAGGCTCCGAAGCCATGCCGAGGCCAACTCTGACGCTGCAGAAGTACGGCTCTGGCGCCCTGAATGAACAGCGTTCGCAGGTACCGATTACCGCGCCTCGATATGCGCCCGAGAATGGTTCGATCGCCGGTCGAGATTTGCTTCGGTACCAGACCAAGCCATGCTGCAAAGTCCCGGCCCTTATGGAAGGCATCACCGGTTCCGATGGCGGCGACCATCGCGCTTGAGATGATCGGCCCGACGCCGGGCGCACTCATTAGGCGGCGACAGTGTGGATCTTGATCAGCGAGTTCGTTGATTTCTTTCGTCATTGACGCGACCCGTCGGTCGACTGGCGCCAGTCCTCGGCCAAGTCTTGAATGAGCTGGATCACTCGAGGCGATAAGTTGTCTTTTGGCGCTGAGAGAATTTGAGGAAGTGCCAGTCGGAGCGCTGCCGCTCCTTGCCGGACTGGCAGCCCTCGCTCAAGCAAAAAGCCTCGGATTTGATTGATGACCGCGGTTCTTTGCGTCACCAATCGACTGCGAACTCTGTGCAGTGCCTGCAAGTCAAGTTGCTCGGCCGACTTCAATGGGACAAAGCGCATGGTCGGGCGCTGCGTCGCCTCTGCGATGGCTTCGGCATCACGGAAGTCATTCTTGTGGCCCTTGAGGTATGGCTTCACATACTGTGCCGGCAAGAGCCGTACTTGATGGCCTAATTTCTCCAGCTTGCGCCCCAGGTGGTGTGCTCCTGAACAAGCCTCCATTCCGATCAGGCAGGCTGGAACATTAGCCAGCGACTGCTCAAGCTGATTTCTCGATCGCTTCTTGCGTAGGATGATTGCATCCGTGGCATCGAATCCCACCACATGGAATGTGTTCTTGCCTAGGTCGATACCGATCGTGACAATGTTCGTATGGGACATGGCTCGTGCTCCTTCTCTTGCCGGCGCTTAACGTTGCCGCTGAGAGCGGGCGTGGTCCATGCCATTAACTCGTAAGGCCGGTGCGCCTTGCCCTTGCCGATGCACTCCACCTCCGGCACGTGCAGCGAGTAGAGCTTCGGGCCACGCTGGTGCCGCTTCTGCTCAAGCACATGTCGCGCCCGCGCCAGCATGCGTTCCAACACAACCCCACCGAGCAAGCGGTGTTGCAGCCGAGTTTGCGGCCTATGTCGCGAATGATGCGGCCGAGAGGCCTTGAGTTTCTTCAAGGCTCTGTTGTCGCGCTTGAACTGTTTGGCGTGGGCGTAGCGCTAGTGCTTGATCAGCGCGAACTTGCCCACCCTGGCATAGGACTGGCGCAGCTTGACACCATGTCGCTTTGCCAGCCGGACCGTCGCGGGCGCGGTTCAGCAGCCTGGCATCGGCATCACATTCTTGGGTTGCACTGTCGTATTGGCGGTGACCCGATTAGGATCGGCCGGATTGATCGCCTCGGTCTTACTGGCCACCGCAAGGCTTTCCTGCAGCAAGGCCTGCAACTTCTCCTCGCCCATCCGCTGTCGCCAGCGCGTCAGCTCAGAACACCAACCGGTGCTGGAAGAACTCCTCGCCGCAGAAGAACTGGTAATAGGGGTTCTCCACCCAGCGCTTGCACAACACCTCGTCGGAGAGGTCGTAGGTGTGCTTGAGGATCGCGAGTCCCGCCATCGGCCGGGAAGGCAATGGCGGCCGGCCGGCTTGTCTTCATAGACCGCTCCGAACCGCTTCTCCAGGAACTACCAGTCTATCGTCTGTGCCAGCGTCACCAGTGGGTGGCCGACGTCGATGATCGCGTTCAGCCGTGAGCGCAGGAGATCGCTTTGTCGCGTCTCTCATCGTTCTTTGGTTGCATCGCTCCCTCCGATGCGATCACGGAATCACGCCTTGCGATTCGACGGAATCCTCAAAGATGAAATTGCAAGCTTTTGGGCAGTCGAAGCCCGAAAGCTTGCAATCTCAAAGCCAATCTCGCCCGGGAAATCGATTCTTGATCAACCGCTTGGACGGTTCTTCACGAACGACTAACCAGACAGCCAGCAAAGACGGGCCGCAGGGCGTCGCATCACTCGTTGTGGGCTAGGTTTTCCTTGTGACCTGCGTGTCATGAATGATTCTGCTGGCCGCAAGCGCTTCGAAGGCGCTTCATAGCCCCGATCGTGCATCTTCGATTAGCATCCTCCTTCATGTCTCCTCCTTTCGGCCGCATTTTTGAGCTCCAGGAGACTTTTCCTGCGAAATCGAACAAGACCCGCCGCAACAAACCTTCTCGCCTCTGTAGTTGGCCAAGGTTTGGAGCAACTGCGGCATATAATGCTTTTTCATAGCGTCCGGCACTTTCGAATCGTCTAGCCATGTCATTGCCCGCTCGATCAGCTCGGTCGCGCGGTGCTTGTCACCACTCTCGTAGTAATACTGAGCGAGCCCCCTATAAGAATAGAAATCGAGGCCAGCGCTGGCTTGCCCAGGATTGAGGATATGTTCCGACACCTCCCTGCCGATCGCAAAGCGCTCCGCACGCGGAAGGTAGGCCCTATCGTTCTCCGGATCATAGAGTTGCCTCATCACGATATTCAGCCCACATACAGCCTCTAACCGTTTCTCAATCGCGTCTCGAACCAGTTGGCGCAAGACCTGGAAGCCGGTCGCCGTGTCGCGCATTTTGTGAAGCAACAGATCCGCATGAATGTCGCGGAACTCGAGATTGTCCGGCATCGCGGCAATGCCCTCTTCGACCGCTGAGAGCGCTGCCGGCCAATCCTTTGCTTCCATCGCCGGTTGAATTGTCCGGCGGATTGAGCGTTCGCGCGCCTCGCGTTGGCTTTCGGCAATCCGCTTCGCTTCGGCGGCTTTAGCTTCATAGCTGGTGCGCCACGTGCCGTTGATAATTTTCGGCAAGACGTCGTCGATTTGGCTCGGACGACCGATAAAGCCAATGTGGCCGTCGCGGTCGACGACGAACGATCTCGGAATCCAACGAGAAGAGCTGGCATTCATCCAAAGCTTGTTCATTTCGCCTGTACTGTCGAACCCGATTCGATAGTTCAGATTTGAGAACTTTTCAGTCAACCATGCGTCCAACTTGGTGCGAGCCTCATCCGCCGTTGGTGCTTGTTCACTAGCTGCGACTCCGATGACCTCAAGCCCTTCGTCTTTGTATTTTGCTTGCAGCTTTATCAGATGAGGCATCGCCACCACACATGGGCCGCACCAAGTTGCCCAAAATTCGACGATGTACAGTTTACCGGGCTGGAAGTTCGTGAGGGGCTCGCCACGCAACCAGTTCTCGACTTTGAGCGAAGGAGCCGGGGACTCCGTGCCTAGCACCATGATTATCTCCAAAGTTACCTGTTGCGCGACATTGTCGCTTCGCCTGAATTAGCAATCACCGTGCCAGGCTGTCCGCGCGCACTAAGCACATGACAAAGCTTTGAAAAACATCCACACGCCCAGTAAGGTCCCCTGTAGGTAACCTGACATGCTTTGCGTCGGCGTCGGATTTCGGGCACGCATCGCGCCCTTCGTGCCGCCAGGAGAGCGGCGCCGGCTCGAAAAATCCACTACGAACGCGGTGTGCGGGTCGACCGGCCCGTTCAGCACGACCTCGATCCGATAGGAATGACCGTGCATCCGATGACAGCGATGTGTCTGCGGGAGGTTTGGAAGTCGGTGCGCTGCCTCGAACTTAAATAAAGCCCGGCGGATAGTTTGCCCACTCGGCCAGATGGATGTGACGGGTACTCTGTCGGTGGTCAGGACGGCTGGCGTCCCAGTCGCAGTTGAACCACCCGAGGTCGTATCCCGCGTTGCAGAACACGGTGCTGCCCCGGGGCCGGTGGATGATAGGCTTGACCCAGCGGCCGACGGCCGACCCGCATCAACGAGCCGTCGCCGACGATGCCAGCCGACGTAGCGGTCGAGCGTCTCGACGGTCTGCCGGATGTCGCCGGTGATGATCCCGTCGAGATCGATGTCGGACGGCGAGCCATCGCTCGATCCGAACGGCCGCCACACGTGGTGATGGAGGGCAAGAACATGAGTGACGGCATAGTCGACGTCAAGTGCGCGCGCCGAGACCGGAGGCGAGACCATTGCGGGTCGAAGTGATCGTGACGAGCCGCGAGGAGGGCCGTGCATCCCCGCGTTCGCTACTCGCTGCTGAAATCCCCCGGCCTCAGTCAGCATGTCGCGCATCGTCAGCATGGTGCCCGGCTCGTTACCGAACGCCGTGAGCTTCGCGCATCCGTGCCTGATGTTGCCCTTGGCCGTGATCATGGAGTCCATGGCCCGCGCGTCCTCCAGCGATATCTGGGTCGATCACAAAAGTTATGCACAGCGAAAGCTTTCGCGCGCATCGCCAGACCTGTTCCTGGTAGAATGGGTTACGGCGGCGACCGCAGCACGCGTCAGGTCTCTTGGCACGCCTTTCGCGCCGGTACGAGAGGAACTTCCGTCCGGGCTTGGTCCTGGACTTCCTCGGACTCACCAGAACCTCCAGGTTGATTTGCCGGGCTTCGTGTTGTGCATTCGCGTCACAGCCTCGTACTGCGGCTGCGGCTGCGGCTCGGTCAGGTAGCCGTTCGCCTCGTAGTAGTCGGACAGCGACGCGAGGAACGTAACGGTGCTCAGGTCGGTCTGCGCTCGGTCCGTGCCTTGAGATAGGTCCCGATGTTGCCATCGTATATCTTCTAGGGCTCGGTCTTCGGCCTCCGCTTGCTAGGCGGAGTTCGGTAGTCAGACGAGGCGGGGGAGCCGTAGGACTTGGGCGCCGGAGCCGCGAAGCCGGACACGACATCCTCCCACGTCTTGCCTGCGGAGCGTATCAGCTTGTTGGCCATGCGCATGGCGGCAATGGCCTCGCCGTCGTGGTTGGACTCCGTGAGCCTCAGAATCTTGAGCAGGCGCTCGCGGTCTATTATCATCCCCTCTTCCCCTCTTCTCCTCTTCGATGGCCATCACGAGCCACGTCCTGATCTGCGCTAGGCTCTTGTGACCGACACCCGGAAGAAGCAGCATGTCCCGGTCGGACATCGCCCCCACCGTCTTCAGATCGATTAGCTCGATCGCGAGATGGCGCATGATGGCGTGACCGCCGCGCATCTGCCACATGAGCACCGGGCCGAAGAAACGGAAGCTCGACAGTCGGCGCGCCGATAATCGGAATCGACAAGTGCAGAGGTCCCGAGCGGTCAGTGACCAGACGACAGGCGGCGCGAAATGCGCGCGGAGATCGAGGAGGCGCTGTCGGCAACGCACAAGAAGATAGCGAGTATCTTCATCTGATGCCGGATGTTTGTGGGCTTGCACCTGTGTCTCCATTTCGAATGAGCCAGGCAGTACGCGACGGCCTGCCGCGTCTGGTCGACCTCGTCGGGGCCCGGTCCCGGCCGGCGTGCGGGTCGGCGACCATCCCGTGCAAGCGCTTGATGAATCTCATGCAGACGCTGGAGCGTCCACTACAAGATCCCGTAGATGCCAAAGCCAACTTGAGGCCCTGGGGTCCCGCCCTGTTCCCCCGCCGATCATCATCGAGGAAGCAGAAGTCAACGCAAACGACGAGAGGCCAACAAGGGGCAGAGCGGCACAATATGACCGGCAGAACCTAGGTGGCCACGCCACGCACACCTCAATCGAGGTCCTCGCTATTCTGTTAAGGGCCCCAGACGGTTACGATAGACGGGAGGCGTATGCCTACGGAAAATCGACCTGGCAAAAATCAGCTTGTGAAAAGCGTCAACCGGTCGACGCGATCACGGCAATCGACCGGCGCAGACGAACTTACCCGCGGCCGTGCAAGATCGGATTCGGAGAGGGTTGCGCTGAGTACGCGATTCAGCGAATTTGGAATAGCTCGCGACACGTTCATCCATGAATGAGCCGGACACGGAATTCGCCATCACAGCGAGCGCAACGTGATGCCCAAGAAAAACAGCACTCGATTTATCGGACCCGAATCTCTCGGCGTTATCCTGCGGCTCGCCCTTCCATCTGTAGTTGGTCTATCGATTCATGCGCTACAGCAGCTCGTCAACGCGATCTTTGTGGGCGCACTTGGCGCGCAGGCGATCGCAGCTGTCAGCATGACCTTGCCGATCGTCGTCCTGCTCGCGGCAGCCGGACAGGGGATCGGGGTTGGAACAGCGTCGTTCATATCTCGTTATCTCGGCGCTCGTGAGTACTTAGAGGCGAGTCGAGGCGAAAGTACAGCACTCGCGCTCACAGTCCCGATCGGCCTAGCTACCGTCGCTCTGCTTCCAAATCTGCCAGGGATATTCGCAACGCTCGAGCAACTCCAACCATCATGCCCGTGGCGCTCGACTACGCGGGAACGCGTTTATTTGGGTGCACTCTCATGCTTCTAAATATCGTCAGCGGGTTTGTTGTCAGAGCCGAAGGCCGTCCACGATTCAGCATGTGGGCGATGATGACCTCGTTCTTACTGAACGCTGTGCTTGATCCCGTCGTCATATTCTTGCTTGACCTTGGTGTGCGGGTCGCAGCCCACAGCGACGCTGGTATCGCAGATCGCTGCTATTGCAATCTATATCACGTATTTTACGAAGCTTGGAGGGACAGTTCTCGTCAGGATATCTCACATACCGCTACGAGAAGATCGCATCAGACAGCTCGCGTTGGTGGGCGCGCCTGCGACAATAATATTTTATCTGCGCTTGCCGTTAGTACGGAGCTGCTGCGCGGTTCGGCGATGTTTCCATCGCCGCGGTTGGAATAGCTGTGCGAATCTTGATGGTCGGGGCACTATCACCGGGTTCTGTATAGGCGCTCAAGCTAAACTGGGGCCGGTGGGGCGCACGCGACTATGCCCGTATTCTGAAGGCTGCGAAGTTCATGCTCTTCGTGACGGTCGCATTCTCCGTGGTGTATTCTGCGGCCGATGTCATTTTTGCAAGGCCTTTGGTGGGCCTATTTAGCGATAACGAGAAGGTCACGGAAATTGCCGTCTCGACCTGAATCGTGTTCCATCCCTTCTTTGGACTGTTTGGGATTCAGAGTTTCGTGACGGCAATGCTTCAGTGGTTTGGGAGAGCACGCCTCAGTGAAATTGTCTTCCTGGCGAGGCAGGGGATCGCTTCATACCGGCTGTACAATTATTTCCGGTGGTCGCGGGTATTAGCGGACTGTTAGCCAGCCAAGCAATCGCTGAGCTGGGCGCCGGAATGATCGCTCTGTTCGTCATGTTCTACCAGTTCAGTGAGCTCAGACGAGCGCTCCGGCGCCGTCCTTCAAGAGCGATCGGGATAGCGGGTTTCCTTTCCCGCCATGATCTATGTTGCGCCGCGATCTGCCGACGCCAGCGCAGGAGCGGCTGCTGCAAGCTGCGCTAGTTGCGGCCGTTGACCATGGTCCGCACGCGCCCTCCATCGCAATTGCCCAGATGGCGGTGAGCTGCGGCCTGCCCCTAAACGGCGCAATGGCCTCGGCAATCAATACGCTCGATGACGTGCATGGCGGAGCAGGGGAGCAGGCTATCGAACTCTACGAAGATGTGCTGCGACGGCGCGAAGGGCGAGAGATCGAGCAGGCCGCTGGCGCAGCAATCGACCATTTCACCGCAACACGCAGCAAAATCTGCCGGGCTTCGGCCACCGCTTTCATCCAGTTGACCCGCGCGCGGCGCTGCTGTTGGCGCTGGTGGATGCCGCAGCCGACGAGGGCAGTGTCGGCGGCCATTATGCCAAGGCCGCTCGCGCGATCGAACGCGTGATGCAACAACGCAAGAGCAAACTCATTCCGATGAACATTGATGGCGCGACCGCGGTCATTTACGGCGAGCTGGGCTTCGCCTCTCCGCTCGCGCGGGGGGTCTTCTGCTTGTCGCGGGCGCTCGGAATCCTGGCGCACGCCTGGGAGCAAACTGGGCGCAAGGATCGCAACAAGGGCCCGATGCCCAAGCAGTTCGGCTACAACTACGAGGGCCAGCCGCGCCGCAGGCTGGAAGACGCGTCATGATGTATCTCGAAAAGCCGCCCAAGCTGATTGAGACCCGCATGTTTTCGTCGATTTCGCCGGAGTTTCGTCGCCCAGGTGTTTCCTCGGAATGGGCAGACGCGAACCGCGGGGGA
The DNA here is from genome assembly GCF_029846695.2 of Bradyrhizobium nivariense. Classification (NCBI taxonomy): domain Bacteria; kingdom Pseudomonadati; phylum Pseudomonadota; class Alphaproteobacteria; order Hyphomicrobiales; family Nitrobacteraceae; genus Bradyrhizobium; species Bradyrhizobium nivariense. The sequence continues at coordinate 6,518 of NZ_JARWCR020000109.1, read as the reverse complement.
CATCCAGTAGATTGCTTCATCGAGGGACCATCGTTTGACAAGGCCGGGAATCTCTATGTCGTCGACATCCCCTTCGGCCACATTTTCCGGATTTCACCGGATCGCGCCTGGTCTCTGATCATCGAATATAGCGGCTGGCCTAATGGTCTGAAGATCGCGCCGGATGGCCGGATACTGCTCGTCGACTAAATGAACGGCCTCATGGAACTCGATCCGCAGCGGGGTACTATTAGGCCGTTTCTGGGGCACCGCAATTCCGGGTCCTTCAGTGGCTGCAACGACGTGCATAGCGCGACCAACGGCGACATCTATTTCAGCGATCAGGGACAAACTGGACTGCACGATCCGACCGGCCGGGTGTTCCGATTGTGCCCTGACGGCCGTCTCGATGCCTGATTTCGAACGGTCCGAGCCGAATGGTCTGGTGCTCAGTCCGGACGAGACCGTGTTGTTCGTTGCGATGACTCGCGACAACAACGTCTGGCGCGTGCCGCTGATGCGCGACGGCGCGATCGCGAAGGTCGGACGCTTCAGCTTGTTCTTTGGGACGAGCGGTCCGGACGGACTGACGACGGATGAGAGAGGGCGGTTGTTTGTAGCGCATGCCTCCCTCGGCCACGTCTTCGTATTGGCGCCGAACGGCGAAACAATTGCCCGTATCAAGTCCTGCGCTGGGGCGACCTGCACGAACGTCGCATTGGACGCGGCAAACAGCGCATTGCTCATTACGGAATCGTCTACGGGATCAGTATTGATCAGTGATCTCGCTGGTCTTCCCTGATGGGTCACCCTGGAAGCGCTGCCGTATCGGCCCCGGCGCCATGTCGAGGCGGACGCCTGAATCCACCCTTTATCGACTCGTCGTGAACTAGAACGGTGGAGATCGACAACGGCCAAAGGATTGCCAGCTACGCCCGTGCGCCCAATCGGAGGGGCCACATCGCCGATCATGTACAAGCGCTCACTGCGACCGCGAATTTAACTCTGCAGCCGAATTGCCGCCGATGACAGGAAGGTACCTCGAGGTACTATGGAGCGAGGGCCTCATCCTGAGTAAGCTCTCGCAGCTCTCGACGCACGCTGTCGCTGGTCAAAAGCTAGGGCGTCAAGCGCGTCGACGTGCCTGCCGTGGATCGCCGCTAAGTCATGCCGTTTAGCAAAGCCTTGCAGAACGCGGTGCTGAGCTTGCCACGGTGAATGACGAACTTATCGCAACCCTCCTCGGCCCGAGCATCCAGCCACTGCTGATTGTGGCCGTGCTGTTCATTGTTCTTAACGTGGCAAGCGGTGAACTCGTTGTCATGCAGTGTCGGCAGCTGGCCTGCCTCTGTCTGCCTTCTCGTATGAATGTGCACCCACAGCGGAGCCGGCACTCGTCCACTCATCAGCGGCTTGGGTTCGATCTTAATGGAGAACAGCCTGCCGTCCCCGCCCTTCAGCGGCTGTGGAGGGTGAACTCTCAACTCGTTGGCCTTCCGCAAGTGTTCGAGGTAGTTCTGCGTCGGAAGATGATAGCTCTTCCTGCAATCCATCAGCATATCCGCCATGTCTCGGTCCAAACGCTCGGCCAATCCGTTCACGTTCGCCCGAACGTACCCAAGCGCAACTATCTTCTTGTGCACTTCGCCCATTCGTGCAGGCGTGAGTAGGAGGCGTAGATGATGGTCCTCCAAGACGTTCAGAGGCGCGTCCATCTCTTTGGCTTGCTCCTGCAGTCGCTTGATGGTGGTCTCGACGAGGTGTTTGGCGTCCTCGGGTTTCATGTAGCGCGCTTTTGAGGCGGCGCTTTGCTGGCCAGCCACATCGAACTTCAAAAGTTCGTCCAAGCGCTCGAGCAGTGGCTTCAGCTCCGCTCTCGAGGTTGGGGGCCGCCACATCTCCAATTGTCTCGCCGCGGCCGAGACCATCGCATCCGCCGCCTTCGCGCTCACAAGAGTTTTCGTACCCAGGTCCGAGCGCACAACAACCATCGCTGCTGGCCCAGTTTCGCTGGCGGCCGGCGCAACTTGCGGCTCCGGCGGCATGGGCGAATGGACAGCGCCACCGAGCAGCTGGTTCTTGCCTTTTCGTTTGCTGCGCCCTGCCGCGCCAGCGGCCGGTATGGCGGCCCAAGAATCGGCCGGAGGTGCAATGATGGCCGGCGGCGGCTGCATTGCCAGGAAGCCCGCGGCGTGATGTGCAGTGTCCCATGCCTCCTGCTCGATCTGCTTCAACAAGCTCAATGGGAGGCCGGTACCGATTCGCTGACCGCTCAGCCTGATAATCATGCTATGGAGCGCCGATCCAATTTCCAAAAGTCTCTCGGAGGCTTCTCCCAATACGTCGAGGCACTTTTGTTCGAGACGGTCCTCTCTGTTTAGAGGGCCCGTCGATCCAACTGCGCTGTAAACATCCCACATTGAGCGTTGCAGCTGACGCATTCCCTGGTTCTCACTCGTGAAGAGCTCGCTCCCGACTGCTTCGCAGGTGCCCGCCAGCTGACTAAGCTCAAATTGGGCGGCCGTCACACGCCCTTCCAGCCGTCCAACCTTCGCGACGAATGCCGAGCCGGTATGCATCCGCAGTGCGGCGGGGCCGTCAGGACATAGATTGACTGTAGCGGCGCAGACTATCCGCATTTGTTCTTTGCGCAACGCCCACGTTTCTAACCACTCCAAGCAGGCCTTATTGCCCTTCGCCGCACTGGAAGCCATGTTGCTCAGCTGGTCGGGACTGACCTTGAATCGGAGCTTTTCGAACCAGTCGCTCTTACTGACTCTGTCAGCGTACAGTTGGTCAATTTGATCGCAGCTGTCATCGCAGCATTTGCGTCCATATTCGAGCACCTGCTTGCGCGCCTTAAGCGCATCGGAGTTGGACAGTATGTTACGAGCGCCATCAGGATCAAGTGCGGCCAGTTCTGCGTAGTACTCCAGAACTTCTGCGCCTGCTTTGACGACTCGATCAAACATCTTTATGCCGTCCTCCTTATTGTGGTACTCCCAGCTCGCATTAACGGCGTCGCGGAGTTCGCGACGCAGGCTTTTCATTTTGTTCTTGGGTGAGGGTGTCGCCACACTCGGGCTCGGCGGATGGATGGCCATCGCCGCCCCGGCTGCAGGATCAGATACCAAGGCGGGACCGGACGGCCGCGCAGTGCCTGCACCTGGTTCCGTGGTATGAAGGTGATCTGCATCAAGGAAGGGGACGGAAGTCTTGCTGGTGGCGGACATTCCTCCATTTTGAAGCTCAGAACACATCTGCTCCACGGCGGCTTCGAACAATTGTTTGCCTTTCCCAGACGCATCACTTGATTGCGAGCTGCTCGATCCCGAAGTATTGTCACCAATTCGACCAAGCATGCGATTCGCTTCCTATGTTTCGCATCGAGTTTCAGGCTTCACGCGCGTCGGGTCAAAATGCGTCAGTTGCCTGACGATCAGCTGACGAAGGCATCTTCCACAGCTTGAGCGGTCCATCGGGCGAGCGGCTTCAGTATGGTAATCGGAGTTCAAATCTGCAATCGTCCCCCTTACCGTGTGGCGATCCGGCGAAGCCGCGGCACAAGGCCCTGCTCGGCGCGAACGCGGGCCGTAGACCGCTAACATAAGATCGAGAGTGGCCTTGCTCGGCACCGTCCGCAAATCGATCGGCGGCGCGGAGCTCATCCTGCCGCAGGTTTGCGGCGGGGCCGCATCCTTGCTGGGCGCCGTGGCGTTTCCGCGCCACCCGGCGCTGTTACCGTTGCGGCAAGCGTGCCTGGTCAAGCTGGGGGCGGTGCCGACGTTGCCAAGCGGCCATCCGTTGCTGCACTCCTGGGAAGCCTGGGGCACGTCGCCGACCACCGTATGCCCGGATGACAACGCCAGCATCGGCATTAGTCCGGGGCCACCGCCGCGTGGCGTGCGCACGCCGTGACACAGGGGAGCACGCCGCAGGTCGGGCGCGCCGACGCGTATCTGCAGGCGGCGTCGCGGGCGACGCGCAGCGGCATCGAAGGTGTCGTTCCCAACGTCTGGCCGATCAATGTGTTCGAGCCATGCTGGTCGCTGTACACCCTGCATCTGGCCGGGCTGTTCGCGCATCCCGCGCTCGCCGAGGCGGTGCGCGTGATCGTCGCGCAGCTCGACGCCCACCTGGGCGTGCGCGGTCTGGGCCCGGCCTTGCACTTCGCGGCCGACGCGGACGACACCGCCGTTGCATTATGCATCCTGCGTCTTGCAGGCCGCGATCCGGCGGTCCCGGCGAGCGCAATGCCTCGGTGTCGACCAACATCCATGCCCTGCATGCGTTGCGACTGTTGGGAAAGCCGCCGCCGGCACCAGCGCCTACGTCGAGCCCAATCGCAACCCGCATGGTCTATGGGACAACGAAAAATGGCACGTTTCGTGGCTGTATCCCACCGCGCATGCGGTCGCTGCGCTGGCGCAAGGCAAGCCCCAGTGGCGCGACGAGCGCGCGCTGGCGGCGCTGCTGCAGGCGCAGCGCGACGACGGCGGCTGGGGCGCCGGTCGCGCATCCACATTCGAGGAAGCCGCCTATGCGCTGTTCGCGTTGCACGTGCTGGACGGGAGCGAAGAGCCGACAGGGGGCCGGCGAATCGCGCAGGCCGTGACGCGTGCGCTGTAGTGGATGCTCGCCCGCCATGCAGCGCATGCATTGCCGCAGACGCCGCTGTGGATCGGCAAGGAACTGTATTGCCCCACCCGGGTCGTGCGCGTGGCCGAACTCGCCGGGTTATGGCTGGCGCTTCGTTGGGGGCGGCGCGTCCTGGCCGAGAGAGCAGGAGCGGCGCCATGATCCGGACCGAACGCGCGCTGCAGCAGGTGCTGGAGTGGGGGCGTTCCCTGACCGGGTTCGCCGACGAGCATGCCGTGGAAGCGGTCAGGGGCGGCCAGTACATCCTGCAGCGCATCCACCCGAGCCTGCGCGACACCAGCGCCCGCACCGGCGCGATCCGCGGGACGAAACGCTGATCGCGGCGTTCTATCGCGAACTGGCGCTGCTGTTCTGGCTGGACGATTGCAACGACCTTGGCCTGATCGCGCCGGAGCAGCTCGCGGCGGTGGAGCAGGCGCTGGGGCAGGGCGTGCCGTGCGCGCTCCCCGGATTCGAGGGCGGCGCTGTGCTGCGCGCTTCGCTGGCCGCGCTCGCCTACGATCGTCGCCACTATACTCAGCTTCTCGACGATACCAGCTGTTACTGCGCGGCGCTGCGCGCCGGACACGCACAGGCGGCAGGGGCGGAACGCTGGTCCTACGCTGAGTATCTGCACAACGGCATCGATTCGATCGCCTACGCGAACGTGTTCTGTTGCCTTTCGTTGCTGTGGGGGCTGGACATGGCGACCTTGCGCGCGCGTCCGGCGTTTCGCCAGGTCCTGCGGCTCATCTCCGCGATAGGGCGCCTGCAGAACGATCTGCATGGACGCGACAAGGACAGGTCGGCTGGCGAGGCCGACAACGCGGCGATCCTGCTGCTGCAGCGCTATCCGGCTATGCCTGTGGTGGAGTTCCTCAACGACGAGCTGGCCGGCCATACGCGCATGCTGCACCGGGTGATGGCGGAAGAACGCTTCCCGGCACCGCGGGGACCGTTGCGCGAGGCCATGGCGGCCATCCGCGCGCGGTACTACCAGACCTCGACCAGCCGCTATCGCAGCGACGCTGCGGGGGGAGGCCAGGGTGCGCCGGCCTGAACGCGCGGAGGCGGCGGCGTGCGCGCGCGGCCGTCGGTCCGATCCGACGCAACCCGTCGCCCGATGCGACGGATGGAGCGAGCATGAGCGACAGTGCCCTGAGTCGGCGCAGGGACGACCATCTGGACATCGTGCTGGATCGGCGAACGGCGCCGGCCGCGCTCGCCGCCGGCTGGCAGTACATCCGGTTCGAACACTGCGCATTGCCCGAGTTGGACCTGACGCAGATCGACCTGCGCGCCTCGCTGCTAGGCAAGACCATGCGCGCGCCGCTGCTGATCAGCTCCATGACCGGCGGCATGCCACGCGCCGAGGCAATCAACCGGCATCTGAGCGAGGCAGCGCAAGCCTTGGGGATCGCCATGTCCGTCGGTTCGCAGCGCGTGAGCCTGCAATCCCGCAACTCCCAGGGGCTGACGCGCGCGCTGCGCCGCCTGGCCCCAGACATTCCCTTGCTGGCCAATATCGGCGCGGCGCAACTGCGCGAGGCCGACGGCCTGGACCTGGCGCGCCGAGCGGAGGATGCGCTGGAGTCCGATGGACTCATCGTCCATCTCAATCCGCTGCAGGAAGCGGTACACCCGGAGGGCGACCGCCACTGGCGCGGCGTCCCGGCGCAGATCGCTCGCGCCGCCCGCAGCGTGGGCGTGCCGATCGTGGCCAAGGAAGTGGGGTCGGGCCTGTCCGCCTAGGTGGCCCCTGCGCTCGTCGAGGCGAGCTATGCGGGAAAGTGGGTGATGACGGAATGAGATAGGCGGCGTATCGAGGCGGGTGTCGAGCCTGCCAGAACCTCTCAAGGAGAGCGATACGCCATGAACGAGACTAGCAATATTGTTGCCCT
>NZ_JARWCR020000108.1:0-18480 GCF_029846695.2 Bradyrhizobium nivariense | reverse complement strand
CGGCCGACAAGCCTGACCCGCAGTTTCTGATCATCGTCGCTCATCACAAGGTGTCCACCTATTTTGGTGGACACCTCATGCATCAGGGCACTCAAAAGCAAAAGGTGCGGAGAAATTAGCGCTTACGTTTGAATGTTGATGGGTTTCGATTCTTTGTTTTGCTTAGCGGACTGCGTAGTCGGTGCGTCACTGAGCAAAAACTTGCCCATTCGTTCTTGCATTCGTGCGATTGTCTATTTGATACTGATGTCTCGCTCAGATCCGGAAGTTCCTCGATCGCGTGGTCCGAGGCCCCCATCTAGATCCAGTTCGACCAGCTGGGCGATCTGTTCGGTCAATGGTAGTCCCGCCACGCGAACGTCGTCGATTTTCGATAGGCGAAGGGAGTTCCATCTGGCTTGGGTCGTAGGCTCGCATCGATTGCAAATCCTTCAGCACCGACCAACCGCTGCTCGGTGCGGCGGCGCAACACGCGCTCGAACACGCGTCGGAAGAGATCGCTCTGCCGGAAGCGGTCGTGCCGGTTCTCGGAGAACGTCGAGTGATCCGGCACCGCCCCGTCGAGACTGAGCCGGCAGAACCACCGGTAAGCCAAATTAAGGTGAACCTCATCGCACAGGCGCCGCTCTGACCGGGTATCGAAGCAGTAACCGATCAGCAGCATCCGAATCATGAGTTCCGGATCGATCGAGCCGACCGATGCTGCCGTAGATAAGGTGCCAGGTCCCGCTTAATCTCTTGAAGGTCGACAAACCTTGTCGATCGACCTGAGCAGCGTATCGGCGGAAATATACTTCTCAACAAAGCGCCCTGCTCGACTTGCCGATGCCCCATCATGATCTTCAGTCCTGCCAACTAGACAGACTGGACAGCTGCCTTTTTCAACAGAATCGGCCCGAAGCCGAACAACTTTCCAGCTTACAGCAGTGTCTGTTGTTCGGGTGACGCCGGATACGGTGGACACGCGTGGCCCGCATCGTTCTCTAACTGGTTAGCTCGCGCGGTACCATTGTGCGAAGAACTTGACGCTGATCTGAAGAGACCGCGAAATCGGCCAGAGCAGTTTTGAATGTGGCTTGCGCTCGTAAGCTCAACTGGCAGCTGACGCGGCGATATCGATATAGAGGCTCCTGAGGCCGCGCAGTTAAGGAATTCGTTACCGGTCATCGTCACCATGTTGCCATTGCATATGGGTCGCGATTTGCGGCCAGGAATTCCGGAAGCGGTTTAAACCTGGACATGCCGGGTTAGCGGTCTCTTTCAAGAGGAGAGGCCTAATGTTTAAGGGCTTCATGATCGTTGTTGTGGCGCTGATCAGTACAGCGCAGGTGGATCAATACCTAACCCAAGGTCGGTACACCGACGCGGCGATGGCCATGCTGCGGCAAATCGGTCACGCGTTTGGGTTCTAAATAATCTTGGGGCAGTGGCGCGTGATGAAACGCATCTCATGGGCTGATCTCAACGCGGACGAGCGACGCGCTATTGCGGTATTGGGAGCCGGACTTTCCATTGAATTTTGCGACGCATTTGCCCTCCTGACGTTAAGTCGGCTTGGTCTGATCATCGGGTCCCATTTGACGGCTGCTGCACAATTTGCGGAGAGAGGCCGTTTTGAAGGGTGTGGCTGGGTAAGCGCTGCCGGGGGATAAGGACTGGGTCGGGGCAGCCAAACGCAGTCGAGTTCATTGTGGACGGCTCCGGCCAATACGCCTATCCGGTCCGTTGTGTGCGTTTGAATCCGGAGAAGGTTGGTCTCGGAACGCCACCTCCGCGGTCGCGATGCGCTGGCCCAGCGCCTGACGAGGGTTCGTCCGCCCCAGGCTTTCATCGCCGTCAATGCCACGAGCCCTTTCGAGGTTCAGCTCGCCTTACCGCTGCGCGGCTCCGTTTAATATCCTCGGGCATCAGCGCGGACCACCGGTGAGAGGCGCCCACGTGTTAACGTCAGTTCTGCTGACCTCTTTTTCAGGCCGCTGGACAAATTCCACTAGCTTTTTTTCTGCCGAGATTCCAAGTTTCACGAATTAGACTGCTCGATTTTAGTGGGGGGACATTGCGATGGCAAAACCTGCCGTTTCCCGTGATGCCTTTCGTAGTTGTTTGCTTTTTATGCAGCGAAGGCACATCACGACACAAGCACGATGGCGGACATCATCTGTTGAAGCTGTTTGGATCGGCTCTGGAACAATGGTCGGAAGAAGGTGAGCTGCTCGGCTCGGAAACAGTCGGTCGCATACTGGAGCCGCGCACCCGTCAAATCGCGAATAGCAGCGCACGTTATGACCATGCCAGCGACTTTCTCTACGCGCTCTTGAGAGACCACGGGCAAAAAGTGCAGTGCCGAATCCCCGCCAGTATTACTCACACGATGCTCACCGATGCCAAGTTCGACTTACCACCCCCTCCATGAGAGGCTGCTAACGGAAAACCGTCAAAGCCTTCGGCTAACCTTTTCAGAGGTCGAATCGATATTGGGAAAGCCTCTGCCGACGTCGGCTTACAAATTCACTGGCTGGTGGAGCACACTAAAGGGGGCAGGCCCACAAGCGAAAGCGTGGCTGTCCGCAGGCTTTCGTGTCCGCGTATCGATGAAGCACCGCGTCGTCGAATTCTATCGTTGTAACGTGGAATACCAATGACTGTTAAGGAGCACCTCGGCCTCACTCCACTGCTTGGGTTTGTGGGTCGTACATTCGAATTCCAAATAGCTTGATTGAAATGGTTCAAGAGTAGAGTTCGGCGGAGTTCTCGGACTGGTAGCCACGGCAATCATTTCGGCGCGCCCGCTTACGAGGACCGGGCTCGCGTAAACCGAGATGATTGCGGGTGCGGCGGAGCGCGACCTGCGGCGTGCGGCAAGCTGGAGATGACTGCCAGCTCCTACGCCTTCATCATTATCTCCCGACTTCGACGGAAGCTGCGGCGGATCTCTGCAAATCGGAATCCGGGAATGCTCCCGCCGCGCGTTGACAGGCTCGCATATCAGTTGTGAAATGACTGCGGTTTCACCCAACATGCGTTAGGAGGGTGCAGATGAGCGAACATGAAGAACCGACAGTTCATTGAGCAGGCTTACGCCAACTTCAAAGCCGGTGACATCCCGACGCTGTTGCAATCTATGTCAGAGGACGTCACGTGGCAGTTGCCGGAGGTTGAGAACGTGCCCTTCGCCGGCAAGCGACAGGGGCGCGGTGCGGTCGGCGAGTTCTTTTCGACCCTCGCTACCGTGCAGGATTCGCGTTCATTCGAGCCACGCGAATTCATCGCCCAGGGCGACAAGGTCGTCGTGCTCGGTCACTACGTCTGGCAGGTCAAAGCCAATGGGCGCACCTACGAGAGCGACTTCGCACACGTCTTCACCGTCCGCGGCGGTCAGATCGTGGCCTTCCACGAGTACACGGATTCAGCTGCGGCGGCCAAAGCGTTTTGTTAAGATTGAACACCAAGTAAGGTGACTCGCACTCGGCGAGCAACAGCGGCAAAGGGCGTAATCATCGTGGTGCCTCCGAAAGGAGCGGTTCGCCGGTATTGTTGTCGATGACGAGGAGCTTCGTGCTCGGTAGCAACGCGCGCTACCGTAAAATTGGTCGTCCACGTTGATCCCCTCAGAACGCAATCGAGAATCGCCGTCCCGCCGTGTTTATGACGCACGGCGGCGACTCGGCACACAGCCCCGCCGAAACAATGTGCCGAGCCTAGCCGGTCTCGCTGGTCAAATTACTGACCGGATGAAGGCCATCGTGAAGGTAGACGGTGCTGTTTGGATAGGCTTGAGGATCGAGATCGGTTTTCATGATCGTGCGTATGCTGAATTTTCTGACAGTCTTTTTCATCATTGCAGGCTTGGTGCTGCTTTGGATGAACCTGCGAGCATCGCAGCGAAAGGGAATTAACCTCACCCCGCAGGAGCACCGTGAGCAGACTAAACTGACCAGTTCCAGAATTAACCCGCAGCGCGGACATCATTCTTAATTTGAGGCTTGATTGCGGCCGCGCATTGGAGGGGTAGCTTTTGCGCGCCGAACATTGCCCCGTCAGGTCCCTACCCAGGCGAAGCCCTCGCCCGTCATACTCGGCGCGTCGGCTTCGTTTGCTGACCACGTGCGAGTGTCATTTTGAAGAGGCCGTCGAAACACGAAACTCTCGATCTCGCCGAGATGCGCTGGCAGATCACGGCCCTGCGATCCCGACACTCGGAAAATCTACGGATCACACATTTGTTGAACAGGCTGCTGATTAAGATTGCATATCTCAGTGAACTGGAGAGTGCAGCTCACGCGCGGCGGCCGCGCGAAGCGTTCGCCAGAACGATGGCGGATATTGGGGAGCGCGTCACAAAAAACGTCCGTGGAATGTCCGGTAAGGCTAACAAGTAGATCAAACCAAGCCGACCAAAGCTCCCGCCGTTCTCACGTCGGCTGTTGGCGGTAGACCGGATGCGGCGTAGCACTCGCGTCGATCGCCGCTTCTGACGCGAAGCCGACTTGCGCACTCGGTCTAATTAATCCGCTCAAATTCAGGATAGTTGCAAATCGCGGCGACATGGCCGCACCAACGTGAATGACCGAAAGCCGTGCCGCCCCACACGGTCGTTGCATCGCAGCATTTGCGGGCAAGTAACTCCGACGACGATCGAGACGTGATACTCTGCTTCCGTTCGTCCTCCGAACTAGCATGAGGTCCGAATGAAGCGGCGGGACTTCGGTCTACTCGTCTTGGGGGTAGCGGTGAGTTGCCCGATCATAGCTATGGCGCAGCAATCAAAGCCTATGTGGCGGGTGGGCATCCTCGACCCAGCGTTTGGCGTCCAACCGCTGCTAGACGCTTTCCGAAGACAATTGAGTGAGCTCGGCTACATCGAGGGCAAGAACCTGATCATCGACTATAGGAGAGCGGAAGGGCATTATGAGCGCCTGCCGCAGCTGGCCGAAGAGCTCGTCGTTCTCCGACCCAATGTGCTGGTTGCGATTGCGACCCCGGCCATTGCTGCAGCGCAACGTCCGACATCCACAATACCCATCGTGATGTCGCCCTCAACGGATCCGATTGGCTCCGGCTTCGTGAAAAGCTTTGCACATCCAGGAGGCAATATACCCGGCGTAGCCAATATGTACGGCGACGTCATGGGCAAGTCGGTGGAAACGCTACACGAGCTAGTGCCTGCCGCGAAAAGGATCGCCGTATTGATGTCGCTAAATACCACCCATCCTACACAATACGAGTTGGTGGGCCCGGCAGGACTCGAACCTGCAACCAGACCGTTATGAGCGGCGGAATATTGGTCAGCTTCGTCGATCTTCCTGCGTCTTTGTTCGAGTCCAAGTGCTCTCGTTCCGCTTCGTTCACGCCGTTTCTGGTGCGAAACTGGCGCGGTGCTCCGAAACTTGCCTGAAGGCACTAAGTCGGCAATCGGCAGCGTTGGGTGGCGCAAAACCTCCGGACGAACTCGCAGGTTGCAGAACGGTCCAAGAGCGGACCAAATCGGCCATGATTGCTTTCACGATTGGCCTTTTGCGGTCATCTCGGCACGGGTCTGAAGCCCGATCTAATCCGCCCATCCAGGCATGGGCCGGACAACGGCGCGCGCTTAATGGGCGCTTAATGCTTTTGCGCAACAGATAGATCACCAGCGCGGAATTAGTCCTAGTTACGAGTGCGAGCCGAACTCCCGAGGAGGGGAATCGGATGGGACTGCTTTTTGTCGGAGTGCTGGCAGGAATCCTGATCGGCTTTGGCTGGTTCGCGCCTTCCCGGGGGTATTTCCTCGGGTGCGCGTCACGACCCTGTTTCGACAGGGTCGCTGTCGCCCAACCCGCGCAGCCAATGCCGACGGCGTTGGCGCAAGAGCCTGCGGTTGTCAGATCGAATTCCGCAACGCCGGCAGGGCCCGTCAAGACATCAGCTCCGAAGAAACGGGGATCGACCGATCTTGCCAAAGCGGCGTCCCCGCGGACGACGGTCAGGGTCCCGGCACCCGAGCGGACCGCGGAAATGGCGGATCCTGCTCTGGACAAGGCGAAGGTTGCGATCGCGACGCAGATGGGGGATCCGGAAACGGTCGAATTCAGCGACGTGAAGCGCGCAATGCGAAAGAACATACTTGGACGCCGCGTGGATACGATTTGCGGGCGCGTGAAAGGAAGAAGCGCGTCAGGCGGCGAGACTGGAGAGAGGCCGTTTCTGTATCTCGTGAAGGAGGATGAAGCATATGTCGTCGACGCCAAGTCAGGGTCGGCGGCCTCAACGGCGTATCGAAATATCTGCAATTAGGGGATGCGTCGACTGCGCCACCGCGCGGTACACGCCCCCAAATGATTTGAGCGGAAAGAATTTCCACCCAGGTGTCAAGTGATCCCGCAGTGGATGCGGCACTAACGGCGGCACTGCGCTGCTCTCGTGATGATGCATTCGGGACGAATGCAGCAGCAGGGGAGACGCAATACGGAATGGGAATATCGCGGAAGTTCTTTTCATCTCGAGGACATCATGCACGACATAACCAACACTTCAAAACGGCTCAATGAATCGCTTCATTTGCCGGTTCTGGTGATCATCGAGCCGCTCCTGTTGCCTCGTACATGCATTCTGCACGTCCTAAGGAGGGAGTTGGACGAACTTGAGATCCTTGACATGGCAACGGTCCAAGGCCTGGACTGCACGTCAGCCCGCGATGTTCGTCTGGTGATGCTGAGTATCGCGGACAAGCCCATCGGCGATCCCTCGGTTGAGGACGATCTCGCCTTCGTTGCGGAGTGTTGTCCCAACGCCGCCACTGTGGTCCTGTCAAACCATGACGACGAGCCGACCGTGCAGGCCGCGATGCAGCGGGGCGTGCGCGGCTTTCTTTCCACCTCGCTACCGATCGAGATTGCCATAGCTGGCCTGCGCCTTGTTCTTGTCGGCGGCGCCTACAGGCCGTTGCCCGTGGCCGGGATGAACAAGTTACCGGATTTCGAGCCGCCGGATGCGCGCGGGCTTGCGCCCGCATATCTGATGAACGAGGGAACCAGAGTGGCTATCGACAGGAGCGTGACCGATCTCACGCCTCGTGAGAAACAGGTTCTGGCGGAACTGGAGCTCGGCCTGCCCAACAAGCTGATCGCCGCCAAATTGGGCCTCTCGGAAAGCACAGTCAAAATGCACATTCAGCATATCATGAGGAAATGTGCCGCGCACAATCGCACGGAAGCCGTCCTCCGCTGGCGCGGCCGGTTGCCAGCGCAGAGTCGCGATCACGACCCCGGCGCGGCTCTAATGCCGGAGACCTGAAGCATGATGACGATTCATCCGAATCTCATCGCGCTTTAGTCCTCTCTGAATGCACCACGGAAGCTGTCAAGCAGGGGCCTGAGCGCGTAGAGAGCCACGGTGCCGCGCCCCGTCGTGATGAACACTTGAACCGGCATGCCGGGGACGATCTGGATGTCGTTTGCCGCGATCTGCCCGTCGTCGATCCGGATCCTGGTCGCGTAGTACGGCTGGTCGGTACGTTTGTCGAGGAGCCGGTCTGCGGATACGTGCACGACGGTTCCCTTCAAGCGAGGCACGCGACGCTGATTGTACGGTACGAGGTGAACCTCGGCAATGAGGCCGGGATGAACCACATCGATGTCCTCGGGCCTCAGGCGCGCGGTCACGATGAGACGGTCTTGCCGGGGCACCAGGTCCATGAGCGGGGCACCTGCTCCGATCACGCCGCCGGCTGTATGAATCCGCAGATCGGTTATCACGCCGTCCTCGGGCGCCTTGACCTCCGTTCGCGATAGCTGATCCTTGGCCGCAAGCAACCGCTCGCGGAGCTGGAATATCTGGTTCTGTGCTTCACGAAGCGACTGTGCGATCTCGTTCTGCCTCTCGCTCTCGAGCTTGAACAATGTGGCCTGCTGTTCGCTGATGACCTGCCCGGCGCGGGAAATCTGCGCGGCGATCTCGCCGCGGCGGCCCTCAACGTCGGCCAGCTCCCGCTGCAAGTTCAGAAGCCGCGGCCGCCGTTCGAGCCCCTTGTTGACGAGGGTCGCGACCATATCCAGTTCCTCCCGGACGATGTCGATCCGCTGCCCGGTGGCGGTTTCCTGAGCCTTGAGACCTTCGATCTCCTTCTCGACTTGACGCCTTCGTTCGCGACTGACCGCAAGCTGCGACTCGTGAACCTGCAGGCGTGCCTGAAAAATGAACTGCTGCGCCGACACTGCAGCGGCGGCCACTCCGTTCTGCCTACTGTCCTGCTCCAGCGCGTCCGGAATTGCGATCTTCTCGAATCTCTGCTGCTCGGCTTGAAGCCGTGCCGCACGAGCAACTGCATCCCAAAATTGGCCTTGGAGGCTTTGCATCTCCGAGCCGGCCCGGGTGTCGTCCAGCACGATCAGCGTTTGGCCGCTTCGCACGATATCGCCATCCGAAACCAGGATATTCCTGACGATACCGCCTTCCAGATGCTGGATCGTCTTGCGGCTCGATTCCGATTCCACGACGCCGGACGCGATCGCGGCGCTCTCGAGCGGCGCGAGGCTCGCCCATGTACCAAGCCCCAGCATGAAGCAGAGCACCAGCAGATTGCCCGCGACGGTGATGCCGCGAAGCCTTCCGCGCGGAGAGGTCGGCGTGGGCGTCGAACACCATGGAAATTCCAAAGGTTCGAAATCGTCGATTGCGGTCACCACGACGCCGAATCGACGGGCAGGCGGGGGGCTCGCCGGCGCTCGCACGAGCTGGTCCCAGATCATGGGCAGTCTCGAGACGGCGGGAAGCTTCCAGACGGTGAGAGAGTTCCAGATCATGGCGCAATCTGCGAAGTGACCTGGGGGCGGCTCAGGTGCCGTTCAAAGATGTCCTCGCTGTCGCCGAACGCGGCGACCGCACCGTCCTCCATGATGGCAATCTTGTCCGTGGCGGCGAGAAGACCCATCCTGTGGGTGACGACGACAAGGATGGCGCCTGCGAGCTTCATGCGCTCGATGGCATCCAGGAGCATTCGCTCGCCCCCGTAGTCGAGGCTGGCGTTGGGTTCGTCGAGAACGATGAGGCGTGGACTGCCGAAAAAGGCGCGGGCGAGACCGAGGCGCTGCCGATACCCGCGCGAGAAGGTTGCTTCGCTCTGAACCACCGTGTCGTAACCCAGCGGCAGGCGCATGATCGCCCCATGGATACCGACGAGCTTGGCCGCTTCGATGACCTTCCGCCGGTCGGCATCTTCAAGGCGTGCGATGATGTCGTTGATCGTGTCGCCGAGGAGGTTGATGTCCTGGGGGAGATATCCGAGGCGGTCGCCGTTTCGGCCCTCGCGAAGCAGCGAGACGTCGGTATTGTCGAGAACGACACGGCCATGCGTTGGCATCGACAGCCCGGCGATTACCTGGCCGAGCAGGGACTTGCCCGACCCGGACGCACCGATGATGCCGAGGCATTCTCCGGGCATGAGGCTAAACGTGACGCCGTTCAGCAGAAGATGGTTGGTCCCCGCAAGCCTCACGCCAACATTGTCGACGACGAGGCCGCTGCGCGTCTGTAGCGGAGAAACCTCCGCCCTCTGCTGCCGGGCAACGGGGAATGCGGCGAGAAGTGCGCCGAGCCGCTGACAGGCGCTCACGGCCGTCACGAGTGATTTCCAGCCTGCGACCGCGCTTTCGACCGGCGCGAGCGCCCGGCTGAACATCAGCGTGGCAGCAAAGATGATTGCCGGACTCTTCCCGTGATCGAGGACGAGCCACGCGGCGGCCCCCATGATCAGGACCTGCGACAGCGCGCGAACCGGC
Source organism: Bradyrhizobium nivariense (assembly GCF_029846695.2). Lineage (NCBI taxonomy): Bacteria > Pseudomonadati > Pseudomonadota > Alphaproteobacteria > Hyphomicrobiales > Nitrobacteraceae > Bradyrhizobium > Bradyrhizobium nivariense. The sequence continues at coordinate 8,725 of NZ_JARWCR020000108.1, read as the reverse complement.
TTGGCGGCCAGTGAGACGATCTCGCCTCGCCGAAGTGCCACATCGTGCTCTCTGCGCGCGTGCTGCGCGTCACGGTGGATCATGCGCGCAGCGTTGTCGAGCATTCCCATGGCGCGGATCATGTGGATGTTGCTCGCCGCAGTCTGGAGGCGGCCGCAGCTTCTGGACAGCGCGGCGCCGGATCTGAGCAGAACGTCTTCCGTGACCAGCTCTCCGGCAACCGTGAGCGCGAACAGGAAGGCGACGCAGCAGGCGCCCACCACGCCAAGCAGGGGATGGATCAGAAAGAGGACAAGGAGGAACAAGGGCGCCCAGAGCGCGTCGAACAGCATCGTACATGCGCCGGACTCGACGAACTGGCGCAGCACGGTGAGATCCCGATATGCGCCCGACGCCTGCGTCCAATCGCTGCGAAGCGCCGATTCGAGGCCAGCCGAGAGCACGCAAGGACGAAGGCGATCGTCGAGCCAGGCGCCAAGGCGTCCAAGGACGGCGCGCCGCAATGCATCGAACACGCCGCCGACGACCACCGTGATCGCGACAATCAGCGTGAGCAGGAGCAACGTGTCGCCGCTCCGGCTCGACAGCACCCGGTCGTAGATCTGAAGAAGATAGAGGGAGGGCGCAAACAGAAGCAGGTTGTAGCTGCAGCTATACGCGAATACGAGACCGAGTGGTCCCGCGCAGGACCGGAGGGCCGCGTGCAGTGGCGTCCCGATCTGCGGCAGGATAGGCAACCGAATGGGCGGCATCAGCATGATCGTCACCGCCTGAAATCGAGGTCCGGCGCACTTGACCGATGGCCAAAATCATCTGCCAACGGCGGGGGTATTGGCTCGAACTTCAGGACCGGTGGCGGCGGCCACCGGTCCTGCCAGCCGGACGAGCCGGTGGTCAGAACGTATCGAGATGGAAGCTCACTTCGCCGCCCAGCGCGGCGTTGCCGTCTCCGCCATGGCCGCCGATGCCGGCCACGACCTCCTGGTGCTGGTCCACCGAGACCTTGTTGATCTGGGTCGCATCCGTATTGGCGTATACCTTGGAGGTATCGTAACCGCTGTAGGATTTCTGGCTTCCGTTCGACTCGGCGTCGCCGCCATGGGCCTTCGAAAACCACGAGGCCTTCGCGTTGGCGCCGCCGGCATCCCAATCTGCCGTCTGTTTGACATGATCGCCGGTGTTCACGTGCACGTCGGCACCGACCGCCTTGTTGGTCGGATCGAAGTTGAGCGTCGGCTTGCTGATGATGGCGCCCGTGAAGGTGCCGTCGCCGCCATTTCCGACGTTCTGACCACCGGTGCTGATCGATTTGAATTCGATCGAGTCCGAGATGTTGATCGCTTTGGGCATCATGTGTGCCTCCCTCTGTTGGCTTTCGTGCATCATCCATCCCGATCAGGTGGACGCGCGCGGCAAGTCTGATCCGCCCACGCGCGGTGGCGATAGATGTCAAATCGGACACCATCCGGTTTGCTCGGCCTACGTACGAAAGTATGACATTCGTCGCGCAGCATCGGAGCTCGAAACATCCGGGAGGGCCCGTAGGGCGTGCTTGCATGCGCAGGGTGTCGACGCAGCTCGCGATCGGGCTTGTGCGAGCGGCGCGATGTGTCGCTATCCCATCAGGTGAAGATCCGACAGAAGATGGGCGGAAAGATCGCCACCCAGCGCGAGATTGCCGTGGCCGCCGTCCCCGCCAACACCGGCGATCTGGACCGCACTCTGGTCGATGTGCACGTTGTTGACCTGGTCGGCCACAGCCGTCGAATGGGGACCTGCAACTGCGATATTGATGGGTGCATAGATCGCGACGCTGACATCGATCAGGCTGCCGGCAAAATATCCGTTGCCGCCATTGCCTGCGCCGTTCGAACCGGTCGCGATCGTGTCGGAGCCGCCCCACAGGCCATCGGAAAGAAGGCTTGCACGGCCGCCCGCCGCGGCGTTGGCGTTGCCGCCGTGCCCGCCAATGCCGGCGATCTGAATGATGGATTGATCCACGTAGGCGTCATTGGTCTGGACCGAATGAACGTTGGAGCCATAGCCCGCGACTGCGATGTTGATCGGGTCGTACACCACGACGGAGGAATGGACGAGCCCGCCGTAGAACGCGCCGTCGCCACCATTTCCAGCCTGGCTTCCACCCGTTTGAACGTCCGGGACGCCCCCTCCGTTGCTTGATCCCCAGCTGGGGTCGAGCGTCATGACGCTGCCGTCGGCGGCCACATTGCCATTTCCGCCACTTCCGCCGACGCCCGCGATCTGAGTGGCCGACTGATCGATGTCCACCGTGTTCGATTGACTTGCATGCGCAGTGCCGCTCGAGGCCGCCACTGCAATATTGATGGGATGATAGATCACCACGGGAGCGTCCACGATCGCACCCGAGAAATAGCCGCTGCCGCCGTTTCCGGCGCCGTTGTCGCCGCTCGCGATCACGCCGGCGCCTGAGGACGTACTGACGCTTCCTCCCGATGCAATGTTGTCATTGCGGCCATGGCCGCCGACGCCGGCCATCTGAGAGGCGGATTGATCGACATTCAAATTGTTGGACTGGTTGGCCAGGGCGACCGAGCCGTATCCCAGGCTCACCGAGATGTTGATCGGTTCATAGATCAACAGGGACGCGTGAATGATACTTCCGTAAAAGTAGCCATCTCCGCCGTTCCCGGCCGTGTTCGCTCCGCTCTCGACCGTAGCAATGCCCATCCCGGGATGTGATGCGCCGGAAGCGGGCGTGGTGGACGAAACATCCAGGCCCGCCGCAGTGTGGTTGCCGACGTGGCCGCCCGTGTCGACCCCCGATGTGGAATGTTTGGATTGAACCGGGTCGGAGTCATGATGCTGGGTATTCGCGCTCGCGGGGTGCGCTTCAGTACCTGCAGATTGACCTAACAATTGACCTGCAAACGGGCCGGGACCATGGACCTGGGCGCCACCGCCGACCGCCTCGGTCAGGAACGGGGCGCTCGGTGCCGGACCCGCTTCGTCGTCACCATCGTACCCATCGTGCCGATGAGAGGCGTGATGCAGCCGGATCCCATCCGACATCCGCGAAAAGTCCATCTTAGCCTCCCTCATCGCAATCGCTCCACGCAATCGGACGGGTTCTGCACTCCAGACAGAATGTCATCCCGGGAAGGTCGAAAGCCCAGTCGTCAGTTCGGATATAGCGCTTCGTCTGGCAGCCGTAACATCGGCTACATCCGTTCGGGTAAAGCCCCTGATGTCCTGGTGGGCCCGGCAGGACTCGAACCTGCAACCAGACCGTTATGAAAAAACGCGCGACCTCGCGGGTGCAGCTACGTTGGGCAGGTTGTTGACGGCGTCCGTTTCCTCCAAGTCAGGCAATACCTAAAATTCGATCGATCTGATTAGGCGGACCTTATGCCCGATCCAAGGTGGCGGGAATGATTTTACCGCGTGTTCAGGTCTAAGTGGTGTCATCGCCCATTCCTTTGAATTCCCGCTTTTGTCGTTCGATTATTTTCAAACTGCGAGCGCATCAATGGCTGCTATCACGTCATTCTTGGCCGAGTTGGATGAAGCAGTTGCGAGAGGAAATCCCGAGAGTTGTCTGCGGGCGCTCTGGCATGCGGCAGACATCCTGATCGCCGGCACTTATTCCGAGGAGCAGATCTGGACTTTCGGTGAGGTCATCGGTCGTCTCGCGCAGGAGATTGAAGCGAGCGCGCGGGCGAATCTCGCAGGAAAGCTCGCATGCAGCCCAAACGCGCCCTATGCGTTGACCCGGCAGATGGCAAGCGACGACTGCATCGATGTCGCATGGCCAGTTCTCAGTCGGTCGGAGCGCCTTGACACCGAGACATTGATTGCGTGTGCCAAGAACAAGAGCCAGCAACATTTGCTTGCAATCTCCAGGCGACAAACTGTCCCGGAAGCGGTCACCGATGTCCTGGTGGTGCGGGGATCTCCCGAGGTCGTAACCTCGGCCGCATCAAATGCCGGGGCGAATCTCTCCAAATCCGGATTTCTGCACCTGGTGCGGCGGTCAGAAGGGGATTCGATCCTCGCCGAGTCGGTGGGACTTCGAAAGGATATTCCTCGACATCTCTTCCACCAGTTGATCGCCAAAGCCTCTGAAGAGGTGCGGCAAAAACTGAAGAGGGAGCGTCCGGATATCGAAAATCAGGTCCATCGCGTCGTCGTCGATGTCACCGGGGCCATTCACGCCAGGTTTGGCCCAGCGTCGAAGGATTACTTCACGGCGAAACGCACGGTGGCAAAACTGCACGAGAGAGGCGAATTGACAGAAGACAAGGTCTTCGAACTTGCTCACTCTCTCAAGTTCAACGAGACCACCGTTGCTCTGTCGTTGCTCTGTCGGCTTCCAATAGATGTCGCGGAACGGGCATTGATCGAGAAGGATCGCGAGCCGGTGTTGATCTTGGCCAAGTCTCTCGATTTCTCATGGCCCACCACGATGGCGCTGCTGTTCCTGGGCGCGGCCAACTACCGGATAACAGTTGGCGAGCTGGATCAATTGAAGATCGATTTCCACCGGCTGAATGTCAAAGCGTGCCGGGAGGTCGTCACCATCTACCGAACGCGAAAGGAGGAGGTTTTCGGCGGCTCGTTTCAACGGCCTCGGCGCATGATCTAGCAATTGCGGTGACAGAATTGCAGTGAAAGCACTTAATTCATGAGCCGGGAAACGGCCGGAACCATGTGATGAAAAGCTTGGCGACGGTCAAGGAGAAGAATGGCCGCATGAATTGCCAATGCTGAAGAAACGGTGGGGTCCACAGGAGATCGCGCAGCTGGGCAAATGCAGACTTTGCACGATCTGTGTACGTATCCGCGCAATCGTCTCCACGACCAGCATCCACCACCACCTGCTTTGTTAAGAAGCAGGCAGCGCAACAGACCAACCTGTAGGGGGGGGCAATTTTGGACGCCGATCCCTCGGCTTAGGGGGTCAATATTGCAAGCCGAATGACAGCTGAAAAAGCAACACCTGATGAGCACAGCGCTGGCCCGATTTGCGCTCTGTATCAGCCAACCTTCTGATCTCTGGAGTCGCCAGCCCGCCGCGAAGCTTCATCATCAGGCGGCTCGAAAGCGACTTCAGCACCTTCGGCGTCCGCGTCTTCAGGTGAGGACGTTCCGATCGGACGGACTCCGCGCGTTCGCAGAGCAATCCCGGCGAATACCCACGCCATAATCCAGGAAATGGACCACAGCAGAAGCCCGAAGCCCTTACCAGCTAGGAAGCCGGCGAAAAGCGAAAACGCGTAAGAGAGGAATGGCCATTTGCGGGGCCCTCCAACCAAGAGCACCGCTCCAACCGAGACCAAAAACGGCACGAAAGAGACGGCAATCACCCCAATCAGTTCGACCGAGTCCATGGTGGAGCATCCCCCCTGATAGGAGTTTTTCCTCAGGGTATGATTGAGCGGAGGTGGAGCGAAAGCTGGATCCAAAGTTAACCTTGACAGTCGCGATGCGAGTGTCGGGCCTTTTATTCAAATTGTGTGAACTCCCTGACTTCTCCGGTTTCTGCTTCGAAAGTTCGAGGGAACCGGGGGCACGAGCCGAGCATTTTATCGCAATGATCAGACTCGGTTTCGGCTTAGCCGCGCTTGCGGGTTCGCTTTTTCTGTTTGAGCTTTGGCTCTCGCAGCGCGAGATTCAGAAGGGCGTCGAACGGCTGGAGCGTTATCAAATTCCGCACGCTCGCTAATGCCTCAGCTCCGGGCTGATTGGCGGGACACCCGGAAAAAATCGGCCCCAACTTCGACGGGGGTGGAAGCTGAGGCCGAGGCGCCGGACCGTGAGGCGGCTCGCAGTCCAGGAAGTAAGCATGCGCGTCGAACAGCGCTGAAGACATCGTGCAGTGGGCTTACCTCCGATTTAGTAGGACACTATTCCGCACCGTAGTTATCCGGAATCGCTCCGATACCCTTGGCGCCTGTAACGTGAGCGCTGCTTGCGACTTCGCGGCTCTAGTCAAAGAAAAAACCAGCACGGGGGACGGGACATGCTGGACGCCATCCAGATCAGCTGTGCGCTTTGGGGAATGATCATCTGCGGCGCCATTAAAGCCGCGCAGCTCGCCCACTATTTCTAGGGTATCAACCAGATCACCATTGCTGCTCCGCCCCAGATCAAGCCACCGATCCAGGCGGTCATGACAACGCCAGCCGTAGCAAGAAATGCCACGCCGAGCAGGTCCGAGCCCCGACGCGGCGCCGGCGTCTGCGTGTCGATGGCTACTGAGTTGACCTCTTGATTCATGGTGTCGTGTCCAGTTGGGAAAGTCGTCGGAGTGATCTGCAGCCCGCGAATTTTCATGGACGCCGCAAGCCCTGATGGATTGCGGATTATCGTCCCAACCCTCGTAATCTAATACGGGTCCAGCGTTAGAAGGCCCCAGCGGCAGGCTCCTAGCAGGGAGGCGCGCGCTGGGGCCAAAAGGCCTGCCAGTACGCTACGCGGCAGGACTCCATAATGATCCACCAAGAGCCACGGCGCGGCATTAACGTAAGCGAATCTAAGCTGCATACTGTAGAGGGTCCCACTTTCGAAAATCGACAGGTGGCGCTCTGCGACGGCGCGAGATCGGCGCACCCGCATTCGATGGCCTCGCCAACTCTGTTACAAAATGGCGAGGCCGCCAGCACTTCCGGACTAGCAGGGACTGGGGGGCTTTGGAGCCCGGAGGCCGCGCCATCCTACGCTCGACGGCCGAGAATGATGACTGCCCGAAAGAGGCACCCCTTCGGAGTGTCGTCCATATGGTCTGTCCGGAGAGGTTTGCCTGGCACTATTTTAGCTGCCGGGGTTTAGTTCGCTTCTAGCCAACGGCAACCGCAATGCCTCTTACCCTCCGGAAGATCGGCCCTGATAACTACACGGTCCACGAGGACCGGCAGCTAGTCGGCCGCATCCGCTACGCGACCGAACGCTCACCCGGGCTCTGGCTGTGGACCTGCGTCGTGACACTTCCCGGACCGCCTTTTGGGGACGCCGGCTCGCTCGATGAAGCGAAGGGCCGCTTCAAGGTCGCATGGGAGAACTTCAAGGCGAAGCATACCGCGGAAGCGTTGGCGAAGGCCTGCGCTGAGATGGACCAAGCCAACCGGCCAGATCGTTATCTGCGTTCAGTGCGTTAGTGCGTCGGCTGGCAGACCTCTCTCATGGAGTGGCTAGAGAGCGCAGTAGATCCCAACCCATTTGAACGCAGCGAAAGAAATACAGCTCAATTAAACGGGCAAATTGAGGCGAGGAAATGATGGCTACGCCGAGCAAGTTATGCCAGCTGACCCGATGAGCATCTCTTTGATCTCGCGGTGCATGGGGGCAATGTAGCTGATGCGACGGGCACCTGGGGTGCTTGGCCTGTCGCATGGTATAACGTCTAATCCCAATCCCTAATGAGTCGGGGGTGCCGTGGGTATTGTCTTACTCTCGCTCGCGGCGTGCGTTGTCGGTGTTCTTCTCCTACTGGCATTCCGCCGATAGGACCGACTGCGGCCGCAAGAGTTGCCTTGAATCCTCAGCCCAGCGCCGAAATTAAGCTTTCCGGCGGGTTATTTTTGACTGTGCGCAATTGAGCGCGTTCACTCCATGGCGCGGATGGAGACGAACGTGATCAGTTGGCTGGTAGTCATCATCATCGCGGTCAGCGTTGCAATCCTGATCGCCCACGCGATTGACGCTATACGTTCCTGAGGCGCAGCGCAGCGGCGCGAGATGCCTAAAGTTATCTTAGCTTCTGGGCCGGAATCATACCGCCCAAGCAACGAGAGGAGAGATGATCTTAAGCACTCACGCAGTTGTCGGCGGCGCCATCGCTAGCCTGTTCCCGTCGCACCCAGTCCTGGTTGCTGTCGCGGCCTTCGCAAGCCACTTTGCGATCGATGCAATCCCGCATTGGGATTATCCACTTCGAGCGATGATGTTAAAGCCTGGCGCCAACAACCGCCGCCTGCTAGCGGATCCGAGGCTTTTTCTCGATTTGACCCTTATCGGCTTGGATGCGTGCGCGGGACAATTTGGCTTTTCGCGACACCAGCAACGATTGGAGTGATCGTGCTCGGCGCCCTTGCCGCGATGACCCCCGACCCCTTACAGGTCGTGCACAGGATGCTTCCGAGGCAGCCCCTGACGACCTTGCAACGTTTTCATAGATGGGCCCACACGAAGCGGAGGCTTAGGTGGCCGCTCGGCATCAGCTCGCAAGCACTCTTTGCCGCATCCGTATCATGGATAGTTTTGACCGTCGGTTGAGGAAGCGCTGCCGCTGAGTGCTTGCATCGCCGAATTCATGGACGCCGCATGTGCAGTCCGTTGATTGCTGGCGACCCGGGGTAGACGGCCTCAGGCGGCGCGCTCCGATGCCGGTGGGAGGATGGTCAGTTGCTTTTGCAGGGTGGCGACGGTCGTCTGCAGGTTGTCGCGACGTTCTCGCAAGCTCAGAGCCAGCATCGGGTAGGAGTGGTTGGCGGGGTTGAAGACACGAGACTTGCGCTCTTCCTCCTCAATGTCGGCATCTAGGAGTTGAACGCGCCGTCGCAGGTCGGAGATCAGCACATGGAGCTGGGCGGTTGCTTCGAAACGGAGCATCGGTTGCATTGAGCTGCTGCCGGTTTGATGGACACCAAGTTTAGGTGTTTCATGGAGCCGGAGGTAGTGATGCGAAGACGAAAGTTCAGTCGAGAGTTCAAGATCGAGGCTGTCAAGCTTGTCAGGGAGCGCAGGG
>NZ_JARWCR020000107.1:0-19415 GCF_029846695.2 Bradyrhizobium nivariense | reverse complement strand
TTGTCGGTCGAAGCGTCCGGCACCGCCAAACGTTGCTCACGATCGCCTGAAATCGCTGCTCACGATCCTCTGAAATCGTTGCTCACGATGCGCTGAAATCCGTGCTCACGATGCCGCGAAACGCGCAATCACCATGGAAGCCGCGTTCTGCGTCAAGACGCTGGAGGATGCCTTGGCTCGTCAGGGAAGCCGGACATCTTCAACACGGATCAGGGCTCGCAATTCACCGGACAGACTTTACCGGCGTGCTCGCCGACAACGGCATCGCGATCAGCATGGACGACCGGGGGTGCATGGCGGGACAACGAGCTTGTCGAACGGCTCTGGCGCAGCATCAAATACGAGGAGGTGTACCTGCGGGCCTATGACAGCATCAGCGAGGCGCGCAGCTCGATCGGCCGATATCTCGACTATATAATAGCAGGCGTCCCTATTCGAGCCTCGACGGCAGCACGCCGTATCAAGCCTACTCCAACCCGCTGCCACTCAGCATGGCAGCCTATCCCCGGCGGTGGCTCCACCTATCGACGCGGAAACTCTGTTCAGACAACCGGGACCAGCTTTGGGCCTATCTTGCTTGCCGCATTCAACCTCGAAAATTGATGACGCTGGCACTAGCGGTGAAGGAGGTCTTGAGGTGACGGTCGCTCGAGGCGAGGTCGTTTATCTCGTCGATCGAACCGAAGGACTCTTAAAGCGCCAGGCTTCTGCACTAAAGCAACGGAAGAGAAATCTCGTCTGCTCAAAAGTTCGGCGCCCAGCCTAGAGCAGATGAGCGAAAGCGGGCCATGAAAGAGCGGCGATGAAAGCGCCCACAAACTGGCTGAGACGCCCAAATCAATCTTCAGATGGAACTTCAATTGGTACGGCAAAACCCGCCTTTACGCGATCCATTATGACCATCGTCTTGACCGCTTTAATGTCCGGATTCTCATAGAAGAACCGCCTAGTGAACTGCTCATAATCTTCCATAGAGCGCGCCGTAACATAGAGGACAAAGTCAGCGTCGCCGGTGACGTAAAATCCATTGACCACCTCTATGGACGATTTGATGGCCTTCTTGAAGCGATCGATTATATCTGAACGCTCCCGCTCCAGGCTCACCAGCACGAGCATTTGAATGTGGTTTCCCACCGCCTTCGGCGAAACAATGGAGACATCGGCCTCGATGATGCCTTCCGAACGGAGTCTCTTCAATCGTCGTTGACACGCGGTAGCGGAAAGCCCCGCCATTTCGCCGATCACCTCAGAAGTCAGGCGGTTGTTCTTTTGGACGATCTCCAGGATCCGAGCGTCTATTCGATCATATTGCATAATCGGCTCCAATTTCGGCGCAAGATGCCCGCATGCCGCTGGAATTCTTCCGAACCTCAGGAAAGTGCGGCGGAAATACGTAATGATCCAATATCGTGAATGCATAGGAAATTCAACAAATCACGGCATGGGCTAGCAAAATAGCCTTTTCAGATCATTCGAAGCGGCGTCCCATGGCCGGTCTATCTGGGTGGCTTGCGGGTCTGGCTTAAGCCATTTATGGATTTGGCATCCGCTGCCGAGACCATTCTGCTTTGGCATAGAGACAAGCTCACTGGCTTGGTCAACCATCCGTTGTTACAGCGGTTGGACGGAAGAAAATCACAGCTTCTTTCGACGGTGGTGGCTGACGACGGAGCCGTGCGTCATAGCCGATGCCCAAGCTAACGTTGCGAAAAGCTTGGCCAGCGCTCCCATCGCTTTGTCGGCCTAATTCGCGTGCCATCCCCTGCGGTGATAAGAATAGCAACCATCTTGAACGCCTATTCCGTCTACTGGAGAGCAGTTTGGATCTGCGCTTCCACCAGAATCGGTCGAGATTGGGAAGACCGCGGCTCTCTGCAACCTGATTCGGTTGAGCCATGCGCCTGCCGACCTGTGCTGCCCAGTTACTTGCGCGCGCCGAGCGCCGTCACGCTCGACATGGATAACTCCGTGAACGTGGTGCAAGGCATGAGTACCTGAGGCACACGTTGACAAGAAGGAACTCGAGCGAGGGGCGATCGGTTAATCGCCCGGACATCTGTGTTCTCGCAGTTGACTAAGAGCTGCATCTTTGAGGTGATCATCGCTCGGTGACGCCTGCTGATCCTACGTCCGCAGCCGCGCGCCCTCCTATTCGAATCGAAGATGGACCCAGCGCGGTGCTCGTCACCGACAACGGCCGTGCGACGATCGTGTCACCTGTAGGCCGATGAGCACGGTCGCATCGGCTGCCAGGCGAGCGATGATTCTCAGGCGCGCAGGCGGCAGCGCCGCCAACAGTGCCGATTTCGAGCGCGAGCGGAGGCAGACGAGACGGGGGCGGCTGCGTTCATAACAGTTTGCCGGGGTTTATGATGCCTCGCCGGATCTGGTATTGCCTTGATAGATTGCATCAGCTCGATCGCCACCCTGTCTTTCACCTCAGGCAACTCGTCGCGTGAGCACGCCGATGCCGTGCACGGCGGAAATGGAGCCGGCGAGCTGCAGCACAATTTCGAATACGAGTTCATTCACGTCATGCCAGCGCGCCAGGAAGTCGGCGGCATTGGCGCCGATGGGCTGGCCGACATTATATGTTACCGTCGCCGAGATGGCCGAACGGCACGGGGCGCGAACTCGGAATGAGCTTCACCAGGACAGTCAATCTTCTCAGGTCAAGCTAACAAGTTGGTTACGCAGCATCGCTACCCAGGAGACCGCGCGCAACGACTTGCGCCTGAATTTCGGCCGCCCCTTCGAAGATATTGAGTATCCGTGCATCGCAAAGAACGCGGCTGATTTCATATTCAAGTGCGTACCCGTTACCGCCGTGAATCTGCATCGAAGCGTCGGCGGCGGACCAGGCAACCCGAGCGGCAATCAACTTGGCCATTCCGGCTTCAATGTCACACCTTCGGCCAGCATCTTTGGCTCGCGCGGCGCTGTAGGTGGCTTCTCTTGCCAGCAGGATTTCAGCCGCCATCATCGCAAGTTTGTCTGATATCCGAGGAAACTCGACTATAGTTTTGCCGAACTGCCTTCGTTCCATTGCGTACGCAAGTCCGAGATCGAGGGCTCGGCGCGAGACGCCGATCGCGCGAGCTGCTGTCTGGATACGCGCCCCCTCAAACGTGCGCATGAGCTGCTTGAATCCGTGGCCCTCTGCGTAGCCAAGCAGGCCATCCTCGGGAATTTCGAACCCATCAAACGCGATATCGTACTCACGCATACCTCTGTAGCCAAGAACCTCAATTTCGCTTCCACTAATCCCTCGGACTGGGAAGGGGTTGCTCCGAATGCCCCTTGGCTTCTCGGCGACGAACATTGAGAGACCCGCATATCCAGCGGCTTCCGGTAGAGTACGCGCAAGCACTGTCATCAAGTCACTGCGGGAAGCATGCGTAATCCACGTTTTTGCGCCGAAAATGCGCCAGCTTCCATCGGGTTCACGGGTGGCGCGCGTTCGAAGATTGCCGAGATCGGATCCTGTATCTGGCTCTGTAAAGACGGCTGTCGGGAGAAATTCCCCTGAGGCGATCTTTGGAAGCCACTTGCGTTTTTGAGCCTCAGTTCCAGACTGGGCTATCAGTTCGGCTGCGATTTCGGACCGTGTCCCAAGCGATCCGGCGCCGATCCAAGCCCGACTGAGCTCTTCGGTGACCACGCACATCGCCAGTTTGCCGAGTCCCAAGCCGCCGAACTGAGGAGCGATGCAGATGCCAAAGACGCCCAGATCGGCCATTTCTTGGACGATCTCGTCGGGGATGAGAGCATCCTTAAGGTGCAACTTATGCGCATCCGGGAGAACACGTTCATCGGCAAACCGTCTGACTTCAGCTCGAAATGAATCGAGAGTATCATCTTCCAGCGTTTCCGGCAGACGATGACCTTCCGTCAAAAGTCTGGTTAGTTCCGACCGCACACTTGACCAGTCCGCGAGCACAAATTTGGCAACACAGTCGTTTGCCAGCAGATCCGCAGCCGCTTCGGATAGATTAAGCTCCGGCGGTCGGAAAATTTCATTCTGACTCATCGGAATCCCGCCTATGAGCTGCGCAAGGTATTCGGAGAAGCCGACAATGATCGCGCATTCGCTGATTTTGTCGATCCCACCAGACAAGGCGCGTCGTTGGCACCAGTCTGCAGTCGCAGACAGGCACTCGCTGAGTGTCGCGATCCAGGCGAAGCCATGAACCGCCCGTTGCCTCAGATCGAACTCGGCTACCGAGAGCCGGCCCTCCTTCATGAGGTTTCGCGAAACGCTAGCTTTAGTCGCATCAACGAACTGCTTCGCGGCTGTCGCAGCGCCGATCGCAGTGGTGACCAAGCTCTCACCCACTGGTGCAAAAGCTTCCATCGTCTTTCTCTTCCCTTTTCTCTAGCTTCCGGAGCGACGGCGATCCGGCAAGCGGATCACCCCACGGTCATGAAGGCTCGCGAGAGCCGCGCTGGGAAGGCGAAGAAGCGTGGTCAACACTTGTTCAGTATCCTGGCCCAAGCTGGGGGAGGGCGATTGATCGCGACGAGCCTCGCCTGAGAATGACGCCGGAAAGCCCGGCGTCGGATATATGAACCCACTCGGATGTTCCACGTTTGTGAAGATCGGGTTAGCCTTAACAAAGGTTGGGTCCTCAGTTAGTGCCTCATGCACGGTCCTGTAGACGCCAAAGCAAACCGCTGCAGACCCAAATCTCTCCGAGAGAGCCGCCAACGTGTATCGCGCCACGGCCTGCTCGACGATTGGATCGATGTGGCCTCGATGAAGAAAGCGAGCTCCTTCGTCGGACTCCAGCGAAATGCCAAGTTCGGCCTCAAGCGCCCGGATCGATGATTCCAGATCCAGCGCGACTATCAGAGCCCTCCATTGTTTGGAGGTGAGCGCGACGATCATGACACGCTTGCCGTCAGCGCAACTAAAGTCCCGACCAAAGGCGCCAAACAGGCTGTTACCAAACTTCGGCCGATCGGCACCAGAGGTGGCGACCTCCGCGATTTGTCCAAGGGTACCTAAGGTTGCAACCGCAACGTCGCTCAGGGGGATGCGCACATGTTGGCCGCGTCCCGTCTGCCGCCGGTAGTTAATTGCCGCAAGCACCGAGACTGCGGCGGTCGATCCCGCAAGCAGGTCCCATGCGGGAAGGACGTGGTTTATGGGAATCGGATCACTGCCTTGCGGGCCAGTCATGTAGGGAAGGCCAACCGCACAATTCACGGTGTAGTCGACAGCTGAACTGCCATCTGCACGGCCCAGAACCCGAGCCGTTACGAGGTCCGCCCTGACGCTGCAGAGACTGTCGTGGGACAGGAATCCAGTTTCTGGATAGTTAGTGACGAAAATTCCGCCATCTCGGCCGCCAGCCGTGACGATGGCAACCGCTAGTTCGCGTCCCTCCGGTACGGTCAGATTCAGAGCGACAGACCTCTTTCCTTTATTCAGGCCTTCCCAATAGAAGCTGTCGCCGCCAGGTCCGCACGGCCAGCGGCGATAGTCGGGACCGCCGCCAATGGGGTCGAACCGGATGACCTCCGCTCCAAGTTGTGAAAGCAGCAAGGTACAATATGGCGCCGCAATGAAGGAAGCACCTTCGACAACCCTTACATCCGACAGCAGGCTGTACACGGCTCTGGTCCCTTTTAGGCTTGCTTACCGCAGGCTTCCGGTAAACGCGAGATCGATGCAACTAAGCAGTTAGCTGAAATTCACCAGGTGAATATATAATCCAAAAAATGTGTTGCATTTGGAGGGGGGCGGGTATCGCTGCGTGGTTCACACGACAGACGTTCGACTCTTCGCAACGGGCAATCGAAAATGCATCTCCCCCTTTCTGGTGACAGTTCGTTTTTTCTGCATTTGTATGCCCGCTACCTAAACGATCCCCAGTCAGTACCTGCCGACTGGGTCGTTTACTTCGACTCCCTTAATGACAGAACAGTCCGCACAATCGAGCGAGACGAGGCTGCGACAGCCGCTTTCGTCGAGGCATTCCGCTCGTATGGCCACAAGGAGGCGCGACTGGATCCACTTGGGTCGGCGCCGACAAATCACACCCTCGAGATTGCTGAGGCAAAAGACCGCGTAAGTTCCGCGCGCATCAAGCTGTCCGTCGCGGGTAGTTCCAGGGAAGTGCCGAAAGAAAGGGCCGAGGAGATTCTTCGCCAAGTCTATTGTTTGCACGTCACATTAGAAGCGGCTCATCTCGATGCTCCCGACGATCGCGCGTGGATCTACGAGTTATTTGAGAAGGAGGTGCTGGCCGTGGTTGACGAACGCGTCCTCACCTCCGCCATGGAGGCCGTTCTGCTGGCGGACGAATTCGAGCGGTTCATCAAGAAGAAATGGCCAACGAAAAAGCGCTTTGGTATCGAAGGTTCCGAATCCTCGGCAGTCATTCTGAAGGAAATTCTGCGAGAGGCAGCGCGCGCCGGCCAGACAGAGATTGTAGTGGGAGGCATGCACCGTGGCAGACTAGCGACGCTTGCCACCGTATTCGGCAAGTCCTTACCTGTCCTGATTTCGGAGATCAAGGGACGAGATATCACTGCCGGAGATGAGTTCTTCACTGGGGATGTGCCCTATCACAATGGTCTTGCTACAATGGTGGACACAGGATGCGGCGGCGTTGAAGTGCGTGTGCTCCCCCATCCCTCGCACCTGATCGCGGTCGCGCCGGTAGCAACGGGAGCGGCGAGAGCTCGCCGGGAACTGCACGCGCGTCGACAAGGGCCTGGAGGCGTCCTCCCTCTTCTGATGCACACGGATGCGGCTTTTGCCGGCCAGGGTCTCGTCAGCGAACTACTGCAAATGGGTGGTTTGGCGGGTTACTCACCGGGTGGGACAGTCCATCTCGTTGTCAACAATCAGATAGGGTTCACGACCTTGCCTGGAGAGGGGCGCTCAACACGCTATCCAACGGATATCGGAAAGGCATTTGGTATTCCAATTTTACATGTGAATGGGGATGATCCAATCGCTGCGGCGGTTGCAGCGCGCGTTGCCTACGCCTGGCGACATCACACCGGGCGAGACGTGATCATTGACCTCGTGTGCTATCGTCGGAACGGCCACAACGAGCTCGACGAGCCCCGCTTCACACAACCGGTCGCCTGCGCCGCGATTGAAAGACACGCGAGCTTGAGGACACTTTTTTCGGAGCATGTTCGAATTCGCTCGCGCGAAGCTTTCGAACGCGCGGAAGCTCAGCGCGCAGAGTTCGCGCGACGGCTCGCGGAGGCGTACGAGAGCTACGACAGGTTAGGATCAAATGACGCTCTGACCGAAACGATTGTATTCCCGCAACCTGAAGCCGCGCACGGCTCGGAAACTGATCAAGAGACGGGTGTCGATTCGGAGACGCTACACAGTCTGGGGCGGGCGATTACTGAGCTACCAGACGACTTTGCGCCAGATGCAAAAGTTCGTGCCTTCCTGAGATCGCGATTGGATAGCATCCGCAAAGGCGTAGGACTTAATATGGCGACGGCGGAAGCGCTTGCTTTCGGAAGCCTGCTTTACGAAGGAACTTCGGTTCGCCTGAGTGGGCAGGACTCTGTCCGTGGAACTTTCACGCAGCGTCATTTGGCAGTCCACGACCTGCGGGATGGTAGAACATTCGTACCGCTCTGCACTCTTGCCCGCGACGGGGTCCGTTTTGACGCCATCAATTCGCCGCTGAGTGAATACGGCGTGCTCGCTTTCGAATTTGGAGTGAGCCTTGCGGATCCCAACCGGCTCGTGATTTGGGAGGCCCAATTCGGTGACTTCCTGAACGGCGCCCAAGTGGCGGTAGATCAATACATCGTAAGCGCCGAATCGAAGTGGAAGTTGCGTTCCTCGCTGGTCATCGCGCTGCCGCACGGGCTGGAGGGCCAGGGGCCCGACCACTCATCAGCGCGCATCGAAAGAATACTTCAAAGCTGCGCCTCTGGAAACATAACCGTCGCGATCCCGTCGACGCCGGCGAACTTGTTTCACCTGCTGCGCCGGCAACAACGCAGCGCGAGGCGAACGCCCCTATTTCTTATCGCGTCGAAATCTCTCCTGCGCGAAAAGGCATGTCAATCAGACCTGTCGGAGCTGGCGTCGGGGACACGATTCCGATCAGTCATTTTCACAGAGGCTTCGGGCCAGTGTACCCGCATCATCTTTTGTACCGGAAAAATCTTTTATCCTCTCAATGAAATGCGTTTGTGGGAAGACGCCTCGGAAGTCGCCTTGGTGCGCATCGAGCAGCTGTACCCTTTTCCTCGTAAAGAGATTATTGAGACGCTCGCCAACCATCCCGAAGCCGAATTGGTTTGGTGCCAAGAGGAGCCAGAGAATCAGGGCGCTTTTTACTACCTGGACAGGATGTTCAGAGAAATCGACATGCGGCGGCCTCTACGGTATGTCGGGCGCCCCGCGATGGCGGCTGCAGCGGGCGGGTCGATTGATCGACATCAGCGCGAGCAAGCCGAAATCGTTGCGGCTGCTATACGGTGGTCTCGCTGAGATCGAGCTTCTGTGCTGGGGGGATGCGTATCGGTCGTCTGCGGCCTGAACTAGGATCGTCTCAGGAGGCGCGGTGTAAGTTGAGTCGGCTCGAACGGTTAGCTATCGGACGAGACACTGCCATCTTGATAGTACGGCGGGAACATTGTCCTGACTAGGCTCGAGATCTTATTGTCATGACAAGTCTGGGAGACGCCAGCGGCTTTGCTCGTGCGGCGGTATCGCTGCAAAATTGCGCAGGGCGACTTACGGCTTACCGTCTTCGCTGCCCGGCAATCTCGGTGCCTGCAGTGAAACTACCGGAGACGAACCGCATCACTTTCCGCTCTCAACCAGCCGATCTCGGATGCCGACCGCAGCCTTTCTTAGACTTGGAAGAAGGGTTTGGAGCAACCGGCGCCTCTCACCCGCGAAGGTCAAAACCAAGCTGCTTATGGCGGCCAAAACCTTGCCGTCGTTTGTCAATATGGGAACGGCGACGGCCCAAATCCGCGATTGATAGACCGCTTCCAAGTACTCTTCGTCCGCAAAAGCGTGCCCATCGCGACGGATTTGCGCAAGTCTCATAGCAAACCTAGAAGCGAGACGAGGGTCGTTATCCCAACGGCCCCCCGTTTCCCGAGCACGAGAAAGCGCTATCTTACGCTCTTCTTCGGGCATAAACGCCAGCGTGACCAGTCCCACACCGGTGGCCATCAACGGAATTCTCGCGCCTGTTCGGCCCGGCAACGACAAACCGAGTGAAGCCCGATTGCTGTACACAATAACCATCGCGTCGCGATCGAATATGGCGAGATTTGACGGCCAGCCAATTTTAATGTGCATCTGATCGACAATGGGAGCCGCAATCTCAAGCAGACGCGATTTGGCGTCGAAGCCCCTGCTCAACGCTAGAGTTCGGCCCGTCACCAAGTAGGTAGACTTTCCAGCTTGGCGATAGACATAACCTTCTCCGACGAGAGTTTCTAGAACGCGCACAACTGTCGGCTGTGGAAAGCCGCATCTTGAAACAAGGTCCGCAATTGTCACCGGCCCGTGCTCGCTGACAGCGCGTAACACCGCGAGGCCACGCTGTATTGCTCGAACCGGCTCGTAAGATGGCATAGTTATCTCCGCGAGCGGGATTACGCACGTCTGCGCCGCTGGTCGAGATTGCGCTTTTGTCAAACAGTCTACCGCTAACAAACGCGTATCGCCTGATCAACCCAAATGGAGCGATGGGCCGCCCGCACCCGGCACACGTGAAGCGGATCGGTTCAACCTTCCCCGCTGCTATGTTGCCCTTGCACGTAATTCACTAGATGAATAATACATCCAAAATATGTATCCTGCAGTTCGGAAGTGGGGTTATCTGTGCCTACAATTCGGCCAGCACTGCACTGGCCTGCAATGAGCAGCAGATTGCGAATGAATCTCGAGTTGGTTGCGCGACGACAGAGACCCCGCAGCCGGTGCCGTCCGTCCATTCGCGGTCTCTCGATGGCAGTTTGATTTGTGGCCGCCGATCGACCTGGAGAGGGACGTATCCGAGTGCTGGGCAGGTTTCGCCGCACTCGTGCCGCTGTCGAGTGTTCGCAACGGTCGGTGCCCCGGTCAGGTTCTCAAGAGTTGCTACCTTGGAGTAGGTGCACAATGAAGAGTGGAGCAAGCGTGTAATGAAGAAACGCATCGCCATCATCGGAGCGGGCGCAGTCGGTTGCTACATTGGGGGGCACTTGGCGCGCGTCGGGAACGACGTCACGCTGGTCGATCCCTGGCCCGAACACGTGGAGGTGATCCGGGCGCATGGCCTCACCTTGTCCGGGATGACGGATGAAGAAACGTGTAATGTCTCTTTGCCGAGCATGCATCTCACCGACGTGCAGAGCCTGTCACGGCAGCGACCGATCGACATCGCAATCATCGCAAGTAAGTCCTACGATACGAAATGGTGCACGGTTCTGATCCGGCCCTACCTTTCGGAGCAGGGCTACGTTGTCTCGGCGCAGAATTCGATAAATGAGGAAGCCATTGCGGGCGTCGTCGGGTGGGGGCGCACGGTCGGTTGCATCATCGCAAATAATTTTGCCGTCGATCTCTACGAACCAGGTTGCGTTCGCAGGACGATGCCGCGAGATTTCGACACTAAGTCGATCATCGTCGGCGAAGTGCATGGGCGCACCACCGCTCGCGTTCGGGAGCTGCGCAACACCCTTGCATCAGTCGATGGAACTGCGATCACCACAAATCTGTGGGGCGTGCGTTGGTCGAAGCTGTGCGTGAACGGCATGCGCAATGGCGTGAGCGCGGCGACCGGTATGGGCGGAAACGAGCGGGATGCGCATCCGTTGATCCGGCGTGTGGTCATTCGTCTCGGGGGGGAAGCCGTGAGGGTCGGGCAGGCGCTCGGCTACGATCTCGAGCAGATAGCGGGTCTTGCGCCGGATCAGCTGCTGGCCGCCTCAGAAGGCGACGAGAGGGCGCTGTCAGCAGTGGAAGCTCACATAGAGAAGGGGACGAGTTCGCAGGCGCGCAGTAATCTGCAGCGTCCCTCCATGGCCCAGGACATTCAGAAGGGGCGGCGGACCGAGATTGACGAGATCAATGGGTTCATCGTGCGCAAGGCACAAGAGGCTGGCTGTGCTGCGCCGACGCACCAGAGGATCGTCGATATCGTCCGCCGCGTAGAGCGGAATGAGATTTCGCCGCGGCCGGACCTCCTGTTCGATGCCTGAACCGAACGCGTCAGGTGCGGAGAGGTCGGTTTTTTCGATGTCGATTCCGCGCGAGGAAGTCCTGCACTAGAAGGGGAATTTGGCCGAATGTACGCACGTAGGACGCGGAATCGACCGGTTTCCTTCCTAGTGATAGAATAGTGTTTACCGCGTGGCGGCTCCCGTGCGCCGATAAAGGGTTCACCCCAAGTGAGTAATGTTAGCAACACCTTTCTATCCGATACCGAGCGCGGCGCCGTGATCGAGCTGCGCCGTGCCATGCACCGGGAGCCTGAGCTGTCCAACGCGGAATGGAAAACGCAGGAGCGGATCCACGGCGTGCTGCAGCAATTCGGCATAAGCGGCGCCAAAGTCTTCCACAACACCTGGCTCTATGTGGATATCGAAGGCACTTCCTCCGGCCCGAGGCGGTCGATCGCGGTGCGCGGTGATATCGATGCGTTGCCAATCCAGGAGGCGCGCGAGGATCTGCCCTATCGCTCTCAGGTCGACGGCGTCATGCATGCCTGCGGCCACGACATGCACGGCTCGATTGCGCTTGGTGCTGCGCTCGCGTTCCACCGGCTGCGCGATAATTTTTCCGGCAGGGTGCGCGTCTTCTTCCAGCCGGCCGAGGAGGCGGAGCCGATGGGTGGACGCTCAGTCGAAGAGGGGAGGTTGTTAGATGGCTTCGATCGAGCCGTTGGCTTTCATGTCGCCCCCGAGATCCCCGCCGGCACGTTCGGTGCGCGCGAGGGCGCGGTCACAAAATCCTCCGACCAGTTCAAGGTCACTATCATCGGAAAGATGGCGCATGGCGCGTCGCCTCACAAAGGCGTCGACGCGATCGCGATAGCTGCAGCCTTTGTCAACGAGGTGCAGAAGGTGGTCTCGCGCGAACTGCCGGTCGACGATGGTGCGGTCGTCACGATCGGCACCATCCATGGTGGCAAAGCGACCAACATCATCTGCCCGTCGGTCCTGATGGAGGGGACGATTAGGACTCGCAGTCCGGAGCGTCGGGCGCTGTTGTCGCAGCGCGTGTGCGAAGTGGCCGAAGGCGTTGCTACGATGCACCGCGGCCAAGCCGAATGCGTCATTCGCACAGGTGAGCCCCCCGTCATCAACGATACCGAAATGGTGAACCGGTTCCGGCAACTTGTCCATGAGGTTGCAGGGCGGAATGCCTTCACCGACAGCAAGAAGCATTCAAACGGCAGTGACGATTTCGGCTTCTACGCCGCGCGTGTGCCTTCGATTTATTTTTGGTTTGGTAGCTGCGCGCCCGGCAACGACTCACATGTGCATACGCCGACATTCGGAGCCTCCGACGACCTTCTCATCCCGACGACGGAACTCACCGTCAGATACATCTTCGATCTATTGAATTCCTGAGATCAGCCTGCGGGCACGGATGCTTATGGCGGCTTCGGGGCTGAGGCCGGCAGCACCCATGCTGGATTCCATTGCGCTGATGCGTGTTTCGCGAACCAGACTTTCCAATCGGCGGTTGCTGCGAGCGCCCCTGCGAATGGTTGAACTGCCGCTTAAGGATCAGGCTTCGGCCACGAAGAGTGGATTGAGGTGCTCACGGCTTTGGTGTTCTGGGGAGGGTCTCGGCGCGGCTTCTGAATCTGCAGCGGACGGATGCAGATTTTGTGTGGAGCGCACCGCCGCGCTCTACGTATACTTGCTCGTCGTAATTTCCTACTGGCCGCCCCTTATCGGGGCGGCCAGCTTGCTCTCTAAGCTTCCGATGGCTTGAACACCAGATCGGATGCATGACTGGCCCAAACATAGCTAAAACGAAAGAGGATCGATGAAGGTCTTGGTACCGGTAAAGCGGGTGGTCGATTACAACGTCAAGGTCCGCGTCAAGAGCGATGGATCGGGTGTTGAACTCGCCAACGTCAAAATGTCGATGAACCCGTTCGACGAAATCGCGGTCGAAGAAGCGCTGCGCCTGAAGGAAGCCGGCAAGGCGACCGAAGTCGTGGTGGTCTCCATCGGACCGGCGCAGGCATCGGAAACGATCCGCACCGGTCTCGCCATGGGCGCCGATCGCGGCATCCTGGTGAAGGCCGAGGGCGCGGTCGAGCCGCTCGCGGTCGCCAAGATCCTGAAGAAGATTGCGGACGAAGAGCAGCCGGGCCTGATCATTCTCGGCAAGCAGGCGATCGACGACGACAGCAATCAGACCGGCCAGATGCTGGCCGCGCTGCTCGGCTGGTCGCAGGCGACCTTCGCCTCGAAGCTCGAGGTTGAAGGCAGCGACTTCAAGGTCACCCGCGAAGTCGACGGCGGCCTGCAGACCGTGAAGCTGAAGGGACCGGCGATCGTCACCACCGATCTCCGCCTCAACGAGCCGCGCTACGCCTCGCTGCCCAACATCATGAAGGCCAAAAAGAAGCCGATTGCGGACAAGACCGTGGCCGATTACGGCGTCGACGCCACCCCCCGTCTCGAGGTCCTCAACACGACCGAGCCGGCGGGCCGCAAGGCGGGCGTCAAGGTCAAGGACGTCGCCGAGCTGGTGTCGAAACTCAAGAACGAAGCCGGGGTGCTCTGATGACGACGCTTCTGATTGCCGAACACGACAATGCGTCGCTCAAGGATGCGACCAACAAGGCCCTGACCGCAGCGGCCGCGCTCGGCGCGGACGTCGAGGTTCTGGTGGCCGGCGAGAACGCCAAGGCCGCGGCCGACGCGGCCGCAAAGCTTGCCGGTGTGAAGAAGGTGCTGCTCGCCGACGGCGCGCTTTACGCGCACGATCTGGCCGAGCCGCTGGCCGCGCTGATCGTCTCGCTGGCTCCCGGCTACGACGCCATCGTCGCGCCCGCGACCTCGCGCTTCAAGAACGTGATGCCGCGCGTCGCGGCCCTGCTTGACGTCATGCAGGTCTCGGAAATCACCAAGGTGGTCGCCCCCGACACCTATGAGCGTCCGATCTACGCCGGCAACGCCATCCAGACGGTGAAGTCCAAGGACGCCAAGAAGGTCATCACGGTGCGCACCTCCACCTTCGCCGCAGCAGGTGAAGGCGGCAGCGCGTCGGTCGAGAGCGTCGCGGCGGCGGCCGATCCGGGCCTGTCGTCCTTTGTCGGCGAGGAAGTCGCAAAGAGCGACCGTCCCGAGCTGACCTCGGCCAAGATCATCGTCTCCGGTGGCCGCGCCATGCAGAGCCGCGAGAATTTCGCAAAGTACATCGAGCCGCTCGCCGACAAGCTCGGCGCCGGTGTCGGCGCTTCGCGTGCCGCGGTGGATGCGGGCTATGCGCCGAACGACTGGCAGGTCGGCCAGACCGGCAAGGTCGTGGCCCCCGAGCTCTATGTCGCGGTCGGCATTTCCGGCGCGATCCAGCATCTGGCCGGCATGAAGGACTCCAAGGTGATCGTCGCGATCAACAAGGACGAGGATGCGCCGATCTTCCAGGTTGCCGATTACGGCCTGGTCGCCGACCTCTACCAGGCGGTTCCGGAGCTGACCGAGGCGCTCGGCAAGTAGCCGCAAGAGCGCCGGTCGGTCCTCTGTCGAGAGCCGGCGCGGGCACAAGGCGCGCTTCCCTGCAAATCTTCGGTCGTCAGGTGCGAGCGCTTGAGGCCGTCGACTCGCCGAAGCAGTGACCAGCGGCCCACCTGAAACTGACCGACTATTGAGTCGAAAGCGT
This sequence comes from Bradyrhizobium nivariense, assembly GCF_029846695.2. Classification (NCBI taxonomy): domain Bacteria; kingdom Pseudomonadati; phylum Pseudomonadota; class Alphaproteobacteria; order Hyphomicrobiales; family Nitrobacteraceae; genus Bradyrhizobium; species Bradyrhizobium nivariense. The sequence goes on along the minus strand of NZ_JARWCR020000107.1, from coordinate 4,570 downwards.
GGTCCGTACCGCCATCGGCAGGCGACCAGGGATTGGACGATGTTGCCTGTGACCTTCTTCGGGTTGGCGAAGTGGGGCATGCCGAACCTCTTTCCCCAGTCCTGCTTGGAGTGCTTGATCGAGGCCGACGATCTTGTCGGCGCCGGCCATCTTGGCGCCCTGGATGACATCAGTCCGATGCCGCCGAGCCCGAACACGACGACGACTGGCAGTGTCGACGACGGCGCCGACGTCGGTGGTCACGCGGCAGCCGAACGACCGGGTTCTCGTCCAAGGGCGCGTCTCGCGGATTTTCCGCCATCACGATTTTCGAAAACACCGTCAAGTTCGACGAGTACGAAGAGCCCATATAATACTGCATCGGCTTGCCCGTTTACGTGAAGCCGACCGCTCAGGGCCCACCAGAGTGAGATTGGATTTATGATATGGTCACACTCTGCGTTATGGGACACTCACCACCAGCACGCCTAATCTTTGCCATTCCGTGCCGGAGCGCGTACCACGCTAACGCAGCCAGATTGGCGATCTCGCCTTCGGCACTATGAAATCATCACGCATACCCTTTAGTCGCAGCGTGCAGGCTATTGGCCGTGAGAGGAGACAGCCACGGCAATCGCCTCGGCCGATGTACCCACCCGAGATCACTGTCGTGCGTCACATACAGCTGACGCAGGTTTTCTTTTGGCTATTTCGCCCATCGAGATCATGCTGCCCGGTTTGCTGGGCGGGAAAATGATCTCTTGTTCCAAAAGGATATTCTTCCCTCCTCTGAATTTACCACGGCCTGCTCCCCCCATCATAAACTGCGTCGTCGCATTGACCAGTCCTCCTTTGACGCCGAAAGGTCGAGAGGCGATGGTACAAAGTCATCAAGGCGGCCTGAGGCTCGGGCGCCTGCGCACGGCCGATCAAGACCCGAATACGGTTCCTAATAGCTCGAGCTCTTCCACGCTGAGGCGTGGACAGGGCATGGCTTCTCAATTCGTTCGCCAAGCTAAATCCCATTCGTCACGTGCCGCGCAGGCGGGGAAAGGGGCGCCGGCAAGAAAATTGCAGCGCTTAGGATCTCGTCAGCTACCGTAAGCCTCATGTTGCGTCGGCTGAAATTGAAACGCCAAAGTGACCTAGTACCTGGAATCACAGCTGAGTGAAAGGGTGGCCTTTAAAACGGCGTTGACGGACCATTTTCTTGGTCCAGACGAAGAGCTCGGCTTTGTCGTTGTACTGACGTAGGCGTCGATGTGTTCCTAAAGCTGCTTGAGGCTTGTGAAGGAGGTGCCGCTAAGCGACTGCCCCTGCAAGATCGAAAACCATACCTCGACCTGATTGAGCCAGGACGCACTTGTCGGCGTGAAATGAAATTGCACGTTGGGGTGGACCTTGAGCCAATGCTCTGCTTCTTCTGGGTGTGAGGTTGTCGAGGATGACCTGAAGCTTTCGGCCCGGAAAGGCCGCGGTGACGCTGTTCATGGCGACGCCGTTTATGAAGTCAAGAAACTCGACACGACGACGACTGCGGCGCGGCAATCAGGAGGGAAGTGCTTCCCATCCAAATTGGTGGGGCGGAACGCCCCCGTTACCGACAGCATCAAAGTGCTAAAACGTGGGTCGTTGCTGGCAACGCCACAGATTAGAACCATCGGCCTGGATTTGGCCAAGAACAATTTTCAAATACACGGCGCCGACGGCGAGGGCGCGCCAATCTTCAATCGAAAACTGCGTCGGGCCGACGTGCTGCGCTTTTTCGAAGAGCTTCCGCCGTGTCTGGTCGGCTTCGAGGCGTGCGGGAGTGCCCATTATTGGGCGTGCGAGATTGCGGCGCTCGGTCACGACGTGCGCTTGTTTCCGCCGGTTTACGTAAAGCCGTTCGGTGCGCCCCGACGGCGCGCATTACCAGTGGAGGAAGGATCCACGCAGAAAACTGTCGATTGATCTGGTAGCTGACGAGCGGTTTGGACGAGCAATCGGACGGACCGAAGCCTCGTGACAAAGGTTGCCTTGGGCGGCCGAGCGATCCAGCGGGCCGTAACGTGAGTGAAGCCTCAGCACGCCTCGAAAGTTACGATGTGAATGCCGACCCGATCGTATGGCGGGGAAGGCCGCGCAGGCAGGGAAGCAATCGACGCATGCACCTGTCTGGTTCACCGGGGTAATGGGCACGGCACGCTGGAAAGGTAGTGCGGGTAATCGGGAGAGACCCGTCTTGGTCGAAGGTCGCGGCTTCAGGATTGGTAGTCGATGGACCGGACGGGAGTCGGACAGGGTCATAGGTACCGATGAAACCGGGTAATTCCGGTAGAGGAAAGGACCCTGACTTGTGCGCTTTGAAGATGGCGAGGGAAAGGGTAGATTGGCGATGAGCCTTGAAACGCCCCATAAGATCAGGAGCCTTCAGAGAAAGCTTTATTGCAAGGCGAAGGCGGAGCATGCCTTCCGCTTCTACGTGCTGTACGACAAGATCTCAGCGAGGACATTCTGAGCCATGCCTACAAGCTGGCCCGCGCCAACGCGGGTGCGCCAGGAGTGGACTGAATAACTTTCGAGCAAATCGACGCGTATCGAAGCATGGTTGGCCGGCCGATGAGATCGTCACGAAGACTTACCGGCCCGATCCGGTGCGGCGGGTGATGATCCCGAAGCCCGGCGGCGGAGAACGTCCGCTCGGTATCCCAACAATCCCGGACCGAATCGTTTAAAGATTGTGCTGGAGCCGATCTTCGAGGCGGATTTCGAGGATGGCGCTTATGGATATCGCCCGCGTCGCAACGCAGTCGATGCCGTCAAGGAAGTGCACCGGCTTGTGTGCCGCGGCTACACGGACGTTGTTGACGCCGATTTGTCGAAATATTTCGACAAGATTCCGCACTCGGACCCCCTCAAATCGGCGGCCCGACGCATCGTCGACCGGAATGTGCTGCGGCTGATTGGGTTATAGCTGCGAGTACCGGTCGAGGAGCGGGATAGCGACGGGAAACGGCGCATGAGCGGCGGTAAGAGCAACAAGCGTAGCACGCCACGGGGTGGTGTCATCAGTCCGCTGCTCTCCGTCATCTACATGAACGGGTTCCTGAAACATTGGCGTCTCAGCGGTCGGCGTGAAGCATTCCATGCCCAGGTTATCTCCTATGCCGACGATTTCGTCATTCTCAGCCGCGGCCACGCGGAGGAAGCATTGACGTGGACCAAGGCGGTGATGACCAAGCTTGGGTTGACGCTCAACGAGACTAAAACCTCGGTGAAGAATGCCCGCTTGGAAAGCTTTCATTTCCTTGGGTACACGCTCGGACCCCGCCGTTTCCGCAATGGGGGACGATGGTATCATCTTGGCGCGGCTCCGTCCAAGAAAAGCGTGCTGCGGATCCAAAGCAAGGTCAGCGTACTGCTGACGCCAGGCAACAAGGGCGCTTGGCCCGAAGTACAAGCACGACTGAACCGCCTTTCGCGTGGCTGGTCCGCTTACTTCAGCTATGGGTCTCTTGCTACGGCTCATCAGGCCGTTGATCGACACGTCTTCGATCGCGTGCTCGCCTTTCTGCGCAGACGACATAAGACGCCCGGCCATGCGTCAGACGGTTCTCTGATCAGATCTATGGAAACCTTGGCGTAGTTGTGCTGAACCGCGTGCGCAAAGTGTCGCCGACGTGCGCCTTGTGACGAAAACCTGTCGGAAAGCCGGATGCGGGAAAACTGCACGTCCGGTTTGATGAGCGGGGAGAGGAAACGGAGCGCGCAACAAGCGCATCACCGCGCCTCTCCTCAACTCTACTGAAACGGGCAAGACGGACGCTGCCGACGCCGAGGCGATCAGCGAAGCTGTGACCCGCAAGACCATGCGTTTCGTTCCGATCAAATCGGCCGATCAGCAGGCGGCGGCCATGGTGCTGAAGACGCGCGCTCTTCAGCGCTTAGCGGCAACCCTATTGAGGCTGGCTTGACGTTTTGCGGAATCGCCACGGCATGAGGTCTTCGATGCGGCTATGGGGATGGCCGTCGATAATCGTCTCGAGTGTTTCGGCGATGCAGGCGGCCGGGTTGACGTCGTTGAGCTTACAGGTCGCCACGATGGATGCGAGCAGGGCCCAGTTTTCAGCACCGACCTCATGACCGGCGAAGAAAGCATTTTTTCTACTCAGGCAGACTGGCCGGATGGCGTTCTCGACCGGGTTCGTGTCGAGCTCGAGGCGCCGTCTTCGAGGAAGCGGGTCAGCCCTTGCCAGCGATTGAGCGCGTAGCGGATGTCCTCGGCGAGCGTCGAACCGCTGGAGATCATCGACAGCTGCTTCTCGAACCAAGGCTTTAAGGCGGCGACCATGGACAGCGAGTGCTCCCTGCGCGCGGCCAGCCGGATGTCCGGCGATGAGCCGCGTACCATGGCTTCGATGGCGTAAAGTTGTGCGACGTGCCGAACGGCGGCCTCGGCAATCAGCGATTTGCTGTTGCGGGCCAATTTGACGAAGCGCCGGCGCAAATGGCTCCAGCAATGCACAAGCGTCCACGGCCCCTGCGGTCGAGCGACTTCGGTCAGCCGGTCATAACCGTCATAGGCATCGCATTGCAGGAAGCGTCCGTT
>NZ_JARWCR020000106.1:0-20818 GCF_029846695.2 Bradyrhizobium nivariense | reverse complement strand
CTACATCGCCGAAACACTCGAGGCCATTATCGACGGCCATCCCCATAGCAGAATCGAAGACCTCATGCCGTGGCGCTTCCGCAAGGCGTCAAGCCAGGCTCAATAGGGCCCCGGCTGAGCGCTTACGTCAAAATAGAGGTCAAGCACCAATCAAAAGGGCCGCAGAGCTACGCTTTCTCTTGATCTGGGTGCGTGTAGCGTCCACGAAATCGTAGCCCTTAGGCTCTCGTTCTGCGAGACGTCGATCTCCGTCTGGAGTAACGCGGAATAGGGTGAAGCTAAGAAAGCCACGCTGCATTGGAAGCCTGGGCCGTCGCCTACACGACGCGGGAGATGGATGCCCACAATGAAGTGCAAATACGTGTGCGGGCCAACCTATATTGAGGCACTCGATTCCATACCGCTCCAACCGGGAGCCAGGACCGACGTTGCAAATGCCGCTTCGCAAGCAGCGAGACTAACTCGTAGTTGAGGAAACAGGCCTGAGGTATCGCCGCCCGCCTGAGGAAACGGCCCGAACAATCTGTACCGCTCGTCGCGGGCTGCAGATCCAAGCTGTTAACGCGCCCGCCGAGGTCAGGGATCGAAGTAGTCGCCATCGGCAGCGCGACAAACGCCGATCTCTGACCGCCACGTACGTTCTGCCGCCGAGTTCACACTATCGAAAAGATCGCGACTCATGAAAAGGCCTCCGGCGGGCATGCCGGAGGCCTTCTTGGAGGTTTGACGTAGGTAGCGATTTCTCCTTTTCGGCTAAGTCGCGATCAGAAGCTGCGGGTTGCGCGGAGCGAGAGCGTTAGGGCGCCTTGGTCCTTCAGCTCGTAGACGCCGGCCGGCTTGGCGATACCCGCCTGTACCGGAAGGGTCACCGTGCTTCCGCTCGCGTACTTTTGATCGAGCATCACGTACGTGAGATCGGCGGCGAAGGCCAAATTCTTGACAGGAGTCCAGATCGTTCTCGTACCAATAACCGCGTAGTTGAAGTCCGGGTTGCAACCTCCAAGTCCGCTCGAAAGAGCAAGAGTTGCGACGAATGCACCGCAGATATAACCCTTGGCCGTTCCATTGTAGCGGACGGCGGCCCAAGCACCGTAGACACTGCTGCTCCAATATGGATTCCAGTTGTGTGTGTAGGCGCCGTTGAAGCCGTAGCTCGTGGTCAGCTGCTGGCCTGCGCCGGCAACGAACACGGAATCAGAGAGCCCCGCGAGGCCTACGCTTTGGTAAGCACCCGCCAGCCCCGCACCGCCATACATTGCGTAGGTGGCCGACGTATACTGCTGAAAGTTGTAGCCGGTTGCACCGTTGGTATACACGCCCTGGATGTTGATCGTGTCACCCGGGCCCGTCGGGATGTTCTTGATCGACAGTGCCAGCTGACCGGCCCAACCCCATTTGTCGCTCGGATGACCGGTCGTCTCATCGACCCCATAGTAGGAGGCAAGGTTGTCATGCGCTGCGACTGAAGCCTGGAAGAGGCCCCAAGCCTGGTCGACACGAAGCTGCCCAACGAAATCTGGCGCTCGCGAGCCCCCGACATCGCCAACACCGTAAGCACCGGCAGACAGGCCTGCGGCAGTCGCACCGCTCACGTTCCAAATGTTGGTTGTGCGTTGTCCGACCTGATCCTCGGCCGAGAAGCTGGCTGTGATGCCCTGACCAAAATCAGCAGTGTAGGCGAACTGATTGATGGCTTCATACCCGGCGCCTCCAGGCAGACCGTCGTAGCTGTTTCCTGGATAGTTGGTCCAAGGAGAGGCGAACTGTGATTGCGCTCTACCGAACGTGAAGCCGGCGAATTGGATAAATGCGTAGTAAATACTGAGATTGCCGCCGGAAATCATGCCGCTGCCGCTTCCAGCGGGATTATTTCCAGTATACGCGGTTGAGCCGTTGATGGCGGTGGTGCCGGCACCGGAATACCCGCCCGCGGTCCAACTATAGCCGATATCACCGTAGGTGCGAACAACGCCATATTCGGTCGCAGTGCGAGTATCTACGGTGGAGTCGAAGCGCGCCCTGGTAGTGTAATAGTTGCTAAGACGGTTGTGCGCGCCACCGATGCCATTGTTGGGGCTGGTGTAAACACCATTCGAACCCAGTACCGTCTCGGCCCGAACGTACCCACCCAGCTTAATGCAGGTGTCGGTGCCGGGAATATAATAGAAGCCGGCGCCATACAGCGAGCAGATTTTCACATACTCGACCGCCTTCGCCTTCACGGGAAGATCGGCTGCCTGTGCCCCGGCTCCCGCGAACATTGCCGCAGAACCAATGATAATACTCTTCATAAGCTTCATCGTTGACCTCCAAGTTGGAAACGCCGTTTCCGTCATTCAAAGATCCGCCGCGGCTTGCCTCACTCAAGGGGCAGGTGCCTGACGAAACGACTCGAGGCGCCCCCTCGCTGTCATTACGAGGTCTAATTTACCCAATCTATTTCCGCAATTAATTAATTTCTGCAATTACATTTTGGAACGGGCGTGTCGCAATTTGGCAACATGCGCGGCTCATCTGCGACGCTGCTGCCAATAACTTCCGGAGCACCCAGGAGGCTCCGCCTGGAGATTCAACATGTTCGCCGAAGGCGGATCTAGCGACCTAGCGATAGCGACAAGCGCAGCGATATCTTAAATTAATTATATAAGTCAATTTCATTCTGGCATGGTGCCTATGTTCTGCGAGGCCTTTCTGAGGGTGTGCAAGACCGCTAGGTGACTATTGGGGCCACGGGGCGTCCCATCGATGACACTGCGGAAAGACTAACATGGCCGAAAAAGGACCGCTGGACAGATCCGTTAGGGACTTCGTCTGGAACATCATTGAAATTCACTCCCAACTCGAGGAAATACACAAGAGCTGGGCTCAATTGTTAGGGATAACCGAAGCACAGTGGCTGATTCTGATGGCCATTGAGGAGCTCGATGGAGGTCTCGGCGTCTCGGGAATAGCGGTTGCAAATAAGTTGCGGATTCATCCGGCCTTCGTCACCAACCAAACGAAACGGCTTGAAGCGATGGAGTTCCTAGCCCGCGGGCCATCGCCTGATGACGCAAGGTTTGTCCAAATGTCCTTGACTTCAACCGCGCGTGCGGAAATCAAGAAACTCTCCATCAAAAGAGAAGCACTCAACTCCACCATCTTTGACGGCCTAGACGAGGCGTCGCTTGACTACCTCAATAAGCGACTAAGCTCGATTGCCAAGAATAGCCGTTTGGCATCTCAAAAACTGAGTATCGGCGTATTGTAGGCCTACCCACTGCACGAGCTTGCGACAAACGTTGTTGATGAGCTTTAAAGAGCAGCGCCTCGGTATCGAGCTGACTGCAGTGAAATACGGCTTTGTTTCATTTTTCCGTCATGGCTCTTTATTTAGGATCTTGTTGTCCTGGCCGACAACGCATACGGAGCCAAATTGCGTGAGCAGCTTGCGCTCTAACCAGCCGAAACTGCAATCATCAGAAGTGACGAAGTTTTCAACCTCGCCCGCAGGGGTCCGAGCCATCCGCGCTATCGCCAACTCTAGATCAATTTGAGCCGCTGTGCACTCAGCCTGTAGTTCGATCGCCTCCGACAAGCTGACCGGGCCACACCCACCCGCAGTCACGAGAACTGGGCATTTCAACCGTCGCACCAATCGCGAGCGACGCACCGACACTGGGTGCTCGCCCACGAACTCTGCAGTATTCGTCATCCAGCCGACGGAGGCCAGAGTCCGCGCCCATGCCCAAAGGCCGCCATCACAAACAGCCGCAGCAACGCGGCGATCCGAGACAGCGAAATCGGTAGCTAGAACAGCCGACAATCCTTCTCCGTAGACGCCAATTCGAGCGCCATCGATATCGGGCCGAGCCGACAAATAGTCGAGACAGCAAGACAACAAAGTTTCCGATTGGCCGCGCCACTGATTTGCAACGTTCTCGTGAGAGACCACCAGAACCGAAATGCCTCGACCAGTCACAACGGGCAACAGCCTTCCAAGCAAGGTCGCTGCCGATTCTTCTTCTCTGCTGATGCAAATGACTGCCGGGACACACAAATCCGGACCAAATCCAGGCACGTAGTAGGCTGGAAATTCGGTTTGCTCCCAGGCCGAAATTCGTAGCCGCTCCACCTTTTGCCCGAGAGATCCAAACTTCTGAATGCCCGCCTCGACTTTGGCCGAAACGGCTTCTGCTTCAGGATCGTCTTCGTCAATCAGGCGCCTGGCAACTTCGAATGCAGTTAGCGCGCAAAGCCAAGCTTCCGTCGCCTTATCGAAAGCCCCCTTTTTGATGTTCAAATCACCAACAAGGGAATGAGCATCTCCGATGTTTGTCCATTTGACGAACCAGTTCCGCCGGTTTATCGCCCCGCGGATCCCATCGAGACCATCCAGAAACGCGGCGGCGTCTCGGCGGGTGGACGCAAGATCGCCCTTCAGATTGGGCCAAGCAGCGCACAGCATCGAATTCGACCCTTGGCGCGAATGCTCATCATCCGCTCACACGGATATTACCGGGCCTTGGGGATGAAGTTCCCTAATTTTGGGCTTCAAATCGCGGGAATTCCGCCTGTTACAGGTCAAGAGCGCAGATTTTCGTATACGCGGGACTATAGGCAATCCACCGCGATATCGAGGTGGATGCGTTTACATCAATATTGTGCAAATATGCGTGCAGGTCCGCCTGCGATTGAGTACAAGAAATCTCGTGCCGGCATGCTTTCTTTACGTTGTCGATAATGCATGGCGGCACATTCTCCGCGGCTCCTTTCTGAGGCTCTGGAGACTTTTACTACAGGACGATCGCACCGCGCTTGCTGGTAGACGGTGGAATTTGCTTGCGGGGCGATGGCGCCAGACAACGAGTTCTCGTCATTAGTTTCGTTCACTTCAAAGCCGCCCGCGCAAGAGATCAGGCGTCCCTGACTCCGCTCATCAATAGCTTCGCATTGGTCACGGCATCATACACTGGAAGACTCGTCTGCTCGCGCACAGGCTGGGCCACCAATGGAAATGCCGCGCATTCAAATAGGATCGCTTGAACGTTGCCATGTCGTTTTCGCATCAGCGCGATAGCGCCCAGCACGTCTTTAGTTAGCTGCGATACGGTGTAGTTATTCTCGGGCTGCGACATCATTCTCCAAGTATCGGAATTTTCAATGCCAGCAACCGCTATGCGATCTTGCACCTCAACACCCGCAAGCTTGAGCAGATCGAAAGTCAGTGGTCTCGAGTCGAACGTTAAGATGCCGATGCGCCCCTTGATTGCCGCAAGAAGGTACGGCAGCAGTAGCAACGAGGAGGTCGACACTGGTACCGAGAGCGACCGCGCCATCGCTTTCTGGTATTTGATCGCAAATCCGCAATTGGTCGTGATCGCGACCGCGCCAACACGAACCAATTCTTTTGCCGCGCTGATGAACGCGCTTTCCATTGTGTCGTCCTCCGCACCATAAACGACATTCTTGACCCACGCGTCCGGAATACGTCGGCAAATTAACGGAAATGAAAAAGTAAGCGATCCGAGCATAGTCTGTGGGGTGTTCTGTAACTGCAACAAACCGAGTGCGCCGCTGATCTGTGTCATATCGATCTAACTCCCGCAAAAGCCGCCGACTTGCTGTCGCTTGACGAAAGGTACGCCCGAAGCGACCCGTCGGAGATCTCATGGACAAGCTGTTTTGACAGTCTTCTTTGCCAATATTACAGCTTCGAAAAATTAGTTCCCATCGTACGCGTACGACGAAGGCCGCCCGATTGACGCATGCGCGCGGGGGCCGGGTCGGCTATGATGGCGCTGCGTGAAGGTTAGGCAGCTTGCTGATCGTTGGGGTCGTCGGCTTGGCGCGGGAGCTTCCATTCCCAGGGCAGCAGTTCGTGCAGATGCGAAGCGGGAAGATCGGCGATCCGGGCGAGGACGTCGGAGAGCCAGGCTTTGGGATCGACATCGTTAAGACGACAGGTGGTGATCATTGTCAGCATGATGGCGGCGCGTTCGGCGTCGCGCAGGCTGCCGGCGAAGGTCCAATTGCGCCTTCCCAAGGCGATGCCGCGCAACACTCTTTCGGCGGCGTTGTTGCTGAGGCAGATCCTGCCATCGTCGAGGAAGCGGGCGAAGTCGGCCCAACGCCTGAGCATGTAATTCATGGGCTTCAGGACCTCGGAGGAGCGTGAGAGGGTTTCTCGCTCGCGCAGCAGCCAGGTGTGCATGTCGTCGAGCAGCGGCTTGCTTCTCTCCTGGCGTACGGCGCGCCGCTCGTTGGCGCAGCGGCCGTTGATGGCGCGCTCGATCTCGAACAACGCATCGAGGCGTCTGACCGCCTCCAACGCGATCGGAGAAACCGGTTTGCTCTTCTTACCTTCCCGGGGGTTCTTCTCGATGTCGGCCAGCTCGAAGAAGCCCCGCCGCGCATGGGCGAAGCAAAACGCCGGCGTAATCGGCAGCACCTTCTTCTGCGGGTCGAACAGCGGCTCGAAGCCGTTGTAGCAATCGGCTTGCAGGATACCGGCGAAGGCGGCCAGATGCTTCTGGGGATGCTCGCCTCGTCGGTCGCTCGAGGCGTAATAGACCGCCGCCGGCGGCGCAGGTCCGGCGAAGGGCCGGTCATCCCGCACATATGTCCAGATCCGACCGGTCTTACACTTGGCCTTCGCCAGGATGCGGATGGTGGTGTCGTCGCCATGAAGGCGCTCGGCCGCGAGCACATGACGCTCGATCAGGTGGAAGAGCGGCATGACGGCAAAGGTCCCGTGGCCGACCTGGTCGGCCAGCGTCGACAACGGCAGGTCGATCCTCTCGCACTTGAAGCGCGCGCTCTGGCGGTTGAGCGGGATATGCATGCCGAACTTGTCGAACAGGATCGTCGCCAGCAATTGTGGGCCGATGAAGCCGCGCGGTGTGGCATGGAACGGCGCCGGCGGCTGGCTGATCTTCTCGCAATCGCGGCAGGTGAACTTCTCGCGCACGATCTCGATGACCTTGAACCGGCGCGGGATCTCCTCCAGCGTCTCGGTTACATCCTCGCCCAGCTTCGCAAGGCGCGCCCCACCGCAACAGGCGCAGGTCGTTGGCGCCTCAATGACGACTCGCTCGCGTTCGATGTCGTCCGGCCAGGGCTTGCGCACCGGCCGCTTGCGCGTGAAGGCGCGCACGCTCTGGGTTTTCGCCGCCGCGGCCTGCGCGGCAAGCTCATCCTCGCTCGCCGTGGTGACGAGGTCTTCAAGTTCCAATTCCAGCTGCTCGATCAGCCGCGCCGTGCGCTCGGAGCGCTGCCCATACAGTTCGCGTTTGAGCTTCTCGATCCGCAGTTCGAGATGCGCGATCAGCGCCGCGTTATCCGACAGCTCCGCCTGCGCGCTGGCAGCCATCGCCTCGGCTCGCAGCCGGGCCTCACGCTCGGCCTGCAGCGCTGCCATGGCACTGACAAGATCCGATGAAAGGTCCTCCGGCTTCGATATCATGAAGCCATTGAATCAGATCAAGCAGCAGATTCAAACCCAAAACAGCTATCCGACCCGCGTCGGACGCTGGGTTTCTTGCGGGTTGCGCCAATCGATTCCGGACAACAGGTAACTCATTTGCGCCGGCGAGATCGTCACTGCATCGCCCGCAACCGAAGGCCAGATGAACCGCCCTCTCTCCAGTCTTTTGGTGAACAGGCATGCTCCCTGGCCATCGTGCCAGATCACCTTCACAAGATCGCTTCGGCGACCGCGGAAGACAAACAGATGACCGCAGAGCGGGTCCTTGCGCGGCACCTCCTGCACCTGGAGCGCCAGCGACGGAAAGCCTCGGCGCATGTCCGTGTAGCCTGTCGCAAGCCACACTCGTGCGCCCGTCGGAACCGGGATCATCGGCGTACCAAAGCATCGAGAACGCGACGTAGTGCGTCTCCATCAACGTCGCCATCGACCCGGATGCGGTGCCCGCTACCAAGATCTATCTCGATGATGCTCAGGCTCTTCCGTCGACGCGCCGCCGTCGTCGTCAGTGGCGCTTCGGCCGCCTCCCGCGGCGGCACAGACGGCCCAATCTCGACCGGCACGAACGGCGCTATACTCGCTTCACCGTGCTTGCAAAGCTCTTTGCGCCACCTGAACAGCTGGCTTACATGAAGGCCAGCCATGCGAGCCACCTCGGAAACACTGGCTCCGGGCTCGAGCGATGCTGCAACGAGCCGTTCCTTCTCATCCTGCGACCACCGGCGCCGCCGCTCGACCGATGTGATCACCTCCGCCCTCGAAATCGTCATAGCGCTTCTCCTAGGATTACCCTAGGACCTGCACAAGGCGGCCCTCAACGGAGGAATACTTCCCATCGCACGCAGGCAAGCCTTGTTCACGCGATCACTCAACACACGGCGATCATCATCCCCGAAGAAAGCCGAACCACAGTCGGGCGGTTGGCTTGAGATCAATACGACTTTGCCAGGCCAAGAACTTTCTCGGCGATAAAACTTAGCACTAGTTGCGGGCTAACGGGCGCAATGCGCGGAATCATGATTTCGCGCAGATAGCGCTCTACATGGAACTCCTTGGCATAGCCAAAGCCCCCATGGGTCATCACCGCCTGCTCGCAGGCCTGGAAGCCAGCCTCACCAGCGAGATATTTGGCGGCGTTGGCCGCAGCTCCACAAGGCATCCCGTTGTCATATTGCCAGGCCGCCGACATCACCATGAGCCACGCCGCTTCGAGCTCTATCCAGTTTTTCGCTAGCGGATGCTGAATCGCTTGGTTCTTGCCGATCGGCCGGTCGAAGACGATCCGGGTCTTGGCATATTCGGCGGCCCGGGATAAGGCGAGCTTACCTAGTCCAACCGCTTCCGCTGCGATCAATATGCGCTCGGGATTCATACCCTCAAGGATATATTCGAATCCTCGCCCCTCTTCGCCAATCCGGTCCTCCATCGGGATCTCGAAATCCTCGAAGAACAACTCGTTGGAGTCGACGATTTTGCGGCCCATCTTTTCGATCTCGCGGACCTTGATCTGCTTTCGGTTGAAATCGGTGTAGAATAGGCTCAGCCCCTGCGTCGGCCTCTTCGCCTCTTCCACCGGCGTGGTGCGCGCGAGTAGCAAGATCTTATGGGCGACCTGGGCGGTGGAGATCCAGACCTTCTGGCCGTTGACGATATAGCGGTCGTTTTTCGCGACGGCGCGCGTCTTGAGCTGGGTAGTGTTCAGTCCGGTGTTCGGCTCGGTCACTGCAAAGCATGCCTTGTGACGCCCCTCCACCATCGGAGGGAGCATGCGCCGGCGCTGCTCTTCACTTCCGAACACCGCGACCGGATTAAGCCCGAACACGTTGATGTGCACTGCAGACGCGCCCGACATGCCACCTCCAGATTCGGAGATCGTTCGCATCATAACAGCAGCTTCCGTGATGCCGAGACCGGCCCCGCCATAGGCCTCCGGGACGCAGATGCCGAGCCAGCCTGCCTCGGCCAAAGCCTTGTAGAAATCGTGGGGAAAGCCGCCATCGCGGTCTTTGCTCAGCCAATAGGCGTCGCCGAAGTCGGCGCAGATCTTGGCAATCGCATCGCGAATTGTCTCTTGCTGGTCGGTGAGCGCGAAGTCCATAAATATCTCTCCTGGCGGTTGGGTCCTCGACAGCTCGGGCCGTTTGCAGATCAGAACGCGTCGAGCTGCCGCTGGCCATCGACTTCACGGTCTCCAGGCGACGCACCGCTTTGATGCCGCAAGCACAGATCAAGCGCCCATCTCAGCGAGGGGATTCGCAGCGCGACAACAGATAAAGCCCAGCTCTACATTGTGATGGTTGCCATCGCCCTTTCCCTAGAACAAGCCGCCAAAGGAGGCGTTCCCACCGCCGGTCCGGTCCATCTCGTGTGCTTCATGAGCCGTACGCTCTGACACTGTTTTAAACTCATCAGGATGGGCCTGCGGCCTCACACTATCCACGGCTCGACGCCCCCTTTTGATCGCGCGCAGGTCTGCAGCCTTAGTCAAGTGTGGCATCATGGCCACGGCCATTTGATTGCCAGGGCATCATCAATTGCCCTCCTTGATTCAGCGAGCTTTGTCCGATCAGGATTACTGATCGCAACGCTTGCTCCGACGGCGATCTCGCCAACTCCAGAATAAGACCTTCGCTCTCCGCCGGATCTTGGACCGTCTTGACGCAGCAAGCTGAAACTCATGTGGGTGGCGCTTTAGGCATGGCCTTCATTTGCTGGAATGACGGCGATTTCGTTCGTGTCGATGGTAATGCCGAGGAGATCGCCAACCTTTGGATGGAGTCCAAATGGAAAGCGCTCCTGCATCGTCAGCTGCTCTCCATTGATGTCGAGCACCACTCGCGTCGCCCCGCCATAATAGTGGGAATGAAGCACGCGAGCCTGCAGCAATGGCCCGGCAGCGCCACCGGTCGACAGCTTAACCTGTTCCGGCCGGATCACGGCCGTGCCAGGCCCAGCAATCCAATTGCCCACGAGGCGAACGCCAGCGGTTGACGTAAAAATGCCATCAGTCCCCACTGTTCCTTTCAGCAGAGAACACCAGCCGATAAATTTCGCGACGAAAGACGTGGCCGGTGTCTCATAGATTTCACCGGGGGTGCCAATCTGTTCGACCCGACCGGCGTTCATGACCACAATACGATCTGACATTGTCAGGGCTTCTTCCTGATCATGCGTTACAAACAAAGTGGTAACATTGACACCTCGGATCACCTCTCGCAATTCTTCCCGCATGCGAACTCGCAACTGCGCATCCAGATTTGAGAACGGCTCATCGAGAAGCAGTACTGCTGGTCGCATCGCCAGCGCACGGGCGAGCGCAATCCGTTGTTGCTGGCCGCCCGAGAGTTGACTAGGCAAACGCCGCGCCAAATGGGGAAGCTCGACAAGCTTGAGCATTTCCTCCACGCGCTTCTCGCGCTCCGCGCGCGGCCATTTCAAGTTTTCCAGGCCAAATGCGACGTTTTCGGCGACCGTCATGTGTGGAAACAGGGCGTAGCTCTGAAACACCATTCCAGTATCTCGCCGATAAGGCGGTTGATGCGTCATGTCGACGTTGTTGATGCTTACGGTGCCGGAGGTCGGCTCTACAAATCCGGCGACCATACGCAGCGTCGTCGTCTTGCCGCAGCCCGATGGACCAAGCAGGCACACCAGTTCGCCGCGACGCGCGCTCAAGGAAACGTCGGCGACAGCAACCGTCTCACCGTAGTGCCTGGAAACCGAGCGTAATTCCACGACAAGGTCACGGGCTTCCCGCACAGTGTTGTCATGTTCTTTCGACAAAGCCAGCATCTCTTCTCCTCGCTACGCTAATCTTTCCGCGCCGATCAAGCGCTCGATCATCAGGATGACGACAAGTGTGACTAAGATCATGATACTCGATACGGCCGCAACGAGTGGATCATAGCTGGTATCGACATACGCAAAAATCTGAACAGGCAGGGTCACATTGCCGCCGTAGGTGAGAAACGCGGAAACGGTGACGTTTCCGAACGACGTCACAAAGGCGAAGATCGCAGCTGATAGCAAGCCAGGCAGAATGAGTGGCAAGGTAATACGCCGGATGACAAGCAACGGAGTGGCGCGGAGGTTCATCGCCGCCTCTTCGAGCACCCGGTCGTGCAAAGTAAGGCTCGCGAGAATCGTGCGTACGACGTACGGGATAGCAAGAACTAGATGGCCGAGAAGCAGCGGATAGATCGTCTGCGTCAGATCTAGCCACGCGAAGAGCTGCAGCAGTCCGATGCCGAGTGCGACGGTGGGCACAATCAACGGCGAGAAGGCCAGACCCTGCAAAATCGCTTTTCCTCGAAAGGAAAACCGGTTGATTGCGAAGGCGGCGGCAAAGCCAATTGCCAGCGCGACTATCGCAACGAGCACCGCAACGTACGTGCTCGTCCAGAGCGCCGTCATGAATAGTTCGTTCTCCCACGCCGTTTGATACCAGCGCAGCGAAAACCCCGTGGGAGGAAAATTCATTGTGTCGCCGCTGGTGAACGATGACACAATCACCAAGATTGCTGGTAAGGCGAGCATCGTGTACACGATCGCGCGAACGAACGCGCCGGACACAGCCATCGAATAGTCAATGAGATCAGAGCGCATAGCGTCGTCCACCGATAATGAGACGTGAAGCAGCTAGGGCGTTGATCGCCGCTGTGAAACCAAGCCCGCTCACAAATAGGATGAAAGCCATCGCTGCGCCGGATGGCCAATTCAGTTCCGCCATGATGCGCTCATAAATGAGGCTTCCGAGCATGGCAACGCGATTTCCGCCAATCAGACGGGGCGTGACAAACGCGGAAATGGACAGCACGAAAACGAGGTTGAAGCCAACAAGAATGCCAGGAACCGCGAGTGGAATGACAACCTTTTGGAAGGTGACGAAGCGATTGGCGCGTAGATTTGCAGCTGCCTGTTCAAGCACAGGATCTATTTGAGTAATGACACTCATGACAGACAAGATCATGAACGGCAGGAACTGTTGCACCAGGACTATTAAGACCGCAGGCCGACTAAAGAGAAGGTATTTTGGCGAAGAAAACATGCCGAGATTTACGAAAAGTGAATTGACGAGCCCATTGCGGCCAAGAATGATCAACCAGCCGAACACAATGACTACAAGGCTGAGCGTCAGCGGCAGGATTACAATAATCGTCCGCCATCGCCGCGCCAGAGGCGGCAGTCGAGCGAGCGAATACCCGGTAGGGAAGCCGATCGCCAGGCAGATCGCGCTGACGATCAATCCGTCGACGAACGTTTCCAACAGCACCGACGAGTAATAAGAATCCGAGAAGAAATGGACGTAATGCCTTAAGCTGAAGCCGCCTCCATCGAGAAGATGGTCACTGAGCAAAAAACTCGACCGCAACAAACCCAAGACCGGCACCACCAGAAATCCGGTCAGAAGCAGGACCATAGGGGCCAGCAAGAGTCCCGCACGTAGGATTGGGCGATTAAGGAGAGGCTCCTTCACGATGGACCTTTCACAGTTAATATGATCTTGGAACGCGGCGTTACGTGAACTCTGGGATTCACGTAACGCCAAACTAATGTAAGCAGTCACCCTACCTAACTTCGAATTATCTTATTCAGCCGCTCGATCCACGCACTGCGGTTTGCCATCAGCTTCTCCCAATCAATTTTCCTTTTGAGGGCATTGCGCTCCGGCGAGTTGAACAGGAGGTCCTTCCGAAGGTCTTCCGGCAATTTGACATCAGTCGTGACGCCATACCGTAGTGCCTGCGGCACCCCGAGTATGCCTTGATCGGAGAGCAACTGATCAGCAAACGCGTGCGCGGCTTCCCGATACTTCGTACCCTTGATGACATTGACATAATCTGTCGTCGAGTAGATGCCCTTAGATGGGACAACGGTCACGATGGGAACGCCCTTTGTGCGCAGTTCGTGGGCGCGGCCGTCCCAAAAGATGCCTGCATACGCCTCCTCGTTTTGGAACATCTGCATCTCGGCAACTGTTGTCTGCGCGAGCGCGGCAATGTTCGGCTTCGCCGCCTCCATGACCTTGAACGCTGGCTCCATGTTCGAAATCGAGCCGCCATTTTCCTCGGCTATGCCGAGCAAGTATAGGCTGCTGGTCGTTTGATCCGGGGTCGGGACGACCGCGTGACCTGCCAGATCAGGCCTCGCGATATCCGAGTACGACGTAAGCGGCTCTTTGATGTATTTTGAGTTGTAGACCGGAACGACGGACGCGACGTCGAATGGTATGCCGTAATCGCCGAATTCGCGGAATCCGGGAAGGATCCGTTTGACGTTGGGAACGTCTGGCGTCCTAATCTCTTCGATGACGCCGGCCTTAAGGAGTTCCACCATGTAAGGGCCAGGCACTATGAACATGTCGTACGGTGGATTGTCCTTATTTGCGATCAGTTTGACGAGGTCCGCTGACGTAGCGCCGGCGATGAACTGGATCTTGAGCCCGTACTTCTCTTCGAGCGGCGCGGCCACACTCTTTCTAAGGGCGTCGTCATAAACCCCGCCGTATCCGTTCACTCGCAACGTGATTCCGGCAAATTTTTTCGACTGAGCCTGTACGTAGGGTGAAGCCAAAGTGCCGGCCGCAGTCACCGTCGCGAGTTTTATAAAAGTGCGCCTTTTCATTTCCCCATCTCCTCTCTTTTGTAATCCCTCGTGAAGGTCACAGTTACGCTATTCTCACTCAACGAACAGATAGCGCGCCAACCTGAAGAATGATTTTCGCACTATTGCGATCGCGCCATGCCGGAGTCGCAGAGGACGGGCGATCGACACGGCCAAGCACAACGCGCGGCTGCTCAGTCGCACCTCAAGCGGCGTCCTCGCCGCGCACTTTGCGCGGAAGTTTGGAGCTCCGGCCTACCGTGAAGTGCAGACAGAGGGCGCAGTCCTCGCGAAGGCGTAGTGTATAACGACGCTGCGGGAATAGACTTTCTGAACATCAGAAGCCGATCTCCTTAACGCCTCAAAGCGCATCCGGGCTCGGCCTCGTCCGAACAGCCCGCACCGAGAATAGCCACGAACTCGCCGGCACGCGACAAGACCCCTGACGGGGCGATATGCCCCTTTATGCGGGTGCGTTTGCAATATTCGATCTCTCCTGCGCATTGGTCCCGTCACTTCGTCAGCCGCCATGTTCCATCCCTCGCGCAAATACTACTGGCCTCTCAGATCTGAATTTACGCAATATAGGGCTTCGTTTGGAAGAAATTCTGCACACAATCGCCAGATTGCGAAGCTTTCATGTCATTCGCTTTAGGGACGCGCTCAAGTTTGGAATGATCGTGCAGCACTACTTATCGCTGCCGAAGCGGGAAACTTCCTAGCCGATGTTCAGCCGCCACTGGGCACTGGTAGAGATAAAAAAATGACTGCACGCGTTGCGGCGAACGCAGGAATTCGGACGAGCCACCATGGAGATCAGCGCTCAAGTCCCGCGCTTCGTCGGCTCGCGCTGCAGCCCCCGGCTCGAGCGGTTTGCCTTGAGCCGTTCGCAAATAGGCACCGGTCCGCGTGCGGGATAGCCGAACGAACAATGGTCGAGCGCTGAAGATTCTAGAATTCGCAAGCCATGTTCGGTCTACGCATGACAATCACCGGTTACTGTGCCCCGATTTCGCTCGGAGGTTACATCGCCGATATACACTTCGAGTTTCGTGCAGCACGGGCAGCGTCGGTGGACACAGCCGTCTCGAACGCACAGAAAATGGCTGGAGATTGACGTAATCGCAATGAAAGTTTCGCCAGCCGGTCGGTCTTGGCCTCCAGCCCTGCGATTCGCAATAGGCTACGGAAGATTGACCGGCTCGTCTCGTGCATGCCCTCAATGCCCCAGGAGCCGCGACCGATTTCGCCGTTCTCAACAATCGAGCCCGGAGCAATCGCCCTGAGCCATCAATAGCAGCGCCAACGGCGGCAACGGGACTGCCGCCGGAACAAAGTAGACGTTTTCGCTTGATCACTTGACGAACAGAGTGCGTAGCGTCGTAGTCAATGGTTCATAGCCGTTCTCGGTGACGGCGAGGGGTTGGGTGATGCAGATGCTCTTGTCCTCCAGCCAGAGAGCAGCCATCATGTGAAAGCACATTCCCGGATGAAGCACTGTATGATCCCCCTTGCGCAAACTGGCTGTTCGCTCCGCTGACGCGGGCGGATAGCCTATTCCTTGCGAATAACCGAGCCTCGCCTCCTTCTCGTATCCATGACGTTTGAGCGTTCTCGCGTAGGCGGCCTGAATTTCTGAGCAAGTGCGGCCGGGCCGGACACCTTCGAGGCCCATATTCAGGGCTTCGATCGCGATCTCCGAGAATTTTTGGTAGTCGGGGGTAGGTTTCCCGACCACAATTGTGCGAGCCAGATTGACCTGGTAGCGAAGCCGAACTCCGTGAACTTCCGTATAGATTGTTGTTGATGCCGGCAGCGGCTCGTCAGTCCATGTGGGATGCGGCACAAGAGCACGCTCGCCAACGCCAAAAAACAGGCATGAGCTATCGTAGCACCCCCCAAACTCGGGCGTGCCCGATATCTGCTGGTGATAGACGGCAGCTGCGACATCGCATTCCCGCACGCCTGGCTCGATTGTGTCAACGGCCCGCTTTATCATCGCATCGGCGATGCGACCGGCTTGGCGCATGTACACGAGTTCCGCCGGGCTTTTCACAATTCGGATCCAATTGACCAGTAGGTCGGCGTCCACAAACTCAGCAAGGGGCAGTGCTCGGACAAGATCGGCATGTGCGCGCGCGGAATAATAATAGCCTCCCATCTCCACGCCGATTTTCGCCTTTTCACCACCAAGTTCCTTTACGAGGTCTGCCATAACGTCGTACGCCGATAAGCCAGCATGCGAGTTCACATACTCGTCCGGATAGGTTCTGATGTTATCATCTGCAAGATAAGTCCCCATTACTGCTTGGGGGCGCTCCATGAATCGCGCGATCCAGATGGGTTCATCGTGATTGACCGCGACGATTACCATTTGTGGCGTATAGAACGAGAGGCTGTCGTAGCCAGTTAGATAATTCTGGTTGGGAGGCTCCGAGAGGAGAAGAATATCGATTCCTCGCTTGGCCATCTCTTTTTTTACAGCCAACAAGCGTGCCGCGAATTCCGCCCGTTCAAAACGCAATTGCTTCTTCATATTGATCACCTCCAGATGTTGATTAGCTAAATTCGCGGTCCAACGGTATCCTACCTTGCGAGGCTGGGCATCACACTGCTTACAACCAGCCAATCCGTTTCTGCTCGTGTTTGTGCCTTGAACCTGCCTATGCGTTTCTTGGAGCAAATGGCCGTTGCGTGCACTGCTAAGGATCACTCGAAGTTCGTCCGGCGCATGTCGCGCGACACTTACTCAGCCATAGCGGAAGTTCTCGCCTCATGTCGGAGTTTTCGTGCATGATCTCTGATTTCTTGCACTACGCCGCATCTCACGGGCTACTCTTGCTCTCGGGTGATGGCGCACGGCGTGGGCGAGTACGCGCCGCTCGATGTCGCGGCCTTTACAGGCAAGATCGTCCGGCGTGTCGCAATTCGAGATCCGCGCTACATCTTGCTCAATGATCGGTCCCTCGTCGAGATCGGAGGTCACGTAATGTGCCGTTGCACCGATCAACTTGACGCCGCGCCCATGGGCCTGGTGATAGGGCTTGGCCCCCTTGAAGCCGGGCAGAAACGAGTGGTGAATGTTAATGCAGCGCCCCGACAACTTGGCCGAGACGTCATCGGATAGAATCTGCATGTAACGCGCGAGTACAACGAGATCCGTGTTGGTTTCCTGCACGAGCTCCCAAATTCGGGCCTCTTGGCCCATCTTGGTCTGCTTGGTCACGGGCAAATGGTAGAACGGCAGCTCGGCCAGGTCGGTGGAGGTCGAACTGCTGAGCATCAAGCATATTGCAACCAGCTTCGAACAAAAGACTCGATACCGCTGCTACGATACCTGGACGGTCAGGGCAGGACAAGGCAAGGATCATGGAACGGTCGGACATAGCGGTCATCGCTCGGTGGCGGCCCTTTGTAAGCTGCGTTAAAGGGAGGAGGAGGTAAACGTCATCTCTTAAACCCGCCCCGTGAGCAATTCCGGGGCGACGATGTCTTCGAGCTTGCGCCATTCGCCCTTCACTCGCGTGCGATTTGAATCGTAGAAGGCGCGAAGGGATGCTATGGCAGCGTGCCTTTCGCCAGCGATCTCTATCTCAAAATTTCCTTCAGACAGCCATTTTCCAGTGACGCCGTTCGTTGAGTGCAGATACCCCATGCCCACACCACAGCCCAGGGTGTGGCCGAAGCCTGCCGAGCGCAGGTAGCCGACGAGCGAACCGTCGCGCCAGACAGGCTCAGTTCCGAACAAAAGCGGCACCGCCGCGGGTGCGGCTAATTGCACAAGGCGTCGACGCGGAATCTGAGCGCGCCGTGATTCGAGAGCTGCCCGCCCGATGAAATCGTCACCCTTGTTCCAGGCGACCGTGAATCCCAGCCCTGCCTCAAGTGGCGAATCTTCATCGCTCACGTCCGCACCCCAGTCGCGGTACCCAGCCTCAAGGCGCAATGTGTTCAGTGCCACGTAACCCGCGTGGCGCAGATCAAGATGGCGTCCCTCGGCAATCAGCGCATCGTAAACGCCCAGAGCCTGTTCGGTTGGGATGTGCAGCTCCCATCCAAGTTCCCCCACGAACGTCATGCGGAAGGCGAGCGCCATGCCATAGCCGATCTCGATTTCTCGGGCCATCGCGAAGGGAAATGCCGCATCAGAAAATACCGCCGGACTCACACGCATGAGCAGTTCCCGTGAACGCGGTCCCATGACGGACAGGCATGCGTAGCCGGACGACACATCGGCAACGAACACGCGGCCTGCCCCTTTGGCATGCAGTCGAAGCCAGGCGAGGTCCCGGATGCGCTGCACGGCCGCCGTGACCACCAGGAATTCCTCATCCCCCGTTCGTGCGATCGTGACGTCGGACTCCATACCGCCACGTTCATTGAGCCAGGGTGTGTACACGATACGGCCCACCGGCACGTCAACATCATTGGTTGAGAGACGCTGAAGAAAAGCAAGCGCATCACGACCCTGCACAAGAAGATGTGCGAAGGAGGTCTGGTCAAACAGTGTGACCCCTGAGCGAGTCGCATCGTGTTCCGCCCCACTTGCCTTGAACCAGTCGTCGCGAGCGAATGTGGCGTGGGCGTTCGCGGACGCATCAGGGGCGCCGAACCATTGAGGCCGCTCCCACCCAGCGGCCTCCCCAAACTTCGCGCCAGCGGCTGCCAGCCGATCGTGCAGCGGCGAGACGCGGACGTTACGAGCCGTCGCGGGTGACTTGTGAGGCCAATGTAGAGCGTAAAGGAGTCCGACTGCCTCGCCCGTACGATCGCGCAAATATCGACGATTGCGCTGGAACGGCATGGCGCGCCGCACGTCCATTTCCCAGTAGTCACTGGCGGGCATACCCGTGGACATCCACTCGGCCATGACTTTGCCAGCGCCGCCAGAAGACTCGATGCCACACGAATTGAAGCCCGAGGCCACATAGAGGCCCGCAATGTCGGGGGCAGGCCCTAAAAGGAATCGATTGTCGGGCGTGAAGCTCTCCGGACCATTGAAGCTCAGTTGCAGTCCCACATTTTCCAACGCAGGCATGCGGCGCATGGCATTGGCGAGATGCGGCTCGATATGTTCCAAGTCGTCAGGCAGCGAAACGAAACTAAACTCACGCGGAATCCCGTCCATGGCCCAAGGTTTGCCCATCGGCTCGAAGAAACCCACCAGCAATTTTCCCGCGTCTTCTTTCGCGTAGAAGCACGCATCAAGATCGCGCACCGTGGGAGTATCTGGTGACAAACCTGCAATGGACTCTGTCATGACGTAGAAATGCTCTGCCGCATGCAACGGCACCGTCCAATTGAGATCGGCAGCTAGCGTCCGGGTCCACATCCCCGCGCAGACCGCGACTCTTTCGGTACGCACCAAGCCCTCTGCAGTCTCGACGCCGACGATTCGTCCCCTTTCGACCACGATTCGCGTCACCGGAGTGCGTTCCAGAATCTTCGCTCCACCCCCACGGGCGCCGGCCGCGAACGCTCGTGCCGTGTCCACTGGACTTGTCTTGCCATCGGAGGCAATCCATGCCGCTCCAAGTACGTCGGCCACGTCGAGCAATGGTACGCGTCGCTTGGCTTCAGCGGCGTCGATAATCTCGACATCGAGACCAAAAGAGCGCCCCATCGAAGCACCTCGCTTCAGCTCATCGAGCCGCGCGGGTGTTGCTGCGACAGTAATCGACCCACATTGCCGAAACCCGGTGTGCTGGCCGGTCAGCGTCTCGAGTTCATGGAACAATCCCGCGGTGTATTGGGCCAGCTTCGACATGTTCTCGCTGGCTCTAAGTTGGGTGACCAGTCCAGCCGCATGCCAAGTTGTACCACAGGTGAGCTGGTCGCGTTCGAGCAGCAGAACGTCACGATGCCCAAGTCGCGTGAGATGATAGGCGACGGACAGACCGATGATGCCACCGCCGATGATGACGTATTCCGCATGGGAGGGCAGCTTGCTTTGCATTCCATGACTCAAAGAAAGATGATTGCAGGCGGTTTGAGCGCAGCCCAGCGTTAGCGCATAGATGTTATTTTTTAGATTGGCGGCGTGGCACACCACCTGACCGATCCAGACGCGGCCGCCATGTCACGAACCGTCAGCGCGATTTTGAGCTGTTGCGCCGGATCGATGCTGCCGCGTTCGATGAAGCGTGCGGGATGTGCTGAACTGTGCAAAGTATGATCTCCCTCCCGCCCTGTTTCCGTGTCTAGGCCAGCGGGAAAGTCCATTTCTCGCCAAATTCTATCGGGCTCCAGATCTGAATTTCACTAATATGCCGGTTCGCAGAACAGAAATTCTGCGCCTGAGCGGCAAAACGCGACGCTTTTGCGTCACCATGCACCTCGGCGCGCGAAGCGGCACGACATCTGACCTTTGGAGATTAGCAGGTGCCTGATCCTGATTTAGGCGGCGCGGCACCTGCAGATCGGCGACGACCGCGTCAGCGCGGTTGCGAGCTAGCATTCCTCGAGCATGTTCTAGATTGGATGACAGTGACTGCTAGGCTGTTGAAATAAAGGTTCGCCTTCTACGGCAGCTATTGGTCGGTCGATATCCGATAACCAAGGTCGTGGGACCGCAACGAAAGAACGGCCGACTATTCAAGTTATTTGAAACTGGCGCGCGGGTCTGAACCGCTCCGGGTTTGCCGGAGGCTCCAACTCCTGAGAGGATGGAGCTATGAAAAGCAAGACGACGAACAAGTTTTCACCCGAGGTCCGGGCCCGAGCGGTTCGGATGGTTCTGGATCACGCCAG
>NZ_JARWCR020000105.1:0-21754 GCF_029846695.2 Bradyrhizobium nivariense | reverse complement strand
ACGCCGATATTGCAGACCTGCTGCCCTTCAACTTCCACAAAGCCGCCACTGCCTGAACGGCCCGGTATCGCCCGATACCAGCGCAATCCATCAAAACCGCCGGCGTGCGGAGAAAATCGCGCTTACGCTGCAAGCGCTCGGTCCCGTCGTTGTAAAAGTGATTTCCGCTATGCGGGCACGGCGGTAACAGCGGCTCCATTTCCGCAACAAAGAGCTAGGGTTTTTCCGCCGGCCGTTGAGCAAGCTCCTCAAATTTGGAGTAAGTCGCTAGAACCAATAGGGTCACAGCAATGTCCTAGTCGGAACTGCGCTGCGAATCGCTGACTTTAACGATGTGAGGGCGCGGAAATCCGGCAAATATTGAGCCCAATATGCAGGAATGCAGACTGACATCGAGAAGACTCCTGACAATCTGACCGAGGGTCGATGTGTCGAGCCGCGCGTCTCGAATGCAGGGAGTATCGTCGTGACCCGTCCGCCGGTCTAGCGCCGTTGCTTGGACTCGGATCTCGCGCACATTTTCACTGTGCTTAGGCTGCGGAGAACTCCGTGCGTACCTCGTCCAACAGTTGCCAGGCGTAAGGCGCAAAAGATCGCCAAATATCGACATGAAATGTTTCGGCGGTAGTTCGGGAACGATTCTTCGGGCGAGAGCCACTCATTGTCGGCGCCGTTCAGCCGATTTGCATTTATGTGCCGTTTCGCGCTTTGCACGTCGTGGACGTTGTGAGCCAGCATAACACGGCGCGAGGCGAGTACATGACATTATAGTCCAGCTGCTGACTGAGCCGTTCTCAGAGCTTCAGGGCGTGATCGTAGAGTCTGGCGCTTTCATCGAATAGGTAGTTCGAACGGATGATCGTGGTATTTCTTGCTGCGTTGCCGCCGCCGATCCATCTCCGCTCGACGACCGCGACGTTGGAAATTCCATACCGAGTCGCCAGATAGTAGGCGGTCGCGAGCCCATGCCCTCCGCCGCCGACGATAATAACGTCATATTCGCGCTTCAGATTGGGCGAGCGCCACTGGCATTCCCAATTGGTCTGCCCGCTAAGTCCGCCGCGGAGCAGAGAAAGGCCGGAGAATCTCTTCGTAGGACCCTTGTGGTTGAGCCGGGAACGATACCGCTCGGGCGATCTTGTGACGAGCACCGAACCGCCATCACGATTGTACGCAGGCGACACGATAGTCCAGTGGGATACTTGGGGAATTCGGGCCAAGCCCAGTTGGAAAGACATCGTCCATATCCCGCAAAGCGGGCCCGAGCTGGCGTGGCCCTAACCTGAAAGCGCGAGTGCAACACCAAGAACAAATAATGCACTCTGAAGCAAATTGCGCCTCTCAAGGGCTTTCCATGTCGCGTCTGCGTCCTGAGAGGCGGCCACGCAAATAGTATGCAGCCCTACCAAAATCGCTCCGATCCAGGAAGCAATTGTGAAAACCACTTTAGCTGCTGGCACGGACGCCGTATGAAGGCTGATTT
Organism: Bradyrhizobium nivariense; assembly: GCF_029846695.2. NCBI lineage: Bacteria > Pseudomonadati > Pseudomonadota > Alphaproteobacteria > Hyphomicrobiales > Nitrobacteraceae > Bradyrhizobium > Bradyrhizobium nivariense. The sequence continues at coordinate 20,271 of NZ_JARWCR020000105.1, read as the reverse complement.
CTACCGGAAGACCTACAAAGGCAAGGCAAATCAGAACCGCCGGCGCTTGCCTAGCAAGTGCTTTCCGGAAACTTGGGCGCACCACCATGATTTCCCTTTGCTCCGAGTCCCTAGCCTGTCGTAATATTAACCGTCACCGCGCTCTTAAGGAAAGATCATGAATCTCTCAGATGACCTAAGAAAGAGCGATGAACTTTTGGCTCACCTCTGCGCGAAAGGTATGGAGCCCGTAACAACAGAGCATCCACCGGTTTTTACCGTCGAAGAAGCTCGCGAATTGCGAGGCCAGATAGACGGTGTTCACACCAAGAATCTATTTCTTCGAGATGCAAAAAGGAACTACTTTCTGTACGTGACTGACGAAGATGCTATCGTAGACCTGCAGGCGTTAGCATGGAAAATTGGTGCGCGAGGGAGGATGTCCTTCGGCTCTCGCGAAGCACTTTTGGAGCTGTTGGGTGTTCAGCCAGGTTCAGTATCGTTGTTGGCAGCATGTAACGACACCGCGGTGCGGGTGACCGTAGTGCTGGATGAGCGAATACTCAGCGGGCTGGTCATTAACTGTCATCCTCTTACCAACACGCGCACGACGTCTTTGTCGCGAGAGAACGCCATCGCGTTCCTTAGATCTTCTGGTCACGATCCAATCGTTGTTTCCTTGGGTGCCGACCGCGCAGCTACACAAAGCTGATCTGAACGCCCGAACATCAACGCGGAATTATTCCAACAGACGATGTTCTGGGACGCTGTTCGCGGCGACGCCAAAAGACTCTTTTAGAGCGGCCTCCTCACTTCCAGTCTGAAAGAACAATTCGAGCATCCCGCGATTAGCGGTTTGACCACCATGCACTCGGTTGGCCTCGACCCTTGCCTATCGCGGGGGATTCCCTCGGTTCGAACTCGTCGCTCTCGTCACAAAGCTTGCCCACGTGGGCACTCTGCACTGAACGCACTTAAGCCTTGTACGGATGCGCCATGATTGTCTTAGCGCTAGATAAATTGTCGTGAGGCGCTAGAACGATTGTACATTGGGCGATGTGTCTCGAAATGGAGTTCTGCATGGCAGTTTCGAGGGCGCGAATTTGATGCCCAGCTACAGCGATCAAGGATGCCCTAGATTAGGCGATCAAAGTCGACCCTCGTCGGCCGCACCTGGCTCGCTTGGGCAACAAGTCGATACTATTTTCGTGCATGGCCTCAGAGTGCGCGTCGTTGTCGAGAGTAGTAACATAGGACTTAAAACGAGGCAGCACGGTCAAAATCTCCGTCTGAACCTGGACATATCAGCGGATCTCAATCGGCCTGCTGTCACTGACAGCCTGGCAGACACAATCAACTACGCCGATATTGTTGCGAAGATTGCTGAGATCGCCGGGAAGGAAGCTTATTGCTCGATGATGAGTGCATGCGCAGCATTCGCTGATGCCATACTCTCGTGTGACGCCCGGGTACTCTCAGTCAGAGCGACCGTTAGCACCTGCTGTACCTCAGGTGATCCGTTTCTTTCTGCGGCAGGAGCTACGGTCGAGCGCAAGCCTGTCCAACTATTCCAAAGTGCGAAGAGGTGAAAACCTGACTGCGAAGCCAGGCACACTCAAACATGGCTTATTGCAGATAGGGACGGCGTTCCTTTTGAAGAAAACCGGTCCAGTCCGGAAAGCTCCGATTGAGCGCTTCCGGCGTTGAGGCACGGTCGTCCGCAGGCAGTGCGGCGGCAGCATCTTGTCTATTCTGAATGATAGTCCGGATGGCATCGGCCCCCTCGCTCCTCATCGCTGAGGGCGAACATCCAAACGTAGCGCGGAAGAGACGGTTGAAGTGAGACGGGTCGGAAAAGCCCGCTTCGAACGCTATTTCCGTAATGCTTTTGGTCGAGTTCGCGAGCAACCAAAGACCGTAATAGGTGCGGAGGCCTCGCGAAAATTCTTGAATGCTCTTGCCAGCAATCTTCCGAAAAAGCCTTTCAAGCTGACGCTTCGATAGTCCGATCTTTGCTGCGATTTCCTCAACTTTTGGCGGAGTGCTTAGGTTCTGCTCGATCAGCAACATGGCGCGCTTAACTCTCTCATCAGCCACTGGGCCAACTCCCGGAGGCTGAGGCTGAGCATCAAATCCAGAGCGCGCCTTGTCCGTAAGCATGATGTGCAGGCCCTTCTGCACCAAGCCCGGCCCTAGATGACGCTCAATCATCCATGCGCCGAGATCCAGAGCAGCCAAACCACCCGGGCATGTTATGAAACTTCCATCTACAATAAATAGTTGATCCGCGACCGGAACGACACCTGCATACCTCTCAAGAAAGTCGAAGAAGTGAAACCAACTGACGCAACATTTGCGTCCCTTTAGAAGACCGGCCTCCGCAAGGGCGAAGCTGCCGGTACATACCCCGACGATGGGGATACTTGCCGCTGCGACTTTCTGCAGAAACCTCAACACCACCGGATCGTAGTTCATTTCTCTGCTAATGAGGCCCCCGATCACAACAACATAGTCGAATCTTTCCGGCTGACTAAATGTTTCCCAGGGAGCAACCTGGAGGCCGCAGCTCGACGTAATCGGATTAAGGTCGGCTCCGAGCACGGTCCAGGAGCATCGCTGGGGCCGGCTCCGATCTCCTTCGTCGGCCGCAAGCCTTAGAAGGTCTACCATGCAGGAGAACGCTGTAAGTGTAAAATTCGGCAACAGAACAAAGGCCACCGACAGAGAGTTTTGCGGTGCCCTTTGCTTGCGGCTGTTCGGCTGGTTCATCTCACGCTCGCAAATCAACTGAGGGCCTCATGGTTCGGGCAGTCACGCGCGGCTTGTGCGTCATCGTTCGCAACCGTGAGCATCGTAGGATAGCTCTCTACCCAGGACCACCGATCGCCCGCCAGCGGAGAAATGTCGGGCGTAATGGCCGTCCTGCAGGCCGGTTCCGAAACAAAGACCTACGGCATTCCGGTGTCGGCCGTTAGGATCCCCCGCACTGAATTCGCTATATGGGCACCAAGGGTGAGCATATCGAACGAACCACTGCGAATTCCCTGTTGACAAACTGCCATGGTTTGACAAAATGTCAAGCGACTGTAGCAAGTAGGGCGATATCCGACCATGGCGGCTTGTGTTCATGGCTACCGGTTGCCGAGCCGGCACACGCGGCTAGGCATCGCCTTGCAGGATCTACTCAACCCCATTCGGTGCGCCTCGTCCCGTAAGCCATGCTCGTGCTCGTGAAGAGCGTTCCCTAGCAGCTCGCGGTCGAGCGCAAGGCCCGTCGCCTGAGCATGACCATTCACCGGGCGAACCGTCTCGCCCAGATGATTCTCGCGGTTCCGTTCACGTCCCACGCTCGGTCGGCCACCGCCCGCTTGCACCGGCTCGACAGACGGCATCAAGCGCAACGCGTGTCGCGACTGTGATACCGGATCGGCGCATTCGTGCTGTCCGCATCCGAAAGTATCGAGGATAAGAAATTCGCCAAGGAGCAACCGCTCTGCTCTCATATCTGGGCTTTGAATCACCGAAACTGGCGCAGGTGAAGTATTCGCGGATTCGGAAATGCAAGTCACTCAAACTAAGTCGGCTTTCGGCAGTGGCCCCACGCAATTGCTGCTCACGCTTTCGTGCCCTGATCGAGCCGGCATTGTTGCATCGATTTCACATCATCTGCACGGGTGCGGTGGAAACATACAAGAGGCGCATCAATATAGTGATCCTGAAACAGGGCAATTCTTCATGCGAGTGGCCTTTGATATTCCCGAGCAGGTCGAGATTGACTTAATCTCCTACGGATTTGAGACCATCGCTGAGACCTTTGGGATGAAGATCAATCTTCGCCGCCGCCGTGTTCGGCAAAGGGTGCTGGTTCTCGCGTCGAAATCTGATCACTGCCTCGCCGACATTCTGTATCGTTGGCGGACGGGGGAGCTGGATTTTGAACTTGCAGGGATCATATCGAACCACCCCCGCGAGACCTATGCTCATCTCGATTTCGATGGCAGCCCGTTCGACTATTTTCCTGTCGCCAAAGAAACCAAGGAAGATCAAGAACGTCGAATTTGGGAGGTTGTACAAGAGCGGAAGGTCGACCTGGTAGTTTTGGCAAGATACATGCAAATTCTTTCCGATTCTCTCTCTGCGAGACTGGCAGGATGTTGCATAAACATACATCATTCGTTCTTGCCTGGGTTCAAGGGCGCGAAGCCTTATCATCAAGCTCATTCGAGAGGGGTGAAGCTGATAGGCGCTACCGCGCACTACGTCACTGGTGATCTCGATGAGGGCCCAATCATCGAGCAGGACGTCGAGCGAATCTCTCATCATGATACTCCCGAGGACCTTGTGCGAAAGGGACGGGACATCGAGCGACGGGTGCTCTCACGAGCCATTGCGTGGCATTTGGATGGGCGCGTTCTTCTAAATGGCCACAAGACTGTGGTCTTTCGAGATTGACCAGGTAATGCCAGCTCAGATCATAGACGGCAAAGCCATCGCCGCCGTCCTTCGCCATCAAGTCGCCGCGAACGTCGACCGGTTTGTAGCCACCTACAATACCGCACCGGGCCTTGCCGTTGTCCTTGTGGGCGAGGATCCTGCAAGCAGCATCTACGTAAAAAGCAAGATTCGCTTCGCCAACCGGGTCGGTATTAACTCATTTGAACACCGCTTGCCCGCGTGCGCGACTGAGCAAGAGTTGATCGAACTGATCCTTGCTCTCAATGAGGATCCGGCCGTCGATGGCATACTCGTTCAATTGCCGTTGCCTCGGCACATAGATCGTTGGCGGGTATTGGAATCTATCGACGTGCGCAAAGACGTCGACGGCTTCCATCCGTACAATGCAGGTCGTGTCTCCGTTGGCCGCCCCATGCTAGCGCCTTGCACGCCGCTGGGAGTTATTCACTTGATCCGTACGGTGCTGAACGACCTGGATGGCCTTGATGTCGCGGTAGTCGGACGGTCAAACTTGGTAGGAAAGCCCGTTGGTGTGCTGCTTGGCGATGCTGGCTGCACCGTCACAGCTGCGCAACTTCAAACGAGGGACCTACCCGGCATATGCAACCGGGCCGATGTGATCGTGGTTGCAGCTGGATCCCCGGGGCTTATTCGCGGTCATTGGGTCAAGCCGGGCGCGACAATAATCGATGTGGGGATCAATAGAGTTTTCCCACCCGGCGTCCCAAGTCGAATTGTCGGCGACGTTGATTTCGAACAAGCACGAGAAAGGGCAGCCTACATTACTCCTGTCCCTGGAGGTGTAGGACCAATGACAGTCGCTTACCTTCTCAGGAACACGATGACGGCCGCAGAGTCTAGACGAACAGCTCGTAATTCGCGAGTCTCTGCCGGTTAACGAGAACTAATCCCGTACCACACGTACGCCCAAGTCCCCTTTTCTGAAAAGCATCGCGCCTGCCGCAGATCATGAGCGTTTTAGTCGAGACATGCCCGACGAGGTCCAGTTCGTCAGTGCGACACGCGACACGCACTCTAGCTCGGCTTTGATGCCGGTGACTGATTTACATCAGAGTTCCCACCGATTGGCTCGCAGAGCTATCGGTTTCGAACAATTAGTTTTGTCAGCGTTCGGATCGCAGTTCTAAGATCCTCATCCGGAATACCCTCAATCTGCTTCTCCTGAAACAGGTGCCAACGGCGTCTGATCGCTTCTCGCAGCTGCTTTCCCTCAAGGCTCAGCCTTACGCGTCCATCAGGCTCCAAGATCAGAAGTGACCGCGCCTTAAGTTCGTTAAGCGCGTCTTCCGCTTCACGTTGGCCGAGGTAGGTAGCGGTCGCTAGCGTGTCAAGTTTGGTATCCGGCGCCAAATAGACTTGAGCTAAAATCCGGGCCTCGGCAGTCGTAACACCTTCCGCAAGCCGATGTTCGTCGAAGCGCGCAGACATCACATTGTGCGCCTCAAATATCAAGGGAACGATCTGATTGTTAAAACTGTCGAGCGCCGGAGTTTCTTCTGACCCTGGGGTCGGCGAGATTGACGGATGGCTGGAGGCGATACCATACCCGCCGTGCACAAAGAGCAGTGGCTCGCATTGATACCGCCTGACATGTTCTGCCCGTCCAATCAGGATCACGTGGTCACCTCCGTCGTAACGGGAAACGCATTCGCACTCAAGATTGACAACGCACCCCTCAATCAGTGGTACGTTGAATAGTCCTTCATGCCATCGGATCTCTGCGAACTTGTCATCTGACTTGCTAGCAAAGTGGCTGGCGATGCGTGTCTGATCCACCCCCAGCAGGTTGACAGCAAATCGGCCACACTTCTCGAACAATCTGAAACTACGCGAAGCCCGGCTGATCGACCAAAGAACAAGGGGTGGGTCGAGCGAAACCGAAGTGAACGAATTAACCGTTACGCCGGCGCGTTCTCCATCGACCGCAGTGGTAATGATTGCAATTCCGGTGGCATACTGACCTAAACAGCGCCTGAACAGACGCGGGTCTTCCGCCGGATTGCCTTCCTCCATTAGTGCCCCGGCGCTGGGTATACCCGCCGTTGCAGCGCTTTTAACCATTATGGACATTGGTGCACCTATTCGACAATTGATCGGCGATGGCATCAAGCCGACTGGCTCTCACGAGCCGTCTGATGCTGATAGCGGCTCGCCGGGGTATGGAGCCCTAGATTCTCGCGCAGAGTCTTGCCTTCGTACTCATCTCGGAACAGACCTCTCCGTCGAATCTCGGGCAGCACCAATTCTACGAAATCGTTCAGGCCATGCGGCAAGTGCGTGGGTGTGATATTGAAGCCATCGGCCGCACCGCCGTCCATCCAAGCTTCCATTTCGTCGACGATGTCAGCCGGCGTACCGACTACCGTGTTGTGCTCCTGGGCCATGCCGAGCTTCTTATACAGCTGGCGTATCGTCAGCCCCTCGCGTTGAGAAAGCTCCCAGTACATTTGCGCACTGCTCCGCAGTCCCACACTTTCGAGATCTGGCTTCGGCACCGGCCCGTCGAGCGGCAGGTGCGAGAGATCGCCGAAAGAGCGGTAGAGCATTGCCAGTCCTACCAGCGGATCGACGAGCCCTTCGAGCCGCTCAAACCTTGCTCTAGCTTCGGCACGCGTGGGCGCGACTATCGGCGTCAGGCCGGCCAGCATCAATAGGTCGTCGCGATTACGACCATAAAGAGGTAGCCGCGCCTTCACCGAGTTATAGTAACTCTTTGCCGACCCGATATCCTTTTTGGCGGCGAACACGATGTCACAGTATCGGGCAGCAATTTGTTGCCCGACTTCCGAAGCGCCCGCTTGGACCAAGATCGGTCTTCCTTGGGGGGAACGACGCACACTGAGTGGGCCACGCACCGTAAAGTGCTTACCGCTGTGATTGAGGACATGAAGCTTCCTTTCATCATAGAAGATACCAGCCTCCTTGTCGCAAACGAAGGCATCGGCATCCCAGCTATCCCAGAGTCCTGTTACAACGTCGACGAACTCCTCCGCTCGTTCATATCGCGTGTCATAATCCAAGTGCTTGGCACGATTGAAATTCCAAGCTTCCTGGTCAGACCAAGAGGTGACCACATTCCAACCTGCCCTGCCCGCGCTGATCTGGTCCAGCGAGCCAAATTTTCGCGCGATGTGGTAGGGCTCGTTGTAGGTGGTGGAGGCCGTGGCAATAAGGCCGATATGCTTCGTGAGAGGCGCTAGTGCCGACAAAAGGGTTAGCGGCTCAAGCTCGACGTTCTGACGGCTTCTACAGAGACTACCGCGCGGATTGTCGTCAGAACGGATACCGATGCCGTCGGCCAAAAAGACTAAGTCGAGCTTGTTGCGTTCGGCGGTTTCGACGATGTCGAGAAAACAACGGAAATCCGAACTACCGTCTGGCTGTACCTCTGGAAGTCGCCAAGAGCCGCCGTGGTAGCCCATGTAGCGCATCGAAATCCCAAGCTTCATCTTACGTTTGGTCATGATCGTCGATCCCGCCATGTTGCGATTTTTAGCGCTGGCTTACGGATGTTTGCCAAGCTGCAAAGTCCACCATCGACCGCTTACCGCAGCTCAAGTCATTTCGTGGCTTACCTAAGTCCCATCGCCGGGGCCTGTAAACGTCGAAAAAAACTAACTTTGCCGTAAGCCTTGCTTACTCCAAAAAAGGTTGCTCGCGGACGAGCTGACGTCGGCTCTGTTGTTATTCCAGTACTTCACTGGTTTACGTTTCCTGGCACGAGTTCGCGCACAACCATTACGACTCGGCCATTTATGCAAGTGCAGTAAGCTTTTACGGCCGCGCACACGAGATTTGCGCCGAACGCTCGATCTCAGCGAGTGAGGCTGGTTCCCCGGTCAGTCCAAGGCGATCGCTTTTGCGATCGTGAGGAAGCTCGTGCATGCAGCGTCAAACGCTTGCGCCCGGTGCATTGCCCGCATCGGTCCTGCTGTCAATCTCAACAGGCGAGCGGTAATGGCAGTACAGTATCTGCCGCCTTATTCGCCCGACCTCAATCCGATCGAAATGGCGTTTGCAAAGCTCAAAGCCGCCCTTCGAAAGGCCGCCGCCAGATCAATCGAGGCTTTGGACAACGCTATTGCTCTCGCGCTCGCCGCCTTCAACGCCCAAGAGTGCCTGAACTTCTTCGCCGCAGCCGGTTATGACCGCGTCTGATCAGAATCTGCTCTAGACGGCTATCGTCGTGACAGAACCGCAGACCGACGACCATCTTTCCCCGGTCCCGGCCTCCTGAGCTTGATCAATCGATCTGCTCGCCCAGCCAAAAAGGTTCTGTCCTCAACCTCGGTTGGCTCCGTTGGCGCTGCTGGATGCACGAGGCGCGAATCGAATGATCCGACTATGGAAAGTAGGCAATCATTTTTCTACGCATCAACTCAACCGCTGACCTTGAAGCAACGTGTAATCCAGTCAATGAAAGCACCTGCAGCAGCAGAGCGTATGCCGTGCCGCGGAGTTACCAAATGGAACGCATGTCGCACAACCTTGGGCGAGGGTACAGGCTGAACCAGTGTCCCGTTCGCCAAAAAACGATCAATCAGCGGTGGTCCGATCAACGCAAAACCTTGGCCGTCCAGGGCTGCCTGTACGAGGTTCGTGTAGGTGTTGACAGTGATTCCGCCAGGTAACTTTCCAACGTGAATGCCTTGCGTGCGGAACCAAGACGACCAACGCGTCTGTTCGTCGTAAGGACCGTCCAGTTCGATGAGAGGGTGTCTTACGAGGTCTGCCGCCTCAATTTCACCGAGACCACAGGCGTTCAAATAGCTGGCCGTGCAGGTCGGGCTGATCTCCTCGCGAACAAGCAGCGTTGAATCTAAATCTGAGAATGGCGGCTCTCCATAACTAATGCCGACATCGATGTTCTCTTGGGCCAGATCTAGCGCGGTATCAGAAACGATAAAGCGCAATTCGATCTTCGGGTGGACAGTTTGAAATGTAGTGATATTTGGCAGAAGCCAATATGTGGTGAAGCCCGGGGTTGCGCTGATGCTGACTACATTGGACTCGGCCTTTTTGCTGATCTCTATTGTCGCATCCAATACCTGCGCGAGTGCCGCCGACACCGCCTTATGATAGCGAGAACCGACTTGGGTCAACGCTACCGATCGCTGTTTACGATAGAAAAGAGGAGTGCCGATGAAGCTCTCCAAAGCTTTGATCTGCTGACTCACTGCCACCCGCGATACGTTTAGTTCGTCAGCCGCCTGGGTAAAGCTGAGGCACCGTCCAGCGGCTTCGAAGGTGATGAGAAGAGAGGGCGGCGGGAGCGCGAAGCGTAGCCGTTGCATAAAGCTGTGCTTACCAATCGATCGCCGATTTTGCAAACTTTATGGATGCTAACCCACCTATGAATCCCTTAATTTAGCAGGTAGCGAGCGCAAAACCAAAAGGTCGCGTCCAAAGGAGATGGTAAAGTAGAGCTGACGTATCGAACTTCCGTTCTGCGCAACGATTCTGACCCAACAGCTGCTTCGAGGTAGAGCGTTCCTGGGCTATGGGCCCCCCGGCGGCCCTTATGATTGCGTGTCCCTGACTCCGTTCGCTTGATGTCCCTGGACGCGAAACGCGAGGGCTCTGTCTCAACACAAGCGGCGAGGACGACCGCTCCATCTGCGCGGTCGTGGCGTCCAGCTCGGCCGGCGAGCGGTCGCCGAAGCATGTAGCAATTTTCGCTATATGAGACGTGGGCTTGTTCAGAGGCCCCCTTCCTTCGCTGGGAAGGCGCCATCCAAACGTGGGTGTCCTTGCGTGATGAGCTGAGGTTGGATGATCGGCGGGGCGGCTATCAGGGCAACAGACGATCACACCTCGATCCGAGGTACAACGAGCGCGTCGAGGGCAAGCACCCCCTCCGATGTCGCAATAAGCGGATTGACGTCGATTTCAGCGATTACGTCGGCAAGATCCCTCGCAAGCACAGAGAACCGCGCGATCGTGTCCGCGAGCCGGTTAAGATCGACAGGAGCCTTGCCACGCGCCCCCTCGATAAGCGGGCGCGCGCGCAACCGACTGAGAAGTTGCTGGGCGGTTGCCGGACCGAATGGGGCCAGCGCATGCTGAGCATCGCGCAATACCTCAATCCATATCCCGCCTGCGGCGACCACCACGAGGGGCCCAAATTGGGCATCGATTGTCAGGCCGAGCGCCAATTCGACGCCTTTAGGTGCCATCCGAGTGACGAGAACGCGCGGACCGATGCGGGATGCGAGATCCGCCCAGGCAGCCTTCACTGCGGACTCGTCCGCGAGGCCCAGTTTAACGCCGTCGCGTTCCGTCTTATGAAGGATTCCGGGCTCCGCCGTCTTGAGTACAGCCGGAAAGCCGATCTCACGGGCAGCCGCGACAGCCGCATTGGCTGTCTCCACAATCCGCGACGGCAGACTCGCAATGCCATAGTCGGCGAGCAGCTCAAGGGCCTCCGCTTCGCCCAGAGGCGCCCTGCCACGCAGTGAGGAGGACCAATCTTTACCTGGAGCCGGACACGGCGCAGGATCGGCAATGCGTGCCAAGAAATCACGATGCGCCAGCATGTTGCGCACTGCCTTGAGCGCCGGCAAGGTGCCGTCGAGGACCGGTATTCCGTCCTGCGTCAGGGCAAGGGACGCCTTAGGGTTGCGTACGCGGCTGAAGTTGCTCGCATACGCGATTGGTTTGTCGGTGCGAGCAAAGGTGCGGCGCGCCGCCTCAACAAAGCCGTCATGCACTTGATTTCCATCGCGCAGGTCATTGAAGAAGACACCGACAGCAGCGTCCGGATCATCTACCAAGCTTGTGAAACAATCTGCGAATCGTTCGACGAACTCGTCGCCCGTGCCCCATGCATCGAGCGGATTAATTGGCTCAAGCCCGTGCTCCAACCGCGCCGCAAGACGCGACACAGTGGTCTTACCAATCTTGGCGAAGGGAACCCCGACATGGTCGGCGAGATCTACGATCATCTCCCGCTCGCCGCCGGAGTCGCCGATCGCCACAAGGCCGCCCTTTGCCGGCCGCCGCGGCTGCGCGAAGAGCAGCAACGACGTGGCTAGTTCATCGAGCGTGTCGACCTGCAAGACGCCGTAGCGGTCGAACAGCGCCCGATAGGCGGCGTCGTTCCCCGCGATGGCCCCCGAGTGGCTGACCGCGAGGGCAGCGCTGGCCTCCGTCCGCCCAACCTTCAGGACCACCACAGGAACAGACTTCGTCGCCGCCTTCTCGAGCGCTGCCACGAAACCGCGCGGATCTCGGACTTCCTCAAGGAAGAGGCCAATGACGCGCCTTTCCGGCTGGTCAAGCGCATAGTCCATGTAGTCCGCGGCTGTTGTTGTCAGCTCCTGCCCCGCAGAGATCGCCAGATTGAAACGAAAGCGTGGGTCATTATGCGCCAGGGCGCCAAACGCAGAACCGGCGTGGCTGATAAACGTGATCCCACCTGCTAACGGCTCGCGCTCCGTAGCGAACGCCGAAGCCCAGACCTTCGCGGCGTCATTATAGAAGCCCATGCAGTTGCCCCCGCAGATCTGCAGTCCGGCCTCGCGAGCCAAACGCGCGATCCTTTTCGTAAGCGGTGGATGGGTGTCGTTTTCAAGATAACCACTGGCGAAGATCACCGCCGCACGGGCCTTCGCAGCTATGGCCCGCTTTACAGCCTCTTCAAGTCGCATATTGGCGACGGACAGAATCGCCAGATCGACTGACTTTGGCAGTGCCGCCATTGAGGGCCAGCACTGATACTGTTCAATCCGCTCGTACTTCGGGTTCACCGGATAGATTTCGCCCGTGAATCCCGCTTTTTCGATCATGCGCAGCATGTCATTCCCAGGTGTATCCGGGCGGGGACCGGCACCAATGAAGGCAATAGAGCGCGGCGCCAAGAGCGGGGCGAGGATGTGAGTCATTTAGAGAGTACCTTGGTTCTCGCGCTTCAGTTGCGCGCCGGGGTGCGGGGCGGCTTACGATCCTTTGCTTCCCCAGTCGCGAGCTTAAGATAGTGGTAGACAGCAGCGCGGCTGATCCCAAGCCGTTCGGCGATTTCGCGCACTGTGCCTCGCATTTGAAACACACCCTGTTCGTGCAAACGTCGCATTAAGTCGATGCGATCTTCACGGTCGAGGAGGTGTGGCGGTCGATTGCACTCCTCGAGCTGGTTATCGATAACTTGCCGAAGTGGGAGCGAACTCGGCAAGAAGGTCTCGTGAATCTCTTTCGGATGCGGCTCTGTTCGAGTGAGCTGGGTAATCGCTCTTTGCGCCATAAGCAGGTCGCTGGTGCAAAAATTGATTGCAAGGTAAGCGACCGTTTTCCCGTCAACCACAACTGGCAGCACACTAACCCTCAGCTGCCTGCCATCTGGAGCAACCGATCCGTAGTTAAACAGCGGCTCTCGGAGATCCTGCAACTCGGCATCGCCTACCGCGATGCGTGTCATAAGGTCGCCCACACCCCGGCGCGTAACGTGCCCGTTGCCTATAGCAAGAATACGGGGCGGCGAGGCGCGATTGTCATGCAGCGCGACCTCGCAATCTTTTGTTATGCTGCGCGCGATCTGAGGCACAAGCTGCGCCAGCGTCTCCAGGATATCTTGCGCACGCTGCTCGTCCTGCACCCTTGCCCGGCTGGAGCCGTTTCCTGCTTTGCGCTTCATCGCTCAGCCCTCCCTGCGCATTGCCGCCATTTCAAGTGCATTCCCGACTACGGACCGCTGCCGCCAAGAATCTGGTCCACGCAATCGACAATCCATCACGACTTTTCTGAAACAAAGATCTCACCATTGGGTCGTCGGCCCTTGTTATCGTGCCGTACCAAAGTTGCGATTTGGGCATCAAGCGTCAGCATGTCGAACGAACCGCATTGTTCGCCAACTCGGCGCGTATTGACAAAATGACATGGTTTGACAAACTGTCAAGGAGAGCTCACGATCCTGCGAAATGCATTCAAAGCACGGTTATGCGCGCCGCTTCACGCTCTACAACGTACTCACCCGCACCCGCATCAATGAGGCTGGGAAGCTGCGCCCGAACTGGCGCAGACGCTCGATGCAAATGGCGACGTAACCGAGTCGTGCTTCGAGCTTCGGACAAGCGTGACCGTCCAGGACGGTAAAAACGCTCGATGCCGAGAACGTTGTGTACTCGATCATGCTTCATAAGGACCCGAAGGCTGTCCTCTGCTTCCAAGGGCCTGGTGGAAGGATATTGTGGGCGAAACGGCAACGCAAGGATCGTCGCGCCTTTATTACGCCTATTTCGCGATCACCACTGACGGCGAGGTGCCGTCCGTCGGTGCGCTCCAGTCGATTCGCCGCCACATCCAACTTGAGCGTAAAGGGCAAATTGCGAGGTTTTCCGCCATCGCCTGTCAACGACGAGTGCAGAGGCTCCGTCGAAGCCTCATTGAGGCAGTCGTGTCAATCGTCCGCCGAGTGCGTGGGAGGGCCTTTTCAATGCTTCTGCTAGTGTGTTCGCGGCTTTTTATCGCTGATCGGCGCAGCAAGGCAGAAGACTCTGCGCTGTCGCTATTCTATGACGCTATGATACTGAGGAGACTTCTGTTCAGGGTTGGTGTTCCGCATCAGATTAGCTGCCACGCCTATCGTGTCTCATGGGCTTGCCATTCTTGCTAGACCGAGCAAAATATGAGAAGGGAGCGCTTCAAATTGTCCATCTGAGTTTCGGCTGCCAAACAGCAACCTCACATCATGCAACAGTATCTCCAATGTGATGTTCACCGGCCACCCGGCGGCTGCAACGGCAATCGAGACCTTGGCCAGGCAATATATGCCGCGCTAGACGGCCGGAGACTCTGCCGAGAACCGGGACCTTTATCTAACGTGATGTGGAGAATGGTATAATGGTATGAAGTCGCTAAGTTAGCAACGCAACGCGAGGAATGCTTGGCGCGTACGAATCCTGCTGCGCCAGGCAGAAACTAGGGAATTGCTGGGATACCTCAGGATGTTAGCAGGCCTGATGGGGCTTTCGAACACGAAGCGCATAACTATGGACAAAATTGAAGAAGCGGTCGCCCGCTTGCTCGCGTCAGATTTTTTCGAACGGTCAATCACTCGGACCACAATCAAGCCCCTGCCCGCTAAGTACGAGCAGATATGACCGCTCAAGCCAAGCCCCAAGCGTTCAGCGCCGATCCGATCACCGCTCCGTTACGAGCCCCAGTGTTCCGGGGTATTTGGCTGGCAGGCTTGCTGGCCAATTTCGGCCTCTTGATCCAGGGGGTGGGGGCAGCTTGGGCCATGACGCAGATGACGCCATCGGCCGACAAGGTTGCCCTGGTGCAGACGGCCTTGATGCTACCCGTGATGCTGATTTCGATGCCAGCCGGGGCAATTGCCGACATGCATGACCGCCGGATCGTGCAGCTGGTTGCGCTTTCCATTGAGCTTTGCGGCGCAATCGCCCTAACTGCTCTCGATTGGTTGGGCTTCACCACGCCGAACCTGTTGCTGGTGCTTTGCTTTGTGGTCGGCAGCGGCGTGGCATTGATGGGGCCGGCCTGGCAATCGTCTGTCAGCGAGCAGGTACCGGCCGAAACGCTGCCGGCAGCAGTCGCGCTTAACGGGATCAGCTACAACATCGCGCGTAGCCTCGGCCCGGCGATCGGCGGCATTGTGGTGGCGACAGCGGGCTCGGTGGCAGCGTTTGCACTGAACGCGCTGCTCTATGTGCCGTTGATCGCCGTGCTGTTTATGTGGAAACGCGTCGCCGAGCCCTCTCGCCTGCCGCGCGAACACCTGAGCCGCGCTATGATCTCCGGCGTGCGATACATCACCAATTCGCCATCGATAAAGATCGTGCTGATCCGCACTATGCTGACGGGCCTGATCGGCGGTGCGATCATCTCATTGATGCCGCTGGTAGTCCGCGATCTCCTGCATGGCAGCGCACAGACCTATGGAATCATGCTGAGCGCCTTTGGCTTGGGCGCGGTGATCGGCGCTTTCTACATCACCGAAGTGCGAAAGCGCGTGAGCACTGAGGCGGCGATACGTGCCTGCGCGCTTTCGATGGGCGGGGCTATTGTGGCGGTGGCGTTGAGCCGAGAGCCGGTGTTAACGGCAGGCGCGCTGGTATTGGCGGGGGCCGTGTGGATGATGGCGTGGATGCTGTTCAATATTGGCGTACAGCTTTCGGCCCCGCGCTGGGTAGCGGGGCGCTCCCTCGCAGCTTACCAGGCGGCAGGATCAGGAGGAGTTGCCGTCGGGAGCTGGGGCTGGGGCCATCTCACAGATATGGCCGGCGTCAATACAGCGCTCCTGGTCTCGGCCGCCCTGATGATGCTCTCACCGCTGCTGGGGCTCTGGTGGCCCATGCCGCGCATTGGCGCGCGCGGCGAGGAGGCTCAAGTGCTGGACGATCCTGAGGTGCAGCTAGCTTTGGCTGGGCGCAGCGGGCCTTTGGTGGTCGAGATTGAATACCGGGTTGCGCAGGAGAATGCGCGCTCGTTCCATAATGCGATGCAAGACGTTAAACTGTTCCGTCAGCGCAACGGCGCTTATGGCTGGTCGATCGCGCGGGACATCGCTGATCCCGAACTCTGGACGGAGCGCTATCACTGCCCGACCTGGTTCGACTACTTGCGGCAGCGGAGCCGCTCCACGCAGTTGGAGCGCGCGATGGAACAGCAGGCGATGGGCTTTCACATCGGCCCCGGGCCGGTGCGCGTACGTCGTATGCTAGAGCGCCCCTTCGGCTCGGTGCGTTCGAAGGAAGACGTGCCCGACCGCTGCGAACGAAGCGTTCCGCGGTAATCGCAAGCCACCATTATTCATCTTCAATAACCAAAAGAGTCGGCGGTTCCGAGCGAAGCAACGAAGGCCGCATTAGTCGTCCGTCAAATTCGGAGACGAAGGCTTCCCAGCGCCGTGGATGGAGCCCTCTGCTCATGCTCAAACGCGACACCTGGTCAGGAACAACCCTGCCGATCCCAACAAGAAGGCCGCGTATCTTGGCGAGCATATCTCCCAGTGCTCCCCTCGTGGGCCTGACAATACTTTTCCGGGGCGTGGAAGAGCTTCCAGCCGCGCTGACGCTGCCGCTGCGAGCGGATCTGCGAGGCCCGGCCGAGCGGGAGGGCGAAGGCGTTCTCGAGCACGGTCTGACCTTCGATCTTGCGGCGGATATCGCGAATGATCCGGCCCAGCCGGATGCGCAGGATGCGCAACTGCCGCTGATGCCGCTTGAATTGCTTGGCATGGGCGTAGCTTCCCGCCATCGGCTTAGCGGATTATCGAAAGGGAGCAGCGCTATGAAGCAGTACGTAGGTCTGGACATCTCTATGGAAGAAACCAGCATTTGCGTTTTGGACCAGACCGGCAGCGTGACATTCGAAGGTTGCGTGCCCACCAATCCAGAGGCCATCGCTAAACTCTTGCGACGTCATGCCGACAATGCTGAGCGGATCGTTTTTGAAACAGGCTCGCTATCGAACTGGCTTTGGCACCAACTCAAGGCGCTGGGCTTTCCGGTCATTTGCCTTGATGCGCGTCATGCCAACGCAGCGTTATCGATGCGCATCAACAAGTCTGACCACAACGACGCCAAGGGGTTGGCCGAAATGGCCCGCATGGGATGGTATCGGGAAGCTGTCGTGAAGGGGGCGGAGAGCTGGAAAACCCGTTCGATGCTGGCGGCTCGAACCAAGCTGGTGAATCTGCGGCGAGATATTGACAACCAAATGCGAGGTCTGTGCAAGGGGTTGGGAATAGTGCTCGGCAAGGCCGGCTCGACGAACTTGGCTCGCAAAGTCGACGCCGTGCTTGCTGAAGCGCCGGATTTACAAGATATTTTCGCACCGCTGGTCCTTGCCCAGTCCTGTTTGACCGAGCAAATTGAGAGGTTCGATCGACAGCTCCTGGCAGTGGCAAAAGGCGACCAAACTGTTCGGCGAATGATGACCGTTCCCGGTATCGGTCCCCTGACTGCCCTGTCCTTCGTCGTAACCATCGACAACCCCACTCGCTTCAGACATTCCGCCGACGTGGGTGCCTATCTAGGCCTGACACCAAGACGTTATCAATCCGGCGAGATCGATCGTACTGGCCGCATCTCCAAGCGCGGCAACCACCAGATGCGAACTTATCTGTTCGAGGCCGCGAACGTCCTGCTGACCGTTGTCAGGCGAGGTTCTGCGCTCAAGCGCTGGGGCAGCAAGCTGGCCAAACGCATCGGCGCCAAAAAGGCCAAGGTTGCCGTGGCTCGCAAAATGGCTGTCATCCTCCATGCTATCTGGACCGACGGCACCGAATTCCAGGCAGAGATGCGCACCGCATGAACCAGTCTTAAACCAACCCGGATCCGCCTTCGGCGGAACAAGCGTCCCTGCCGGGACGAAGGTGTGGGCAATCTCGAAGTCGTCCCTGCGGGCTTTACGCACCGCGCTCTTCACATCGAGATGCCACGCCTTTTGAACGCCATCATGCGGCGCTCCTGCATAGAGACGACCGCGGAAAGAACCATGAACCCGGCAGCGGATCATTTTTGTCTATCGGGGTTGACACCGTGCCCGCGATTAAAGAACGGACGACTATTTTGCTCCCTAGCCAGGGGAGCGAAGGAAGCCGCTCGCACAACTGGTGGGCATTTCGAGCGCGCCGATGTCGCGCTCGGTCCTCGACCGAGCGCTCGCAAGCCAACAGACCGGTGATCGGGCGTGGTCAAGGCCGCCAGCCGCCGAAGGCGGTGGCGCAACGCGCCAGCCTTGAGCACGGTCGATCACCGGTCTACTTCACGCGTCCAGCCGGTCGCGATGACCGTGAGAACGAGCGTGTGGACGAAACGCCGCCCGCCGAAGGACCGCTGTGGGCAACAAGATCGGCCTCGACGAACCCAGGCGCCGGATCTCCCCAATCCGCTGAAGTACGAATAGGGATGCTGCGTCGCAGAGCACTTGCTACAGAGCGACGACGCGGCCGACCGCTTTGCTCACGAACGCATCGAAGTGCCCGGTCGATCGTCGCCGCACTCATCGACAATAACTTAGCCCGAATCTCCGACGCCAGGTCGATATGGCCGTGCCGCTCCATCGATTCAATCAAGATCGGCAGCAGGGGCTTCAGACGCTTACCGCACACCCGGTCTGCAGCCTCCCAAAGCAGTATCAGCGCATTTCTCTCCGCGTCTTGGTAGATCCGCGGACGATTGCGGCGACCCGCTGTCTGGCCCTCAGAATCCAGCGCAGCAACCGCATCGCATGCTTCCGATGGAAGCCCGTGTATGGCGCGACAATCAGGATGAGAGCGGCGCGTCAATCAAGATGAGACAAAGCGGCCGAGTCAGGAGATAATTGACGCTGGCGCTTGGCAAGCCTTGATTGACGCTGCGCGACAATCAAGAGGCACTGCCAGCGTCAATCACCGCTTTGTCGAGCTCGTTTGGAGTGGCGTGCACGGCTGGCCGTCCTGGACCGCGCCTTCGATCGAGAGCAACTTTTCGACGGTAGCTCTCGACATTCATCTCGAGGATCGTGGCGTGGTGGACAAGGCGATCGACGGCCGCCAGCGTCATTGCCTGATCGGGGAAGATACGCCCCCACTCGCCGAACGGCTGATTGGCCGTGATCAGCAGCGAGCGCCGCTCATAGCGGGCGGCGATCAGCTCGAACAAAACGCTGGTCTCCGCCTGATCCTTGCTCACACACGTGATGTCGTCGAGGATCAGGAGGTCGTATCGATCGAGTTTGGCGATCGCGGACTCCAGCGCCAGTTCGCGCCGAGCCACCTGCAGCCGCTGCACCAGATCGGTAGTGCGCGCGAAGAGAACGCGCCAGCCGTTCTCGACGAGAGCCAGGCCGATCGCTGTGCCGAGATGGGTCTTGCCTCCGCCGGGTGGACCGAACAGCAGCAGATTGGCGCCCGTCTTCAACCAGACGTCGCCGGCGGCGAGCGCCATCGCCTGCGCCTTTGATAGCATCGGCACGCTCTCGAAGTCGAACGTGGCGAGCGTCTTGCCGGCAGGCAGACGCGCTTCCGCCATGTGTCGCCCGATGCGACGGCGGGTGCGATCCGCAGCCTCGTGCTCGGCAAGGGCCGCGAGGAAGCGGGCGGCAGGCCATCCTTCCTTGTCCGACTGTGCGGCGAGCTTTGGCCAGATCGCCTTGACGCCGGGCAGGCGCAGCTCATTGAGCAGCAGCTCGACGCGGGCGGCATCGATTGAGCTCGCTATGCTGGTCATGCTGCTTCTCCCAAGTTCGAGTGGGCCGACACGATGCTGACGGAGGCCAGCTCATCGTAGACGTCGAGCGACGCCAGCTTGACGGCGACACTTGGGATCGAACCCGCCTCGGGTCGGAAGCGATCGCGCAGCGCTGCAAGATCGGGTAACCGTCCGGCATCGAGATCCATCGCGATCACCTCGGCGAGCTCAGCTTCGCAGGCTCGCTCGTGGGCCAGCGCCAGAAGCTCGACCGTCACCTTGCAGGCGCGCCGGTCGTCGCCATGCTCCCGCAAGGTCTCGAACAGGCGCTTGTAAGCCGCGCGCGGGAAAAGTTGGTCGCGATAGACGAGATTGACGAGCGCCATCGGCTTGCGCCGCAGGGCATGGATGACGTGCCGGTAATCAACGACATGCCCGCCGTGGTTCTCCGACACAGGCCGACCGCGCCGCAGCGTCCCGACCGGCGTGACGCCGAGGAAGCATTCGAGCCGGTCGTCGAAGATGCGCACGCGCAGGCGATGGCCAATCAGTCTTGAATGCGTATTTCGGCGATGGTGAGCGGCGATTTCAGGCGATCGTGAGCAGCTGTTTCGCGCGATGATGAGCAGCGGCTTTGACCGACATGGGTGATTGGTTCAGGGGTTTGAGTTGGCGTCAAGAGTTT